>JAZBPC010000084.1:0-13332 GCA_036351455.1 Desulfuromusa sp.
CGCCTCGGTTATCTGGTACGCAGTGGCGATCCCGACGCTCTCGACTCCATCGTTCCCATGGCATACGGAAACATGGCTCTGGATCTGGTTCTAGCCGGAACGTCAGGGCGTCTGGTAAGTATTCACAATGGCAGCTACGATACGGTTCCCATCACCATTATCACCGGCCAGAAGAAGGTGGTCGATGTTGAGAAATATTACAGCAGCGAACGCTTACGACCGAAATACGAATCGTTTTTGCGCCAGCCGCTGTTTATTATGACCAGCGATATTTAGGTGAAACTCGCAGCTGGCATCAGTGAAATTTAACAGCGTAATATGTCTGTCTACAGCAGCAAACGAAAGGCGCGGGAAGGGCGGGAAAAATCGTATTGATCCTGCCATTCTTGCGGCAGTTCTTTGCGATCCACTTCGGTGAAGCCGAGATTTTTGAAGAAAGTCCACATCTTTTTGTTGATACTTAAAGCAAAGACGTATTCCTTTTCCTGTTTGGCTGCAGTTTCAATCATACTCAGGGCCAACTGCATAGCACGCCCTTTACCCTGATAGCGAGGCAGGGTACAAAATTTGGCAAGTTCAGCAGCATGGCCATAGTCGACTAGGGTGGATGCAGCTACAATTGTATTATTGACTGTAAAAACAAAATAATTGCAAATATTTTCGGCAAGGGAATCCTCGTGGATCGGCAAGATGGAGCCACCGAGCATTTCGTGCTTAACGAGCATCAGCAGATCCATCAGATCGCCACTTTGCCCCTGGCGGATGACATTGGGATAATCGCTGGTCATCAGGGAACCGCTGCCGCGATGGGTGAAAATTTCTTCAAACAGGGAACCCGTAGCAGAATTGAGCAAAATCACCTCAATACCGGTCTGGGTACTTGCCTGCATGAATAAATTGAGCTTCTCAGTTTCAACGTTGAAGCGATTTCCTGCCTGCAACTGTTTTTCCAGTTCCTGAGGATGCAGGTGTGAGATGAACTTTTCTCCCATCACCAACCCTTTTTCACTCCCCAGGAAAAAGATCTTATCGGCGCCAATATTCTCTGCGATCTGCAACGCTGCCTGAGATAATGCGTGCGGACCTGCATAAGCATCCAGATTCAGCTCACAGATAGGAACCGCATCAAGCCCGACAGGAAAATGCTCAGCTTCCCGAACTAGTTGCGGTTGCAAACCCTGATAATGATGGAAAGAAAAACCACGTTGCTGCCAAAGGGTTAGCGTCTCGGCAACTTCGGCACAGGGGTGATGCAGAATAAGGGTTCGGATATGTGCTGCATTGAGCATGCGGATATCGAGCATCAACTCATCGATAGCACTGCAATCCTCCAGTACTATAACAAAGAGATGGCTGCGGAACTTGTTGGCATAGTAAAACAGCTCAAGCGCATCAAGCATTTGTGTTTCCAGCTTATTTGTCATGGCAGGAGTGTAACATTTCTACTTTGTTGATGAAAAGCAAACATATAGGGTCCACTTACAGATTGAATCCAGAGCTATTAAAAGGACCTCAAGATGAATCATGATTTTATTTAGAGCTATCGAAAAACCCCATGATAAGCTTTCCTGAAGAAAAATCGTGACAAATTAAAACGATTCAAAACTCTTTTTTTGTTTATAATCGGTCACAGAATATAATGCAGGATTTTTATCATCTCTTTATTCCAGGAGGGTAGCATGATTATTTCTGAGCAATCCCTGCATAAGGTCATTTCCGCAATTCTTGTCGCAGCAGGTAGCTCTACCGCAGAGGCATGTATCATCGCCGACCACCTTATCCGTGCCAATCTCACCGGTCATGACAGCCACGGTGCCGGTATGATACCAACCTACATCAAGTCGATTCAGGCCGGATTGCTCAAGCCAAACACGCCGGTCAAACTGGTCAGCGACTCCGGTTCAATCATTGTTTTCGACGGACAGCGTGGTTTCGGCCAGAGGGTTGCACGTGAAGCGATGGAGCATTCAATTGCACGCTGCCGTGAAACCGGACTGGTGCTGATGGCCCTACGCAATGCTCATCACATAGGCCGGGTCGGCAGCTACGGTGAACAAACCATAGCCGCGGGCATGATTTCGCTACACTTTGTCAACGTCACTGACCACCCTCCTCTGGTCACAGCTTACAATGGGGCTCAAGCCCGTCTTTTGACCAATCCAATCTGCTTCGCCATGCCTGCCACGGAAAAGCATCCCGCCGCTCTTCTCGATATGGCAACCAGCAAGATAGCTCTAGGTAAAGCCCGAGTCGCCCTTAACGAAGGGAAGCCAGTTGCTGAAGGCTGCCTGCTCAGTGCAGAAGGCGAACCGACGACCGACCCGAGCACACTATTCAACGAGCCACGCGGAGCACTGACCCCCTTTGGCGATTATAAAGGCTTCGGTATCGCTTTCTTCTGCGAGATGCTGGCAGGGGCTCTGACCGGAGGAGGAACCATCCAGCCCGGCAACAAAGCAAATGGCAGCATTACCAACAGCATGATCACTTTCATTGTCGATCCCGCCAAACTAGTCGATGTTGAGTGGATGAAACAGGAAATAGATGCCCTGACGGATTATGTTCTCAGCTCGCCGCCGGTCAAAGGTGCTGAAGCTCCCGTGATGATTGCTGGGACCCCGGAGCGACTAGCTATGGAGCAACGCCAACGGTCAGGAATACCCATTGATGCCAACACCTGGAAAGAGCTGGAGGAATCAGCCAGAACCCTTGGCCTCGATCCTGATGCTCTCCCTAAGCCATCCTCCTGAACAGCAAAAATGTCAGAAGTCATATTGACGAGTAAAGTGAAGGGAGCCACACTATCGCTAATTTCTCATTTTCAGGAGATAAAAAATAATAGATCACAACGTTTGCCAACAGCGTCCGATCGATTAGACTTCAAGAGGAGACAACAACTGCCCAGCTCTTGGATTTTGGAGAAGCGGCATGCAAAAATCCCAAACAACATTGATTGAAAAATTACACAATCCCTCCAGCTACAACCATCCAGTTGACGAGGTTAAGCTGGTTGAAACACATATATCCTGGGTCTTCCTGGCAGGTAAATTCGCCTATAAATTAAAAAAACCGGTCAATTTCGGTTTTCTTGATTTTTCAACTTTGAGCAAACGCCATCATTACTGTCAGGAAGAACTGCGCCTGAATCGGCGCTTTGCCCCGCAAATCTATCTTGATGTTGTCACAATCGGCGGTTCACCTGAGAATTTTGTGATTGGCGGTACCCCTGCCGTCGACTATCTGGTTAAAATGAAACGCTTTTCGCGACATAATGAACTTGACCAGTTACTCCAGCAGAACCAGCTCACTGTAGATATGATCAAGCAATTTGCCGAGTATCTGGCCACTATCCATCAACAGGCCCCGCCTGTCGCCATACACAGTAATTTTGGTTCATTGGAGTTGATCAGGAATCCTGCACAGGAAAATTTTGATCAGCTTCGGTCCTTTCTATCCAACCCAGTCCGCCAGCAGCAACTGACCGAACTGGAAAGTTGGAGCCAATCTCGCCTGAAGGACCTTCTCACGCTGATAACAAGTCGTAAAGAACAAGGATACATTCGTGAATGTCACGGTGATGTCCATCTTGCCAACATGGTCTGGTTCGAAGAAAAACCGCTGTTGTTTGATTGTATCGAGTTTAACGATAACTTTCGCTGTATTGATACCATTAACGATACTGCTTTTCTACTCATGGATCTGGAAGACCGTGGTGCAAAATCACTGAGCTGGCAATTCCTCAACCACTACCTGCAACAGACCGGCGATTACCCCGCGTTACCGCTACTTGGCTATTACAAAAGTTACCGTGCGCTGGTGCGGGCCAAAGTGATCTGTCTACGGTTTAATCAGCCGGGACTGAGTTCCACGGAACGAGAACTTAATCATAGCCTGCTACAGAGTTATCTCGATCTGGCCAGTTTCTACAGCCAACCTCGCAAAACACCATTGATCATCTGCCACGGATTTTCCGGCTCTGGCAAAAGCACTTTCTGCCAAAAACTTGCGGCTGCGTACGGTGCGGTTCACATCCTCTCCGACATTGAGCGCAAACGGCTACATGGATTAGAAGCCAGGTCAAAGAGTCATTCAGAAATCGATGCGGGAATTTATACGGAACAAGTCACTCAGAAAACCTACATCAGGCTCCTGAAGCTGGCAGAAAATACGATTAAGGCAGGCTTCCCCGTTATTGTCGATGCCACTTTCCTCAAGCAACAACAAAGGACAGCAATGAGGCAATTAGCCGATCAGCTGGATGTTCCATTTATCATTCTTGATTTTCCGTTAAGCAAAAAAGAGCTATTTCACCGGGTTGAACTCCGTAGCCAACAGACTGGAAATGTGTCAGAAGCAACAGCTATTGTGCTGGAACAGCAATTAAAAACTGCACAAACACTGACAACATCGGAGGAGCAGGTCGCCATCAAGGTCCAGCCAGGAAGCTCACCGGAGGCTCTTGCTGCACTGATCAGTGGATAGCAGCCTGTTATTCACAAAGCTGATAGGATTAGATCCGGGTCGGTATCTACCCCTCACTTAACCAGTAAAACCCGTATCCAGGTATCACCAGGCTGTTTTTGAAAATATCAGGGCTTTCGCCGCGATACAGATCAACCAGAGGACGGTACCGTGCTCCCCAGTTTCCCAAATCATCAAGATTGAGGTGCTGCGGATGATTACTGAAGTTGGCCACAACCAGCACATGTTCGTTTGGCTTTTGCAGATGATAACGACCGAACACAAACAGGTGCGGATTCTCGACCTCGATGAGTTCGCGATTGTTAAAATCAGCGAAGACTTCGATCTCTTTCCGCACGGCAATCATCCGCTTCAAAGCACTGAAAATTTCATATTCTACAGTTCCGGGAGCATTTCTGCGTTCTGCAATATCCCAGTCGATTGAGGGTCTATGCACCCAGCGAGTGTCCCCTTTCTTGTTGGGATCTTCCCGATAGGAGTCATCATTCAGAGTTCCGATTGCATCTCCATAATAGAGCAGCGGAATACCCCCAAAGGCCATAATCATGCCGTGCAGCAACAGGATAAGCTTAGTCGCATCGGCAATCGCCGTATAGTCACCACTTTCCAGGGCACACTCCAGACCAGCCAAAGATGCAAGGGACCCGGAAATGCGCGTATCACCGGTTTTTGCATTCTGTCCAAAGGGGAGGCCTCGGGCATGAGATTTGTCGAAGTTGCCGGTGAAATAGTCAATCAGGAACTTGCGATGCTGAGCCGGCTCATAGTCACAAAGCAGTATATCCCGATCATCAAAACCGAGGCCGATGTCATCATGGCAGCGCACATAATTCAGCCACGTGGCCCGTTCCAATTTGACAGGCAAACTCTTGATTCCCTGATTCAGAAGACGAGCGTTCTTGGTTGCAACAGCATCCCAAAGAAGCGCCATAAAGGTCGCATTATAGGCGATCTCACACTCCTTGGCGATCACCGCATCCTCACCAAAATACTTGATCATTTCGACCGGCGCGACGATCGCTTCAGCGATGAAAACCACCCCTGGGGCGGTCACCTGGCAGCAATCCTTCAGCAGTTGTAGAATCAGGTGTGCTTCTCGTTCATTCTGGCAGGTACTACCAATTTTTTTCCACAGAAACGCCACTGCATCAAGACGCAAAATATCAGCCCCCTGATTGGCCCAGAACAGAATGATGTTGAGCATCTCAATAAATACCGCCGGGTTGCTGTAATTGAGATCCCACTGATAGTCGTTGAAAACTGTCATCACCCAGCGGCCCATCTCATCGTCCCAGGTAAAATTGCCGGGTGCAGTCTCGGGAAAGATTTCCGGCATACTCTGCTCAAACATGTCCGGAATATTGCGATTTTCAAAAGTATAGAAATAATCCTGATACTTCTTGTCACCGGCGCGAGCGCGGGTTGCCCAGTGATGCATGTTGGAGGTGTGGTTGACGACGACATCGAGAACCAGCAGAATATCGCGCTGTTTCATGGCCTTTGCCAGGGCTACAACGTCTTCCAAGGTCCCGAGTTCGGGGTTGATGTCGCGAAAATCGCTGACCGCATAACCACCATCACTGCTCCCCTCCGGGCAGCGCATGATTGGCATGACATGCACCAGATTGATTCCCAGTTCCTGAAAATACGGCAGTCGCTCCTGCAACCCTTGCAGATCACCGGCAAACCCCTTGCAATAAAGGGCCATCCCGACCCACTTCTGACTGAGGAACCAACCGTAGTCCTTTTCCCGATCCAGATCGAGCTGCCGCAACTCATCTGGACGTTTGATATAGTTCCTGGCCATGGTTTCAACCAGATTCTGAGCCTGCTCAGCAAAATCGTCACGGTCACCATAAAGACGCTCAAACAGTGAATGGATAGCGTAAAAGTTTGCTCCCAGACGGGTGTAGAAATGGCGCAGATCCTGTTCGGAAATCTCCGGCTTGATACGGTTGAGAATATCGTTTAGCAGGGTATGTGAAACTTGTTCGTACATAGGTTAGTCGCCTTACTGATAAAATTTATATTTTTGTAGGTTTATAGCCATCAAAAGAATGAATAAATTGCTGATAAAGAATTGAATCACGGTTTGTTGCCCCACGCAAACCGACAATCCTGCTGGCAAAATGCTGTGCATGATGAAGAGTTTCCTCAATCGGCCAACCCGCTCTCAGCGCGTGCAGATAAACCGCACTGAAAGCATCACCCGCACCGACAGTGTCTACCAGAGTTGCCGCTTTTTCAGGCAGCTGAGAGTGGAATTCGCCAGCAGCGGTTGCGATCAGAGCCCCCTGCTCACCACGGGTCACTATCAACTGTTCCAGCCTGTACTTTGCCAGCAACTCTCCCATTTGCTGACAGATATCTGTTCCATGATTGCCAGCGAGCAGGGTCAATTCGTCCTGATTCATTTTCACCCAGGTCGCGTTGTTAAGCCAGTCACAGACCCCATCAAGCTGCCACCAGGGGGAGCGCAGGTTGACATCGAGAAAAATTCTCAATTTTTGATTACGAACAATCTCAAGCAGTGTCTTCCGCGATATTTTATTCCGCAGACACAAAGTCCCATGGTAGAGGATCCCGGCCGTCGGAGAAGTGCCAAGTTCCTGACCTGAGATAAAATCAAAAGCACTATCCGGAACAATATTGTAACTTGGCTCGTTATCGGTGATAGAAACTTCCACTAGACCTGTCGGATGTTCACGGTCAATCTGGACCTCCGAGGTACTTAACCCCCAGCTGGACATCTCCTGCAGGATTTCATCACCCAACTGATCTTTTCCGACCCGCGAAATCAGCTGGGGAGAGTCCCCCAGAGCCTGAAGATGCCAGGCAACGTTGAACGGCGCACCACCAAGGATCTGCTCCCCCGTCGGGAAGCAATCGAACAGCACTTCACCAAAAATATAGATATCAGATTGTTTGTTCATGGTATTTTTAGCTCGGCCCCAATCTCCGGGGCGAAATACATAACTCCCTGCAGCACCCCGGCGCTGTAGTTACCTCCCAGTGGAAAACTGTTCTGTTGAGCAAAGTAGAGGGATTCCGCACAGCCATTCTGTTTAGCCAGTTGCTGCGCCTCATGTTTAACCTGTTGGTCAGCATTGGCGACCAGAATTGAACGGATCGGACTCACCAGAACCGGAAGATCATTGCCGCTGTCACCGGCAAAGATTAATTCTTCACGGTGATATCCCAACTGCTGGCGGAGAAATTCGATGCCATGTAGTTTGGTTGCATTACGTGGCAGAACATCAACTAAGCCCATTTCCTTCTGCTCGTCAACACTCCAGATCAGACTGGCTTCCACACCCATTTGCGCAAGTATTCTCTCAACCCCTTTAAGAATTTGGTCTCGTTCTACGTTCAGCGGCAAGTAGTAGCTCAGTTTAAAGTTGTTCTGCTTGCTCTGTTCCTGCAACACCAATTCTGAAAAACTGCTGAGTGCCTGTTGTAATTGCTCATGGCTTTTACCCTGCCAGTCTACGGCGATTTTCTCCTGCCAGGTGAGAAGTTCGCGCCACTCTCCCTGTACCAACTGATAAATCATGGTTCCGACATCGGTGATCGCAAAATCGGGGATGGGAAGAGAATATTGTTCGATCGCCTCCAAGACCAATTGCTGATGCCGCCCGGTGACATAAACCAAAGTGACATCCGGCAGGGCACAGAGCTGGTGAAAATAAGTGCGTGCTTGCGGATGTTCGGGTTGAGACCCATTGGGGATAATCGTTCTGTCCAGATCGGAACATAACAATAATCTATCTGTGTTCATCGTTCTCCCTGGTTTCTCTTGGATCTCTGCAACTGTCGAAAAAGTCATAAAAGTCAAGAGCTTCAAGAATTCCTGCGGCATTTGCCTGCTGGGAAAAATAGATCCGCTCGACATCGGTCAACTGTGATAATTCCTCATGATGGCGGTTGGCAACCACTGCCGCCAGAGTATTACCACGCATCATATCCTCGTCGGCACCCGACCCGCCGGCAACAAAAACAGCTTCCAGCGGAATGTTCAGCTGCTCAACAACATAACGTAAGGCCATCCCCTTGGAAGCACGTAGTGGTAAGATATCCAAAAACTGACCAAAAGCAGCTTGTACAAAAACAGCCTGTTCTTCGCGATGCAGTAACTGTTTGATCTCATCGATATCGGCCAATTCCGGGTCAATATAGTAACTCAGCTTAAAACGGCTCTGCTCCACATTGGGTTGAATCTTCAAACCAGGAAAATCAGCCAGAATTTTTTTCACAGCACGTGCCGACCATCGATAACTGATATGCTGAGCCCAGAACGTATCAGTCGTGAGCTTCGGAGCATGAAATATCTCTGTACCACTACTGGTAATCAATACATCCGGTTGGGGGATCCTGTGCTTTTTCATCACCTTTAACGCTGAATCAAGACGGCGACCAGTGGCTAATATAAAGTAGGTATTTTTACGTTGCTGGCGGACAACCTCAACCAGATCTCCAAGCGACTGGGGGTCTCCGATCAGGTTCTGATCGAGATCACTGACAATAGCACGGTCTCGATAGAGACCAGCACGCTGCTGAACCGGTTTACGGATCAATTGTTCGGATCGTTCTGCAATGGGCTTGATGATCTGTAGATAACGCTTTGCATGCGCATCCCAAGAGTAATGTTCTTGTACTCCCTGCAGTCCCTTGTTAGAAAATTGTTGCCAAAGATTCTGATCACCAAGCAATTTCAACAGGGCATTGCTAATAGTTTCCGGTTCCAGTGGATCAATCAGAATTCCGTTCTTACAATTGCTGACGATATCCTGCGGACCACCATCTTCTGTGGCAACAATGGGCAGCCCACTGGCTGCCGCTTCAATAAGGGTGAGCCCAAACGGCTCCGTAAGAGCGGGGTTGACAAAAACACCTCCAGAGGCCGCAGCAATCTGGTAAATCTCCGCCACTTGATCACGTTGATGATGCTTCGGTAAAGCAACCTTGCTGTAAAGATCGTAACGGTCAATCGTAACCAGCAGTTCATGAAAAACTTCTTGTGCCCCTTCTTCAAGTTCGTCGATATCATCCCGGTTTCCTGCAACAATTATCAGATTACCCAGCTGCTGGAGTTGTGGGGATTGGCCGAACGCCTCAACCAGAGCAGAAATATTTTTTCGTTGGTCCGGTCGCGACAGGGCCAGAATAATAGGCTTGTCCGGTTCTTTCAAATGCTTGGTCAGCTCTTTGAACAATGAACTTTTCAGCTCATTCCCTTTTGGTGGCATGAATTTTTTAAGGTTTGTTCCCGGTGGAACGACACGCATCTGATCAGGTTGATAATAATGATAGAGTTCATACTGTTCTTCAATTTCCTGATAGGTGCTGGTGATAACCCTCTCTGCAGTCGCTAATGTCTGCTCTTCAGCTTCAATCCTCCGACTCATATTGAAGCGGCTTTCGATCTCCTGAGCTTTCAGCCCATTGGCCATTAATCGGCTCCGTTTAATACGACCAAGAGAATGGCCGGTGTGAATCAACGGGATACCCAACAGACTGGCCAGGTGACAACCAACATAACCAGCATCGGCATAATGGCTGTGCAAAACATCGGGGATGATATTATTATCACGAAAAAAACCAGTTAGGTTATCAATGAAAAAATCGAGATGGTCCCAGAGTTTTTCCTTCGCCAGATATTCATCCGGCCCAGCGTCAATCCGCACAATTCGCAGCTTATCAGACAATATCTCAATATGTTCTGCATAGTCAGAAGAGACGCTGCTGTCAACCACGCGCTGGGTAAAAAGGTCGACCTTGGCAACTTCCGGCAACCCGGCTAAAGCTTGAGCCAGCTCAACCACATAAAGCGTTTGTCCCCCGGTGTCAGCATCACGGCCAAGTTCAAGATTGTCTCCACGGATCAAACCATGAATACTTAACAAGGCGATGTAAAGACCGTCCGCTTTCTGAGTCATTATTTATTCCTTCCTTAAGCGCTAAAACTTCGTTCCGATCTGTATTAAGCAGTTAAAGACTTACACTATCAGATGTTACCACAGCCTCAGCGTTGATTCAGGAAAAAGCATAAAACAGTGCCAGAAGGTTGTTGGTCTTTTCCGGAATCTGTCAGGACGATTTGAGAATTGAGGTGCTGGAATTATGTTTTAATCGTGGTGGAGGATGAAGAATTGCACGAGTCTTTAAATTTTCTAAGCCCTTCTTTTTTGACTGGAGCGATAAACGTTATCCTGATCCTCCTCCAAAGATCAGTGCACGGGTTCCTATTTTTAATTGTTGTTCGTTGTCATCAAGACAGTTTTCGCCCACTCACTTGCCTCGTGATAAGCTAACAGCTCAGGCCCCTCCCGGTTGAGTTCCACCGCTGAATTCTGCCTGGTAGCATATTCCACCTGTTTGATTTCATTCAGGATTCCTCCAAGAAGACCATCTTCTTCAAGAATTGCTTTTTCAATCTCCGGTTGTAATGAAACTTGTTGTAAAAATAATTTGCTGTCTATGCCGAATAGTAAATGGACCCCTGACAGCAGGCCAACCAGAAAGGCTTGATCCGATTTTAGCTGAAGAGTGGCTGCCGCATAGTTTTCACAAGCTTTTGCCCGGGTTAAAACAAGGTGGATTGCCCCGGTACCGCCGGTTGTCTCATTGAGCATCGACATCATAATAATCCATTTGCGAACCTGGATCAAACCCATATAAACGACAGCATCCCTGATCGAAGCCATCGGTTTTAAAAGACCACAGACCGGGCTGTTAACTATCTTCAACAGCTGCGTTGCCAGACTTGGATCTCGACTGACAAGTTGCACCATTTCATCAATTTCTATTTCAGGCGTACTCGCAACATTTATGGTGGTTATTGAGGTATTTATTCTTCCTCGTAACGATTGCCCTTGGACAGCCGATGGTTTAGCAAGAAAATAGCCTTGGAAAAGTGAAAACCCCAAGTTCTTGAATTGAACAAATTGCTCCTCGGTCTCAACTCTCTCGGCAATCCAGATGATAGAATTATTCTCCACCTGAGGCATTTTTACGGCAACCTGATCAATAGACTCACTTAGCGCATCAACTTTAATATATTGGATATCATTTATAATTGGCTGATAACGAGGATCGAAATTAAAACCGTCTAGAGCAAACGAAAAACCTAAATTTTTCCATTTTTTAATTGCAGCGATCAGAGCTTCGCTCATCTGGATGGAAGCTGGCAATTCAATCACGATACGTTCAGGGGGAAGAGGCAAGAAAGCATCAGAGAGCAGCAATCCTTCACCGAGATTGATGAATATCTTTCGGGAAAACAGATCCGCTTGTTGATTGATCCCGGTACATAAATTCAGTAGCACTTCACTCGTTGCCAGATCCGCCCCATACGCTTCTGCCGAGGCAAACAGCTCATGCCGAAACAACAGCTCAGATCCAAACAAATCCTTTTCAGCGCTATAGATCGGCTGGCTTGCCAACAGTGTTTTGATTTGCGCTTCTTGTTCTAGCATAGTGAATTCCCCTGTTAATTAAGTTTGTTACTCCCAGACTCAAAAAAGCCCCACTTCTGGCCGAAGAGGGGCTTTCTAAAAATCCTTCGGCAACCCGGCTATCCGCATGGGACCCGTGGCTTTGCGTCCCCAGGTTACCCTGGGTTTGCTATTATCGACGTACATTTATTTTTTCTAAGGCTACATCTCTGATCAAACCAGGTCAATGAAATTAATCTATTGACCCGTATACCCGTGATTAGTGGGATAAAATGTAGCAAGGCCATGAATATTTTTACAAATCTGAAGCACTGTCATTTGATATTTTAACGGAAAAGTCAAGATCATATAAATATCCGGAAGATTAAGCCTGTATCTCTGGTGTTCTGTTTTTCAACTAAAACTCCAGAATTCTGCCGCTAACCGCTTTCAATTGTTGCAGAGCCATCAGGTAACTAATGCGACTGGCCGCCTCAGCCCCTGAAGCACGGACAAGATCTGTTTGTGCTTCGTTTAATCGCGTCAAGTTTGCCACTCCCGCTCTGTAGGCTTTTTCAACATGGTCGCGAATTTTCGCGGTCAGCAGCAATGATTGTTGCTGACGTTGATACATGGCGCGGGTTGCTTCGGCAGAAACGATTGCCTGCTGGATAGCCGACTGAATCGACAAAACTTTTTGCTTACGTTGCTCTTCAAGCGCACGGAGATTGCTATCAACTTCCCGCACCTGCGCTGAGCGGCGACCACCCTGATAAAGGTCCCAAGTCAAATACAGCCCAGCGTAAGCGTCATGCTCTTCCTGATCAACAGTACCTAAATTGCTATATTTATTATAATCGTACCCACCGTTCAAAATCAGTTTTGGCCAGTAATTCCCCTTGTGCTCCTTTTTCTTCGCTTCAAGGGCAGCTGTAGACGCTTGCAGAGCTTTCAGATCAGGGCGATGTTCCAGCGCAAAATTGAACTCCTCCTCATACGCAGGGATGGTCTGACTCAAAACATCAGAGTTACTACGGAGAGGATAAAAGTCAGGGGATAAAATTGCATCCGGGCGGGCAAGTAACTCAGCCAGGACAGCAGTCACCAGTTTGAAGTTTTGACTGGCGCGCAGAAAATCAGTTTCAGCCTGCAATGCCCGCACTGAAAAGTTGAGTTTTTCCGCTTCCGGAATACTCCCTGCCTGCCAGCGCTTATCTGCCTCATCTTCTAAAATCCGGTTGAAGATCTGATTCTGACGCGCTATCAGCATATTCTCAACCGCAAGCTCCGCCTGATAAAACACGTTAGAAACCGCTTCAGCCAGCAGCCGCCGCGTCTCGTTGCGGGTCTGCTCAGTGGCCTCCACCTGATACCTGGCAGCAAGAATTCGTGCACGGCTGGAAAAACCATCAAATAG
>JAZBPC010000085.1:0-11705 GCA_036351455.1 Desulfuromusa sp.
CTTCCGCCAACCGCGATTTTCTTTTTATCCTGACTGACACTATTCATAACTTACTCACCTTTTGGTTTTGGCATCCAGGGGAAAAATGCATTGGTTCTGTTTTTGTACGCTGCAAACTCTGCATTGCCTTGATACTTGGATTCGAGCATCGGAATCCCGGACACTTTCAACAACAGAAAATTTATTAACAGGGGGCTGATGACAGCTAACCAGCCACCTGGAGAATTGAGGGCGATCATCATGATTCCCCACCAGAGCGTCGCTTCACCAAAGTAGTTAGGGTGGCGAGTGTAGCGCCAGAGTCCCGTTTGGATGATCTTTCCGCGGTTGGTCGAATTTTGCTTGAAGCGTAATAGTTGCCAATCACCAATAGCTTCAAAAATAAAACCGATCAGCCAGATCAAGAGTCCGAGGAGGTCAAGCGCGCCAAGCTCACCACCTGGTCTGTTGATGACCAGAAGAATCGGTAATGACACCAGAAATATGATTGTTCCCTGGAGCATGAAAATCTGCAGAAAACTGCGCCAGACAAAAGTTTTCCCCCAGCTCTCGCGCCATTGCCGGTAGCGGGAGTCTTCGCCCTGTTCACTGCGCTTGCGCAACCCGATGTGAGTCGCCAGCCGTAAACCCCAGACGCTGACCAGCAGTAGAAGCAGCAGCTGACGTGGTTGCCCGCTGCCGTAGAGCAGGTAAGTACTCCAACCAATCAGCACAAAGCCGAGCCCGTAAGCAATATCGACGATGCTATTGTCCTGCAGTTTCATGGCAAGCAGAAACACCGTGGTCATAAAACAGAAAAGAAGGAATCCACTTAGCAAAAACAGGTTCATGCTGTCAAAACCTTTCTGCGCAGGGTTCGCGTAACCAGGTTAAGTGCTCCGGAGCAGATCAATCGTGCTGCTCGACAAAAATCAGATCGTCAGTGGCAAAACCAAGCCCGCTGGCTTTGTCGACCAGTTTTTGAATCACAGTTTTGTCCAATTTCGGGGTGCGTGACAAAATCCATAGATAATCCCGATCTGGTCCACTGACCAGAGCATAACTGTAATTTTCCTGGTCAAGCTCAATCACATGGTAACCCGCATAAAAGGGCCAGAAAAAGGTCACTTTAAGACTGGCCGTTTGTTCCGAATTGAGCAGGTAAGCCCTGCCAGCCGCTTCTTTCCACTTCCCAGTCGCCTTGTTATAGCCCCGATTCAGAACATCAATCCCGCCATCCGGTCGCTTGCTGTAATTGGCTGATACACGGCTTAGACCACGTTCGAAGCGATGATCAAGGCGGGCGATCTCATACCAGGTACCCAGGTAGCGTTCCAGATCAAAGGATGCGACTGGCGTTATACCCTTTGGCGCACTGGAACAACCAAAGAGCATAAAGACACTACAAAGCAGGGTTGTAATTTTCATATGCAACTCCAGAGACAGAACTTAACTGATCCAGCGGCCAAGCAGATAACTCCCCGAGGCAACCAGCGTGCAGAGCAGGGTTCCCCAGGCAATATCAACAAAGACAACCTTGAGTGGCCAGTCGCGCAGAGTGGCCAGATTGGTCAAATCGTAGGTCGCATAGGTGAAGAATCCGAACAGCGCTCCCCAGAGGGCGGCTTTGCCTATGGATTGAGCATCCAGTCCGGGCTTAACAGCGAAGAGGATGATCCCTGCAATATACATGAAATAAAAAGCCAGAGCTGCCGGCCAATTGACGCTTGGACTGAGAAATGCGGAGAGATTCTCCTGATAGAAATTTTTAGCAACAACACCCAACCAGATCAGATCAATGGCGAAAAAAACAGGAACTGTCAGCAGGTAGAGTTTCAAGTAATAAGTCATCATAGCTACTTCTCCCTTAACGACTCAATTTGATGAGCAGGTAGTTTAAGTAAAGCGTTAATTTCAGCATTCAGCGATTCTTTGTCGACGAGCTTTTCATAGTCTTCAGCGATTGTATGTGCAGTTGCTAAACCCAGAATAGCTCCTAGAACGGCTCCACGATGGACATTGTCCCCACCAAGATTGGTGTTGGCAAGGAGTGCTTGCCTTGGATTGGTCATATATTTACCAGCAAGATAGAGGACGCTTGGCCAGGAGCCACTGATGTAACAAGCAGAAGAGAAGAGGCCACCAACCACCTCGCGATCATCACGAGCTTTGGCCAGTAATCCGGATAGGTTCAAACCTACACGTCTGGCTGCATGTGCGATGAGCTCAGAGGGAGGAGTCTCCTCACTGCGAAACAGTAACTGATCCAGGAGTTCAACGTAGATGGCACACGTATTGGCTAAAGAGTCATCCGGGTGAGTCAAAAAAAGATGCTCACGGCACAACACCTGGACTTTATCGAGAGAAGTTCCAGCCAGACGTTCGGCGAGTACCAGCGGTGCGATTGTCACCAGTCCACCAATCGAAGCGGTATCATGGGTCACCGCACCGCACCGATCTTTGGCTTTGCCTCCTTCTAGATTGGCGAAAAAACCACGGTGATATGACTCAGCATAGGTGTCAGGGTGAGCGGGAGGATCGGCTGTCATAAAGGCGATATAGGCATCGATAAAATGCTGCTTATTGTAATGACCATTGTTGGTTGCCAGACTTTTCATCAATATGCGTGCACAGTGGGCATTAAGCGTATTTTCACCAGCCTGCATGCCGCGATGATAGTGTTGACCAGGCTGATTCCAGTACTGGCGACGGCCTTTGAGAATGACCTCGCCGACAATTTCACGTTGACGTCCGTGAGAAGTTTGCTCTCCGCGACCTCCTTTGCTGGTTGAATGCAGTGACATGATCGATGACGGATGATATTCAGGGGCTGACTCCATTTGAGTGACCCCGCCAGGAAAAGCTTTTTCGATATCGAGGGGATTGTAATACCAGTGAACCGGCATCGATAAGGCATCAGCTACGAACATATTTTTCAGTGCGGCTATAGCTCTCAGATCCTGTTGGTTCATGATTCATTCCTCGATTGCTGGGTTATGTTTGAATCCTGCGCTAATTGGGCAATCCGATTGATCGCTTGGCGACAGATCAAAGCATATGGAAATACGATTAAGGGTAGTTCAAAAATCAGCTCGCAGCTGATGTCGTCAAGTTTCTTGAGTCGATGTCCGGTTGCCGGAATTCCAGCAACTTTCCAGTGCCAGTAGCTCAAAGGGTCAAAGCTTGTGATCTCAAAGTTTATCCAGGTTCCAAGAACAGTTTTAATTTTTCCCTTCACCCCAGCGGAGATAAACTGTTGTGAACAAGATACCGCTTTAACCGAAGGGCCCCAAGTCGACCACTGGTGGGTGTTAATCAAGACCTCCCAGACATTTGCTACCGGAGCACTGATGACTTGACTCACCTGCATTCAGGAGGCTTTCTCTTTCTGGTGTTTTAATATCTGCGCTGCTAATGCAGATCCGCTACGCCAGGCATCTTCAATGGTTCGTCCCAGGCACCAGTCACCACAGACGCCCAGCTGTAAATGGTTATCCCAGAGGCAGGCTTGCTCAAGAGCTGTCTCGGTAAATGCGTAACGCCAGCGATGGACGAATAGCAACTCGGTGCCTGCTGCCGCTGAGGTTAATTCACAAAAAGATTGAAGTAGTTTTTCACCAACGCTCTCAGTGGTTTCTTCCAGATGAGTTTCAGACCAGCTTTTACTGGCTTGGACCTGATAGACGTTTTTGTTTCCCCGTTCTGATTTGGCACTGTTATGAACGATCCGGCGCACGACCGGATGTTCATACACCGCAATATCAGGTTGATCTTGCAAATCATGAGCTGATTGAATGGCTGCCACCCAACATGGTTCCATTTTGACGCGCCGGATCTGTTCCGCAAGCAGGAGTTGCTCGCGGAGCAGGGAAAGCGCCTGCGGAGCTGGCACGGCAATAATTAGATGTGGCCAGGTACCGAGTAGCGACTCGCCATCATTGAAAAGGTGCCAGCCTTCTTCAGTCGCCTCAATTCGGGCAATTCGCGTTGATGGCTGAAAGACGGCGCCATCGAGAAGTGATCGGGTCAATGCACTGTTTCGTGGCACCCCGATAAAATCACTCTCTTCATCGCTCCGCACCACACCGGAGGATAGTGGTGCCCAGTTACTGATTGCTGAATCCGCAATATTTTCATAGAGAAAGCCTGCGAATTTTTCATCAGCGACTGTCAGGTAGGGGGCACCGTGATCGATCCATCCGGCTGCAAAAGAGCGGCTCGACAAACGTCCGCCAGTCCCCTTGCTTTTATCGAAAACAGTGACATCTGCTCCTGCTGATGTCAACATTCGTGCTGCGGTCAGACCTGCTATTCCTGCTCCAATAACGGCAACTTTCATTGTTTTTTTCCGTTCTCAATTCTTGCAAGGCATTCCACTCGGACCAATTCCAATCCGGCAATAGCTGCTTCTTGTGTGCTGTCCCCAACAATTCCTCGGCCTGTCCAGTCATTTCCATAGCGGACATAAAGAGATTTAAGCACACCTTCAACATGTTGCAAGGTTCCTTGAGGGTCTGCTTCAATCTGGGCGGCGTAAGCAGAGTAAGTATCCGGGACAATATCTTTCGTTACTTCTTGGATGAAGTTCATGTGGCAGCTCCTTTTTTTAGTACTGTTATTGCGGCAGCCAGCAGGCAGCCAATAGAGACATAGATTGCCCAACTTTGTTGAAGAAGTTGGAAGTAAAAGGCCAGGCCCAGATAGAAAATGAGCCAACTGAGAGTTCTTAGGTATTTGCCTATCTGTGCCAACAAATACTGACGATCTGTGGGGGCCATGCGCACAACCAGATCACCTTGTTCGGCTAATTCAATAACCTTGCGGGTTGTAATTGCCGTGACCGGCAGTTGCAATAATTCATGTTTCAGTTTTTCCAGGGGCAGCCGATCTTCTCCCAACGCTCTGGGGAGAGATTCTTTCAAAATCGGCAGGATATCTTTGATGCCATTAAAGTTTTCAATGTATTGTGTCCCGAGTCCTTCGATCAGCGAACTGACCCGCATCACATAGATGACGTCCTGGGGTAATTTGAACGGCTGATCGTGGAGCACGTCGAGAATGCCGAATGCCAGACCCTGCATACTGGAAGAATCAAGGTGCTCACTGTCAAAAATATCAAACAGACTCTCTGCTACACTGCTCAAACTGGAAAAATCCGAACCTTCAGTAAGAATACCCATCTTGCGTGTGGCACTGATGAGAAGATCGAAATTCCTTTCATAGGCGGCCTTGACGGCGTATATCATCGCCTGCCGCATACTCTTAGGAATGCGGCTGACCATACCGAAATCGAGCAGGATCAGTTCACCTTTGGGGCTGACTAGCAGATTCCCGGGGTGAGGGTCAGCGTGGAAATATCCTTTAACCAGCATCTGTTCCGTATAAAAGATAACTAGCTTTTGAATCAGCTGCGAGAAAGTCACATCCAGCTTCTGTATGGCAGCAACATCATCAATTCGGACGCCCTCTTCAAAACTCATGACCAGGGCATGATCAGAGCAATGTTCTTTATATGGGGTTGGGAAGCGAATCCCGGACTCAGAATAAACCTGACTGAAATGTTCAATGTTGGCCAGTTCCTGCAACATACTGACTTCCTGGAGGATGACCTGACTGAAGGCCTGCAATACGGACTCGATAGAATGCCGGGTCTGATCCGAAAACAGCGGGCGGAAGATTTTTAAAAAAAGATTGAGTAAGATGATGTCGATGCGTACTTGAAACTGAATGTTCTCCCGCAACAGCTTGACGGCAACCGTTTTTCCGCTGTCTGCCAGAACTGCTTTGTGGACCTGGCCAATCGATGCACTGGCCATGGGTTGATCCTCAAAACCTGCAAATATTTCCGGGTTGGGAAAGGCGCGCTGAAATGCCCGCTCACGGTTTTTTTCACTCATCGCTGGCATCCGGTCGTGCAATTGCCGCAATGCTTGCAGATAGTCCTGGTCGAAAAAGTCAGCTCGGGTTGCCAGTACCTGTGCCAGTTTGAGAAAACTGGCACCGAGGGAGCGGATATTTTCAACCAATGCAGTCGGGCTCAGCGGAGTCCATATTAACCAGCGCTGCCGCCGCCGGAATAACAGGAACACTGTAACCAGAAACCTGAAGACAGCATAGCTTCGTTGCGGTCGACAGAAATATACGGCAATTAAAAAGCGGTTTATCAACCTATTTGTCCATTTCCTGTTTCAATTTTTCAAGGTCATCTTTGGTTGCCAGATTTAATTCTTCGACGATCTCTTTCAGGATCTCCTTGAACATTCCTCTAAATTGTTCCTTTTCCTTTTCACCGCGTTGGGCCATCTCGTCAAAAAAAGTGCGCGCATTCTCCTCGCTTTTTTCCTGCCAGCTCTTGATCTCTTCACTGCTGGTCTCGATCTTTTCTTTGACTGCCAGAGCTCCGCCGAGGACTGCATAGAAAAGCTGCTCAAGTTTTTTATCCATAACCTTTGTTCCTTTCTTGATTGGGGTATATTTCCCTTGTATAAACATATTTTTTAATATAATATACAGATAAATAAAAACTTGTCTAGGACAAAATATGATCAATATTAAACAACTCAGTCAAGAAGTCAGTATCGGGGTCGACACTTTGCGGATCTGGGAGCGGCGTTATGGCTTTCCAAGGCCGGAACGTGACAGCAGGGGGCACCGCTGTTATCCTGAAGAACAAGTGGAAGAATTGCGAGTGATCAAGGGGCTGCAGCTTCTTGGGTTCCGTCCAAGCAAGATCTTTAAGATTTCTGCAGAGGAACGTATCGAACTGCTGCGGCAGAAGCAGAGCTCTGGAGTTATAGCTAATGAAACTTTGCGGCAATTGGCATTAGAGTTTGGACCTAAGGAGATTGACCATGAATTACATCAACAGCTCCAGTCTCTGGGGCTGGAAGGTTTTATTCAGCAAACAGCTGTGCCACTTATTCAGGTTCTTGACCATGCCTGGGCAAATGGCAGTATCAGCATTGCCAGAGAGCATCTGGTCTCAGACCAACTGGAAGCTCTGTTGAAGGAACAGTTGAGAGCTGGGGAGCCGGACACCGATTGCCAGCAGATGCTGTTTCTGACTTTGAGTGGAGAACGGCATAAATTAGGCTTGCTGCTGTCTGCGGTTTTGTTTCAACGACAGGGGATAGGTTGTACTTTTTTAAATGAAGAAATCCCACTGTCTGAAGTCCCTCAATTAGCAGAAGATCTCGGTGTTGCAGCTGTTGCACTCTCTTTTAGTGCGCATTATTCAAGCCGACAGGCCAAGAAGGATCTGGCCAGCTTAAGAAATACACTGTCTCCACAAATAAAATTAATTGCAGGTGGATACGCTGTGCGTCAAGGGGTACAAATGGCAAATTTATTTATCTGTTCGGGGCTTGAAAAAATACCGGATCTGAGCAAGAAAATTTTTTCTGCCAATTCATAGAGATCTTTTAAGAGGAGTTTATAATATGGATACGAAGAATTACTTTAATACCCAGAACGGAACAGGGATTTTGTCAACGGCAGATTCTTCCGGCAGGGTTGATGCCGCTATATACGCCCGGCCACATGTCCTGGATGATGGTACTTTAGCGATGATCATGCGGGAGCGGCTGAGCTATAAAAATCTTCAAGAAAACCCCTTTGCTGCCTACCTTTTTATTGAACAGGGACCGGGATACCAAGGTGTCCGACTGTTTCTAAAAAAGGTCCGTGAAGATGATGATCCGGAGCTGATTGGCAATATGACCAGACGTTGTTTATCGCCGGAAGAAGATCTTGATAAAGGCCCAAAGCATATCGTCTATTTTGAGATTGAAAAAGCTCTTGAGTTGATCGGCAGCAATGCTGTGTGAACCCTGTTTTCAGGAGAATTGAATGACCTACACTTATCGGATTGCTAAACCATTTATTCTGTTACTGCCATTCTTGCTTGCCGCCTGCAGTAGCACCAGTGTCGGGGCACAGGCCTCCCAGCTGAAACCCTGCCCATCATCACCTAATTGTGTTTCAACTGAAGCCGCTCAGGACAAACAGCAGATCTCTCCATTCAGAATCAAAGGGTCGGTAGTTGTGGCCTGGGAAGAACTGCAGCGGCAGGTCGAAAACCTGCCAAGGACAAAGATTGTTGCTGTCAGCGACGAATATCTACACGCTGAATGTCGCAGTGCTCTGTTCCGCTTTGTTGATGATCTGGAGTTTCAGCTACGACCGGAACAGGGAATTATTGCGATTCGCTCTGCCGCCAGAACAGGTTATTCGGACTTTGGGGTCAATAGAAAGCGGGTTGAAACTTTACGCGCAACATTGATCAGCCAGGGAGTTGTCGAATAAGTGGTAATGAAAAGAGGGACATATGAATCATATCTATCATAAAGCCGATTCACGAGGTTGTGCTGATCACGGTTGGTTGATCAGTCGACATAGCTTCAGTTTTGCCGATTACCATGATCCCAAGAGGATGGGTTTTGGCCTGCTCCGGGTTATCAATGATGATATTGTTCACCCAGGGATGGGCTTTGGTGCTCATCCTCACGCCGATATGGAAATCATTTCTATTCCCCTCTCCGGAGCTCTACGTCACCAGGACAGCATGGGGAATGAGCATGTCATCAGTGCAGGCGAGGTACAAGTGATGTCTGCCGGTTCAGGCATTACTCACTCTGAATATAATGACTCGGATCAAAACGATGTCAATTTTCTGCAAATCTGGATTTATCCCAAAGAGAAAAACATCGAGCCCCGTTACGGTCAACGGGGATTCGACAGGACGGGTCGACAAAACTGCTTTCAAACCCTGATTTCACCAGATGAAAGAGCGGAAGCGATCTGGATAAACCAGGATGCCCGGTTATCACTTGCCGATCTGGATGCCGGTACTGCGATCAACTATCAAAAGCAGCAATCGGATTGTGGCCTCTATTTTTTCGTTATTGCCGGGCAGATAGAAATTGAAGGTCTTCAGCTCAATAGCAGGGATGGATTGGGCCTGACGGAATGCAGTGACGTGAGCATTGTTGCTACATCTCAGGCTGAGCTTCTGTGCATAGAAGTACCGATGCATCTTGTAGAGGAATGAGACAAAAGGAGAAATCTTATGAGTATTTTGAAAGTTGTTGGCATCTGTGGCAGTTTGCGCAAAGGTTCCACCAATCTGGGTCTGTTGCGCTATGCCCGGGAACACGCCCCGGAAGGGGTGGAGATCAAGATTGCCGACCTGGGTGAGGTCCCATTTTTTAACGCCGATCTGGAAGCTAGACCCGCCGCCGTCGAAACTCTGCTGACCGATATCGAAGCTGCCGATGCGCTGCTGCTGGCCTGCCCGGAATACAACTACTCTTTGGCCCCGGCACTGAAAAATGCCTTGGATTGGGCATCGCGAGAACCTGATAATCGGCTGTTAGCGGGTAAACCGGCAGCGATTCTGGGTGCTGGTGGGGGTATGGGAAGCGCTCGGGCTCAGTATCATTTACGCCAGGTTTGCGTGTATCTCGATCTGCGGTTATTGAATAAGCCGGAAGTTTTCTGTAATGCCTTTGCCGGTGGATTTGATGCCTCTGGCAATCTGATTGATGAAACGCTGCAACAACTTGTCGAAACACAACTGAAAGCATTACAGGACTGGGCGCAAAAACTCCGATGCTAAGCAGAGGTGAGCAGGAGTTTATGCACGTGGAAGGGATCTAAACTATGACGAATAAATCTCAGTCGATTTTTGTTGCAGGAGCTACCGGTTATATCGGTGGCCGCTTGCTTCCCCGTTTGCTGGAAGCTGGTTATCCGGTTGTTGCTTTGGCCCGTGCACCGGAAAAACTCAAAGACCGGCCCTGGGCTCAACACCCCAACTTGACTATCGTTAAAGGGGATGTTCTTGATTTGGAATCATTGACTCCGGCTCTTGCTGGATGTCGGGCCGCCTACTATCTGGTTCATTCGATGAATCCGGATGTTAAAGATTTTTCGCAAACAGATCGCGTTGCTGCCCGGAATATGGCCGCAGCAGCGGCAAGTGCAAAGCTGGAACAGATTATTTACCTGGGTGGTTTAGGTGAAGAACAGGATGGTCTTAGTCACCATCTGCAATCTCGAACCGAAGTGGGCAATATTCTCCGTCAGGGACCGGTTCCTGTCACAATTTTGCGCGCTGCCATGATTATCGGTTCTGGCAGTGCCTCTTTCGAAATTCTCCGATATCTGGTTGACCGCCTGCCGGTTATGATCACGCCGCGTTGGGTTGATACCCCCTGTCAACCCATAGGGGTGCGTAATGTTCTGCACTATCTGATGGGCTGCCTGGAAAATCCTGAGGTGATTGGCGATACCTTTGATATCGGTCAGCCAGAAGTGATCAACTATCGAAAACTGATGGAAGTCTATGCCGAAGAGGCGGGTTTACCAAAGCGCTGGATTATTCCGGTTCCGGTATTGACGCCACGACTCAGCTCTTACTGGATTCATCTGGTGACCCCGGTTCCGGCGGCCATAGCACGACCTTTGGCTGAAGGGTTGAGCAATCCGGTGATCTGCCGAGAAAATCGGCTTGCCACTCTTTTGCCGCAAGAGCTTTTCGATTGTCGGAAATCCATTCGTATGGCACTTGATCGTCTTAAGCAGCATCGGGTGGAAACGTCCTGGACGGATTCGGGAGCTATTCATTTATCAGAATGGAGTGTCCCTGGCGACCCTTCCTGGGCAGGTGGAAGTCTCTATACCGATTCCCGGAAAATTACACTGGAATCACGCCGGGAAGATATCTGGCCTGTTGTCAGTTCTATCGGTGGGAAAGTCGGTTATTATTACGCTAACTGGTTGTGGAAAATTCGCGGGGGGATGGATCGCTTCTGTGGGGGTGTTGGTCTGTGTCGGGGGCGGCGTAGCGATTCGGAAATTTATCCCGGTGACGCCATTGACTTTTGGCGTGTGGTCGTTGTGAATAAACCGGAAGTGCTGATGCTGTCTGCAGAAATGAAATTGCCAGGGGAAGCAGTGCTCATGTTTCGGCTGGTACAGTTAGACGATCAGCGTACCGAATTACAGCAGATTGCGAGTTTTTTGCCCCGTGGTCTGTTTGGTATCCTCTACTGGTACGCTGTCATGCCTTTTCATCACTACGTTTTTACTGGTATGTTGCGCGGTATTGCTGAGACTTCCGGAAAAAAAATCATATCGGGGCCGGCAAAAATGTAGACTTGATTTGCCGTGGAATTTTTATCGTAAGGCAAAAAGATTTTCTATGATTGGAGCCTTTGATCATGGGGAAACCTTGAAATAATATCTCACTTATCGTGCTAGACCTATGTTTTTGTAAAGGGTAAAATACTCTCCATGAACGAACAAATACTTATTCAGGATACGCTCAAGCATCTTGCAGAATGGGAGTACGAAGAACTTCCAGTCTCGCAGGAATCGATAGCGACTGAAGTTTCCATCACGCAGGATCAGGTCACCAGCTTGCTTCATGATCTGGAGTCAGCCGATTTGATCAAGCCGGGTTCCTTGAAACTGACTGCAAATGGACGGGAGTATGCTCTGCACGTTTTGCGGGCACACCGTCTTTATGAAACTTTCCTGGCGAGAAAGACCGGAGTCAGCGAGAGCCAGTGGCACGTTCAAGCGCACATTGAGGAACACAAGCTCTCTGCCGCGGATGTCGAGAAGTTGGATAGGGATCTGAACTATCCACGGTTTGATCCTCACGGAGACCCGATTCCAACAGCAGCAGGAGAGATGCCACCGAAACGTGGACAGCCGTTGAC
>JAZBPC010000086.1:0-17900 GCA_036351455.1 Desulfuromusa sp.
ATCTTTTCAAACGGAACCAGAATCCGCCGTTCACGGGAGTATTCGGCGATAATCGTTGCATCATCCGCATAAATCCGGGTTATCAGGGGAGGGCGATAATCTGATAATGTTTCAACCTTTGGCAAAGTCGTTGAAACATAAAAATAAGCCCCAACAAGGAGGGCAGCCCCAAGGAGAGGGGCGCCGAGCAAAATGAACAAAAAATACTTTAAATAACGATTCATTTTTCTATTTCTGCTAATAGCGACATCAAGATCTTTGGAAAAAATAAAAATCAACTTGGATTTATAACATGCAGTAGATGTAGTAGCAACTGATTGGAGGCTTGACCCGCTACAATGTTAGGCTTATTCTTCAAGCCATTGTTGTCCTGCAATAAAAATTAGATGGGTTAGTCATCAGGAAAGAAGGTTGAAAATGAAAAAAGCTGTGGTCCTCTATAGCGGAGGTCTTGATTCTACGACCTGTATGGCAATTGCCCGGGAGCAGGGGTATACACCTTATGCCCTTAGCTTTGCCTATGGTCAAAGACATACGGTTGAACTGGAAAAGGCACGTGAATATGCTCCTTTGATCGGTGCTGAAGAGCACATGGTTATTGATATCGATCTGCGCAAGATGGGTGGCAGCGCCTTAACTGCAGACATCGATGTTCCTAAAGATGGTGTTGCCGAAGATGAAATTCCGGTGACCTATGTCCCCGCACGAAATACAATATTTCTCTCGTTTGCCCTGGGTTGGGCTGAGGTTCTCGGAGCTGCTGATATCTATATCGGTGTCAACGCTCTCGATTACTCCGGTTATCCGGACTGTCGCCCTGAATTTATCCAGGCCTTTGAACACATGGCAAATCTGGCAACCAAAGCCGGGGTAGAGGGTCAACCATACCACATCCATGCACCATTGCTTGATCTGACCAAAGCACAAATTATACAAAAGGGGTTGTCTCTGGGAGTTGATTATCAACTGACCCATTCTTGCTATGACCCGACAGCAGAAGGATTATCCTGCGGTCAATGTGATTCCTGCCGACTGCGCTTGAAAGGATTTGCAGATGCCGGACAGAAGGACCCCGTTCCTTATGTCTAGTGGAAAAAAACAACCTACGATAACAATGCCTGACATGCAGCAAAGCCGTGACACGCGGAATATTGCCATTGATAAAGTCGGAGTGAAAGATATCCGTTATCCGATTGTGGTGTTGGATAAATATCGCGAGAAACAACACACGGTCGCCAGGGTCAATATGTTTGTTGATCTCCCCGAGCACTTTAAGGGGACGCATATGAGCCGCTTTATTGAAGTCCTCAACCTTTATCATGATGGTATCAGCGTTGAAAATATGGAAACGATTCTGGCTGCCATGAAATCACGGCTGGGATCAGCTCGCGCTCATCTGGAACTCGATTTTCCCTATTTTATTGAAAAACGTGCCCCGATATCCGGGGCAAGAAGTTTGCTTGAATACCAGTGCCGGATGTTGGGAACCCAGGCTGAAGATTACGATTTCATCCTTGAGGCAAGCATACCCGTAACATCATTATGCCCATGCTCCAAAGAGATCAGTGAGCGCGGTGCCCATAATCAGCGCAGCATCGTCACCGTACAGATCAGATACTCCGAACATATCTGGTTAGAAGACCTGATTCAATGGGTGGAAGAATGTGCAAGCTGCCCCGTTTACGCGCTTCTGAAACGTGAGGATGAAAAGGCCGTCACTGAACAGGCTTATGACAATCCGATGTTTGTTGAGGATATGGTCCGGGCGGTTACAGAAAAGTTGCGGTCCGTCGATAAGATCAGTTGGTTCAAGATTCAATGCGAGAATTTTGAATCGATCCACAACCACTCTGCCTATGCAATGGTTGAGGGGCGCACCAACTGATCCGTGGATAACCCTGTGGATAAAGTGGATAACTTCAAGCAAAAACAGAAATTTTTACGAAAACCGCATCTTTTGAAGTAAAATCCCCCGGACAAAAGCCGTAAAACCAGCCCGGATTATTTGACAAATTTTCAACAGTTTCTTGTCGTATCTGGCTGACACCTTGACTTGCCATGACGACTACCGGATAATTCACCGTAGGCATCATCAAATAGTCGATAAAATTTAAACTGTTTATATTTGTGTTGACTGACTGTCAATTCCACTTGGGGTTTCCCCCCCTTCAAAAGGAGAAAGCTTTTGCTGGATCTGGTATTTAACGCTGGCCCTGTTGTCAAACTGGTCCTTCTTATTCTGCTCTATTTTTCACTCGTATCCTGGGCGATCATCTTTTACAAGGCTTCCGTTATTCAGCGAGCGATTAAAGAATCTGACCGCTTTCTCGATTTCTTCTGGACAAAAAAACGTTTTGACCTTGTTGGACAAGGGATTAAAGAGTTCAGCAACTCGCCGATCGCAAACCTTTTTCGGGAGGGTTATCACGAGATGCTGCAACTAAAAAAGAAATCTGCCGATCCGACTGAAGCAGGTGATTTCTCTGTGAAAATGGATCCCACCGAAATGGTTGGTCGAGCATTACGTCGTGCGACAACCCAGGAAACACAGCGCCTGGAAAAGTACCTCACTTTTCTGGCAACCACCGGCTCTACAGCACCTTTTATCGGACTGTTCGGAACAGTCTGGGGAATCATGGATGCGTTTCATGGCATTGGAACAACGGGCAGCGCTTCACTCGCTGTGGTCGCCCCAGGGATTTCAGAGGCACTGATTGCCACGGCGATCGGTTTGGCTGCAGCCATACCTGCAGTTATGGGTTATAACCATTTTCTGAACAAGGTCAATATTCTGATTGGCGAAATGGATAACTTCAGTCAGGAACTCCTGAATATTGTCGGTCGGATGGAGCAGGGAAACTAGATGGAGATTGGAAGTTCATCCCGTGGTCGGCGGAGCAGCCTTTCGCAAATTAATGTCACCCCATTCGTTGATGTCATGCTGGTGCTGTTGATTATTTTTATGGTCACAGCTCCGATGTTGGATCAGGGTGTTGAAGTTAACCTACCTGAAGTTGCTGAAGCCCCAGGATTGCCAGTCCAGCAAGAACCACTCGTGGTGACGCTGGAGAGAAACGGACAAATTTTAATCGGCAAAGCCAAGATAGAGCAGTTATCTAAACTGGGGCCTGTCATTCAACAAGCGTTGAAAGGGAAACCTGACCGCGAAGTTTTTCTCGAGGCTGATGAGAAAGTTCCCTATGGTCGGGTTGTCCAGGTGATGGCAGCGGTAAAAAAAGCTGGGGTAGAAAAACTTGGAATGGTGACCCGCCTCCCTGAGGAATAACGGCCTACCCATGGAATCTCCTCGAAAACAACGCTGGCAGCAGCTACAGTCGGTGTTTGAACCCGGTTTTAAGCAGATGTTGCTGATTTCGGTGTTACTGCACCTGCTAATACCAATACTTTACTACTCTCCTTTTTTTCCTAAGAGGGCTTTCGAAAAACCCCCGGTTTATCGAGTTAACCTGGTCAATAAAATCGTCAAGAACCCACAGGCAGGTCGCCCTGAAGCAACTCCGGTAGAGAAGAAACCTGCGGTTAAACCCAAACCGACACCCAAACCCAAACCAGCAGCTAAACCAAAACCTGTTCCTGTCAAACCGAAACCAGCTCCGGAGCCTGCGCCAAAACCTGTACCAGAGAAGCCCAAACCGGTTCCGAAGACAGAGCCAGTAACAAAGAAACCCGAGCCCGTACCGAAACCAGCGGTTTCAAAGGCTCAGGAAAATACGCTGCAAAAACGCCTGGAACAAATCCGCTTAAATCAGCAGATCAAAGCAAATGAAGAAGCCAGGAAAGCCAAGATTGAAGCTCTTAAGGCTGCAGCCCTTGCAGAAAGTAGCAATATCACCTCACCTGTCACTGATGCACCTGTTGGGATGATGGATGGTAAGGGTGATGAGGCTGGTGTCAGTGCGATTGCTCATGTTCAGGAATTTATTCAGCGACAGTGGAGTTTTTCCAAGTACCAGGCCGTTGGAAATCCGCAAGCAGAGGTAACGATGCTTTACAGTGCAGAGGGAACATTACTACACTATAAATTCATAAAAAAATCCGGCAACAGCGCTTTCGATGAATCGCTTATTAGAGCTATCGCCAAGTCGCAACAATTGGATCAGCCTCTTCCGGAGT
Source organism: Desulfuromusa sp. (assembly GCA_036351455.1). GTDB lineage: Bacteria > Desulfobacterota > Desulfuromonadia > Desulfuromonadales > Geopsychrobacteraceae > Desulfuromusa. The sequence goes on from JAZBPC010000086.1 coordinate 4,135, forward strand.
CAATGGAATTTCAAATTTTATTTAACCTTAAGGATATGTTGGACAGTCTATGAAATGCGTTAAGACAGGTTTTCTCATTATTTTTGCGTTGTGTTTCCTCAGTTCTTCGGCCTTAGCCGCCAGAATCGAAATCAGCGCTCCAGGGGAACAGACCATTCCCCTCGCAATGACCCGTTTAATCCCCATGGGGGTAGGTTCTGCTTCGTCAGCAATAGCAGATGAGATTCAGCAGGTTCTACAGGGGGATTTGGAGCTATCCGGGTTGTTTGATCTGGTTGATCCGGCCTCCTTCTTGAGCGATGCGGGAAAACTGGGTCTGCGCAGCACTGATATTGACTTTTACCAATGGCGAATGCTTGGGGCTGAAACTCTCATCAAAGGGGGATATAGTGTTACAGCGGGTAAAGTGACCATTGAGTTACGCCTTTTTGATGTGATTTCTCAAAGGCTGTTAACTGGACGACGTTACATGGGTAAGTTGACCGATGTTCGTAAAATTGCCCATACCTTTGCAGACCAGATATTATTAAGTTTAACGGGTGAAAAAGGTCCATTTTCAACCAAAATCGCCTATATCTCCAAACGATCTGGACACAAAGAGCTTTATCTGATGGATGTTGATGGATATCAGCCACTCCGCATGACCAATCATCGCTCTATTGTTCTGAACCCCGATTTTTCTCCCACCCGAAAAGAGTTGATTTTTACTTCATACAGCAAGGGCAATCCAGATCTTTACCGCAAGGAGATCTATACGGGCCGTGAATCCCGGGTATCATTACAGCAGGGATTAAATATTAGTGGTCGTTATAGCCCGGATGGACGTGAAATTGCTTTGACACTTTCCAAGGATAAAAACTCCGAAATCTACTTAATTGGTACTGATGGAACAATTCACAAGCGCCTGACAAATCACTATAGTATTGATGTCGATCCCACCTGGAGCCCAAAGGGAAACAAAATTGCTTTCGTCTCCGACCGGCGAGGAAATCCGAATATCTTCATTGTCGATATTCGCACTCTTGAAGTCACCCGACTCACCTATGAAGGAAAGTATAATGCCACGCCGGCCTGGAGCCCAAAGGGGGATAGAATTGCTTATGCCCGCATGGATGACGGAGTGTTTAATATTTTTACGATTCGCGAAGATGGAACCGACGAGCGACAATTAACCTTTGGCGCCGGAAGTAAGGAACATCCACGCTGGAGCCCAGATGGACGATTTTTAACTTATTCTGCTGATTTGAACGGCGGGGAAAAATCGATCTGGATCATGCGCGCAGATGGTACCGGAGCCAAGAGAATTTCTGCTCGTGGGGGTAATGACTCTCACCCGGCCTGGTCAAATAGTTGGTAGTGATACCTATCTTCTTGTAAACTGATGTTGTTTTTATGCTCGGCTTCTGTATAATGTTTTAAATGTGTGTAGTATACTAATCTGTAATTGAATCGCTAATGCGAAAGGAGTCCTTTATCATGTTGAAATCAACCATTACCCGTTTGGTGGTGATGCTCTTTGCCTTGACCCTTCTAGCCTCGGGCTGTGCAAAAAAACCTGTTGCTGAAGAGCCTGCAATGACAGAACAACCTGTTGTTGAAATGCAACAAGAAGCACCTGTAGTCGTTGTTGAAGAACAAGTGACCGAAACGGCACCTGCTTACGATGCTGCTGCTGTTGCTAGAGCTGCAGAAATGGCTGCTGCTAAAGGTTTGGAGCTTATCCATTTTGACTTTGACCAGTACGTCTTAACTGAAGCTGCAAAAGCGACCTTGGTCAGTAATGCTGGTTTGCTGAGAGCAGCTCCAGCAGTCAACGTTCTCATCGAAGGGCATTGTGATGAGCGTGGCTCTGATGAGTACAACCTGGCTTTGGGTGAGAAGCGCGCCTTAGCCACCAAAAATTACCTGGTTTCCCTTGGTGTTGCTGCTGAGCGCATGAATATTATCTCCTACGGAGAAGAAATGCCAATTGACACTGCCCGGACGAAAGAAGCTTGGGCTAAAAATCGCCGTGCGGCCTTTAAAGTTAAGCGTTAAATTGTACTTATAGTTGATTCGGGCCGCTCATTTTATGTGAGCGGCCCTTTTTGTTTCAGATCTCCGGGAGGAAATCCAATGCGTCTTTTCTTTATTTTGCTGAGTTTATTCTTATTGTCTGGGTGCGTGCCGCCAAGTCAGAGTCAGTTACGGATGGAAATGGATCTGGCCGAAATGAAACGTCGTCTGGCTCAGTTAGAAGTGCAGAGCGTGGAGACATCTCAATCTGAAATCGCTGGTGGGGATACAGTGCAACGTCAAACAGCCGAACTGATGGCAGGGGTAGATAATCTGCGAGTAGAATTTCAATCCGTTAACGGTCGCATGGACGACCTGGGCCGTGATAACCGGGCACTGACCGATGAAATGCAGTTGATCAAAGATGATATAAATCTACAGCTGACATCACTGACAAATCGTGTTGCTGAACTGGAGGATCAGGTTGCCAACCAGAAAACCCCCGTGCTACAGCCCCCCTCTCCAGAACAGAAACCGGCGCCAGAGTTAACAGCTGAACAGCTCTACCAAAATGCCCTTGACGCAATTCGTAACCAGATGGATTTTTCCGCTGGTCGCAAGATGCTGGAAGAATTTACAAATAAATATCCAGCACACGAACTCTACGTTAATGCCCTGTACTGGATTGGTGAAGCCTATTATGGTGAAAAGCAGTACGAATCGGCAATTCTGCAGTTTCAGGATGTTATCAGTAAACATTCTTCTCACCCCAAAGCTGCGGCTGCAATGCTGAAGCAGGCATTGGCTTTTAATGCCCTTGGGGATGGTGAAAATGCAAGAACAACAATGCAAAAAGTGATTGCTGAATATCCCGATTCATCTCAGGCAGCGACAGCAAAAAAATATTTAGAGAAATAGTCTTTCTGATTAAAAAAGAAAACGGGACAGTGCCAGTGTGGGCTGTCCCGTTTTTATCCTAGAAAAGCAAGTCATACACCTTCATTGTGTAATCTGTTTGGTGAATTGCTGTTTTGCTTTGATGGTTTAATTTTTTGTGTCTTTTCGTGTTTTCCGTGGTCCCAAAAGCCTTTTTTAGGTTTATTCTTCCAAATCCATCCGCCTGAATGCAGCAAGAACATCATTCTGACTGAGAATGCCAAGCAGTTTTTTAGGTTCCTCCGGATCAATAACCGGAAAATAACTGATATTACGTTTTTTCTGGAATGTTTTTAACGCGACGCGAAGCGGGGTTTCTGGTGGAATTGAATGATGTGCAGAAGAAACCAGATCGCGGGCAACAAGAAGGTCTGAAAGGGACTGATCAAACAACAGATTGCGAATTTCTGTATAGTTGATGATACCAATAAAGTTCTGATCATCGTCAACAACGGGAAAACGGTCATAACGACTGTGGGCAATAACATTCAGCAACTCTTGAAACCCCGTTCCATGATGAATAGTCTCAACATTAAGGCGCATCACATGACGCACCAGAATGTCGCCAGGGTTATCCAGGTTATGCCCGGCCGGAAGACCCAGATTACTCCGAAAATGGTTAGCAATGCTGTGAAGCCCTTCCATACCACTTTGGGGAGCCCGCTTCCGTAATAATGACAGTAATGGGACTTCCCCTGCTTTTACCAACCCACAGCGCACAGCCAACGGTCCGATTAATTCGAAGATGACAACGGAACCCAGGACTATTGTTTCAACCAGCTTGCCCCCCTCTGGCCACTGCTTGGATAGAGTTGCCGCAAGTCCGATAGCCATTCCCGCCTGCGCCAATAAGGTCATTCCAACCCATTTTTGTTCACGCTGACCAAACCCCCCCAAACGCGCCCCCAGAGAGGCACCCGCAAGTTTCGCAATCGTTCTGGCAAGCACATAGGTGACGCCCAACAAACCAATATGCCCCAGAGTGGCAATATGTAGGTTGGCTCCAGCAAGAACAAAAAAGACGACATACAAAGGATAGTCGACTTCATTGAGGGCTTTGACTAACCGATTCCAGCGTGGAGAGCTATCGGCCAGAATCATTCCTAATGCCATACAGGAAAGCAGCGGTTCCAAACCAAGAAGACGGCTGACAACAGCTACTGAGGTGACTCCACCAAGCAACAAAATTTTATGCTCGCTGGGCAGTTCCATTCGTTGTGCCCAGATCGACATAACAAAACCAGCGCCACCGCCAAGGAGCAATGGAACACACAGTTGATAGCCGATTGAAACTATTCCACCTCCAGGAGAAACCAATAACTGTACTGCTATCGAAAAGGCAAACACTGAAAACAGGTTATTCAAGCTGACCAGCGTCAATACTAATCGGGTAATTGGACCCTCGGCTTCATATTCGCGAATCACCATCAAAGTTGCAGCAGGGGCCGTAGCAATACTGATTGCTCCGGTAAAGACGCCAAACAGCAAGGATGTTTTTGCTAGGCTTAAACCAGACACAGCATGTTGCACGATGAATTCGTTAACAATAAAAATGGCCCCTCCGACCAACAGTCCGGTAAGAAGGGTTTCAGCCAATGAAAATTTGACAATGCGTTGTTTCCAGCGACGCAGGTTCTCGGTACGTAGCTGGCCACCGATATTCATCAATATTAACGCTAAAGCGACGTCTGAGATCAGTCGTAATTCTTCCAGGGCAGGATAAGGTATAAGCTGGGGAAGATGAAGAAGTTCTGCAAACGAAGGTCCTACAAACAACCCTGCCAGCAGATACCCGGTGACCCGTGGAATGCGAAAGAAAGCCGCAACTCGGCCACCGATCAGCGCTGCAATCAAAATCACAGCAAGGGCAGAGATTATGTGGAAGTAATCAATAGACATAGCCAGCCAAAAAAAGAGTTTCTTAATTTTTTATATTATCATGTTTGTTCGTGAATAGTGCTGAAAATAGAATCATAGGTGGCATTGAATATAGCTGTTTTTGCTTTAGGGCCTATTTATCAGTTCCAAGAATTGACTCATTTGATATTAATCTGCGTTTTTCAATCATATAATCAAAAATGGCATAGATGGTTCCATTGAGCATCCCTCCACAACCAATATCAGAAGTTGAGATGGATAACATGAAAGCTGATTTCCGGGAGATCATCTCTGCAGCAATGGTGGCACACTTATCCACTCGAGCAGCATCAATATAGTCATCCCATGAACCAAAAAAACCATTCTTACATGCTTCAGAATATTGCTTCTGCAGAATCTGATTAAATTCCTGAGTGTATTGTTCCTGAACCCATGACCAGCTTTCGGCTGCTGAATCTCCCAGAAAAATCAGGTGTGAACAACTTCCCTTCTGAACTCCTGATGAAAAGATAATCTGGCCACAGACCGGGCAGTGTAAATCAACAGGTTCGCTACAAAAATCAAGGTGTATCGTTGGAAGAGGCATGTGTTTCTCCAAGTTCTGGTCACTATTTACTGCTGATACATTGAAACCGTTCCAGGACCTCAGTTTTTTGCATACCTGCCATCATAAAATCCCGAAAAGTTTTTTCGGTCAATGTTGGAACTTTATCCTGTAACTGCACGAGTGAAATCATGTTGACCATATCTTCTTGTGCAGTTGCTATTGGCACGACCTCGCCACGTTGAATTTCTTCCCAGATCAGGTGAGCTGTCGCTACGCCCAGTCCCATTCCCAATTTGAGCCCTGAAATCAAAGCTTCATGACTATCAAGGGTCATCACGACATTAAGGTTCTCGGGAATTTTACGGAAATGATGTTTGAACCACAGAGTCAAAATTGAGGGGTCATCCTCATCGGTAATAAATTCTTTGTCCAGAAGGTTTTTATACGAATGATCTCCGGCAATTTCTTTCCTGTAATATTCTTGCGAACAGACAAGAACCATTTCTTCCTTAAGCACTGGATCAATACTGAAAATATCCGGGAAACCCGGCAGTTCACCCTGCTTAAAATAGACATCGACCAGCGCATAATCAAGGACGCCCTCCCGTATCATGGTCAACAACGGGATCGATTCTTTAAATTTCAACTTGAACATCACATCTGGATAGAGCCGACGAAACTCATCGCAAAAGCGGGGCAAATATTCCTTGCCAAATTCTCTGGGAGCACCAATACGCAAGGTACCGGCAGGTCGATCCAAGGGTTGGCGGATAAAGGCAATCTCATCTTGTAACTTGTCAACAAAAGGTTCTACCAGCGTGAATAATCGTTCCCCCGCTGCCGTTGGCACCAGTTTTTTGTGTAAACGGGTAAACAGTGGAACCTTCAACTCCGCTTCCAGCTTCTGTAGTTGCTGACTGATCGCAGGTTGAGACAAATGCAGCTTATTTGCAGCACTCACAATGCTGTTTAACCTGTAGATATGATAAAAAACCTTGAGACGATTAAAATCTGGTAGCATAACTATAACTTATCCTATAGCTAAAAATGAATGATTACACTTATACATTTGTTTCCTTTAGTATGCAACCCACGACAACATGTTTTGTCTTACCTCTGGGAAGGAAATAGTTATGACTTACTTTTTTTTAGCTGCGTTCGGGGCAATTATTCTTGGACTTTTGATTTTAGGACACTGGGAAGGTGAAGGACGGATAATCAATGCCGACTGGTTGGAAGCTGATGAGAAGTTCCATCTTATCTCCCGTTGGGGTGCACAGTAACACTCACTCCCAAGATCCCTTAGAATATTAAGTTCCAGCTTGTAAAGCAGCCATTGATGGCTGCTTTTTTGCGTTTGTCACAATTTACATTTGCCCTCAACCTTTAAGCAGCTGTACACTGCTTAGCTATCGGTATTAACTTTATTCGGAGAAAAGAGGGAGTGAACATTGTACACAGAAACAGTCATGGACCATTTCAAAAACCCGCGCAACATTGGGATCATTGAAGAGCCCACTGCTATTATTCAGGTCGGAGATCCAAGTTGTGGGGACACCCTGCTACTGTCTCTAAAAATCAAAAAAGACAAGATCGTCGACATCAAATACAAAATTTACGGTTGTGCAGCAGCTATCGCTACGTCTTCTATTGCCAGTGAAATGGCTATGGGGAAAACCCTTGATGAAGCGTTGAAAATTGATGAAAAATCTATCACTAAAGCCTTAGGTGGACTTCCAGGCGAAAAAAACCATTGTTCAAACCTGGCGGCAGGGGCTTTACGTGGAGCTATCAATGAGTACCGCAAGTCTACTTTGAAAAAAGTGTAGCCCTGATGACTCTCTACTTATTACTTGTTATTGCCTATCTCATTGGTGCCATCCCAACGGGGGTCATTTTAACCCGATTGGTGGGGGGAGAAGATATCCGCAATGCAGGTAGTGGCAATATAGGCGCAACCAATGTTTATCGAGTGGCTGGCCGAAAACTGGGAATTATCACTCTGGTTGGAGATTGTTTAAAAGGGGTGATTCCTCTGCTGATTGCGCAACAAGGTTTTCATCTTTCTACAGGAGGAGTTGCGTTCGTTGCCTTAGCAGCGTTTATTGGCCATTGCTATCCTGTTTACCTGGGATTTAAAGGGGGTAAAGGGGTTGCCACGGCACTGGGTCTCTTTCTGATTTTATCACCGCTTTCGGTTCTTTGTGTCTTCGTTGTTTTCGCATTGGTCCTCTGGAGATGGCGCTTTATCTCACTGGCATCAATTTCAGCTGCGGCAGCAATTCCGTTTCTGGTTCTTTTCTTTGAACGTTCTTTGCCCCTCTTTGCTGTCACACTGACCATTGCTGGTATTGTCATCTGGCGACATCGGGCCAACATTGAACGATTGCGCAATGGAACCGAGAGCAAGTTCAAGGTCTGACAGAAATCATGCGTAAATATTTTTTGTGGTTTATCAGCCTCTTCATTCTCCTTATCCCCGTCATCGCCTTTATATCTTACGCTCTTCTTTTCAGCCCACAGACGCCTGAAAAACCTGTTCAGCTGGAGATTCAACCCGGCACAGGGTTAAGCAAAGTTGCCCTGAATTTGCAAGATGCAGGGGTTATCCGTAGCGCCGTGGCTGTAAAGCTGTTGGCACGCTGGAACAACCAGAGTGGTAAGATTCAGGCTGGTCACTATCAATTCAAGGATCCTGCATCCCCAGGTGACGTCCTTAACCGCCTGATTCAAGGTGATGTTGAGAAAGTCAGCTTGACTGTTCCTGAAGGTTTTACCCTGCAGCAGATTATCGCAAGAATCGTAGAAAAAGGGTTCGGCGACAAAGAAAGATTATTGGGACTGGCATCTGATGTGGATTTTATTCATTCTTTAGGAATTGAAGCAGACAGTCTGGAAGGCTACCTGTTTCCTGAAACCTATTTGTTTGCCCCAGGAATTGATGAGAAAGCATTATTGTCGATGATGGTTTCCCAGTTTCGTTTTCATGCGGATTCAAAGCTCAAGGATGATGCGAAAAAAATTGGTTTGAATTTGCATCAATGGGTCACCTTGGCGTCAATCATTGAAAAAGAAACCGGGATCGTTGCAGAAATGCCTGTGATTTCTTCAGTTTTCCACAACCGGCTTAAACGTAATATACCGTTGCAGACTGACCCCACAGTGATTTATGGGATCAAAGATTTTGATGGCAATATCACCCGCAAACACCTGACAACCTCAACCCCCTATAACACCTATCTGATCAGGGGTCTGCCACCGGGACCGATTGCCAGCCCGGGCCTGGCTGCTCTTGAATCTGCGGCCCACCCTGCAACGACGAAATATCTTTACTTTGTTGCCCGCGGCGATGGGGGACATCAGTTCTCGAAAACTCTCGCTGAACATAATGCTGCGGTACGGAAATATCAGTTACGACGGCGGAAATGATAAAGTCGGAAAACGTATAAAATCCCGAAACAAGTCAAAGAAGTTAACGGAGAGACGGAGAGGTGCAGAGAAACGCGGAGGGAAGCAACCTTTTTGAGGTTCCTAAGTCAAAAACAAAAAGATTTTCTCTGCGTTATCTGCCTCTCTCTCCACCTCTCCGTTAAAATTCATTCCATTTCAAACTCAAACAGCAGCCAAAGCCTTTTCTACTGCTGTAATCGTTTTATCCAAATCTTCTTTTGAATGAGCAATGCTCATAAAGCCAGCTTCAAATTGCGCTGGTGCCAAGTTTATTCCTTGATCAAGCATGCTGCGGAAAAAACGACCGAATGCTTCCGTATCACTTTTGAGAGCATCGGCAAAGTTATTAACGGGACCATCTTGAAAGAAGGTGCAGAACATGCCACCAACCCGCTGCCAGCAAGTAGCAACTGAACTGTTCCCAGCAACCTGCAGGATTCCTTTCTCCAGATAAGCGCTCTTTTCTTCAAGCTGTTGGTAAAAGCCCTCTTCTTGAATAAGTTTCAGGGTCGCGATTCCGGCGCTCATCGCTAGCGGATTTCCTGAGAGCGTCCCGGCTTGATATACCCCACCTTCTGGCGATAGATAATCCATGATTTCACTTTTACCGCCAAAAGCTCCAACCGGAAGTCCACCACCAATAATTTTACCCAGCGTTACCAGATCTCCACGGACACCATAGCGTTCTTGCGCTCCACCATAAGCGACCCGGAAACCTGTCATCACTTCATCAATGATCAATATGATTCCCTCTGCATTACAAAGGTCACGTAATCCCTGAAGGAAACCGGCAACAGGCGGAACACACCCCATATTTCCAGCAATTGCTTCAAGAATGATACAGGCGATCTCCCCTTTGTTAGCAGCAACTATGGTTTTAACATCCTCAAGATCATTGTAGTTTGCCGTTAAAGTGTACTTGGCAAAATCGGCTGGCACACCCGGTGAAGTCGGCACCCCAAACGTTGCCAGACCACTCCCAGCTTTCACCAACAGCGAATCAGCATGACCATGGTAACAGCCATCAAATTTAAGGATCTTGTCCCGTCCGGTGTAACCACGCGCCAGTCGGATTGCACTCATTGTCGCTTCGGTTCCCGAAGACACCATGCGGATTTTTTCAATATTAGGATAAGCTTGAGTGACCATCTCGGCTAATTCAGTTTCAAGAGAAGTTGGAGCCCCGAATGAAGCGCCACTTACAGCTGTTTTTTGAATGGCTTCAACAACTTTAGGATGGCAGTGTCCCAATATCATTGGCCCCCAGGAACCCACATAGTCAATGTATTCATTGCCATCGACATCATAAATTTTACTTCCAGCAGCTTTATCAATAAAAATAGGGTTACAGCCTGCTGACTTGAAAGCGCGAACTGGGCTGTTAACGCCACCGGGAATAATAGCTTTTGCCTGAATGAACAGTTCTTCTGATTTTGTATGATTCATGGTGATTTCTGACTCCCTCGAAAGAAATTGTTGAAAGGAATATCGATATTCAGTAACAAGACATTGTATATCATAGATACGCTACTCGCAAAAAGAATAGGCTGTTTATAAAAAATCTTCGCACTTCAAGTTTCTTAGAGAAAATCTAACAACGTTATAAAAGTTGATTGACCTTCGCGTAAAGGTACGGTAAAAAAGATGTGACGCATCGAGATTAACTCAATTGTGCCTTATTCTTCATTGAATTGCGGGACTAAAGTTTCGGATATAAGAAAAATACTTATTTATGGTGATGCAAAACACCTTTTTATTCTTGCGAACAAAGCAACTCGGAGCTAGTATCGGCAGGTAATCTGCAATTCTTCAAACGGATATTCATATTTAAAAATTACTGATTCCTGTTATTTTTAATTATGCAATACCGTCGCGGTGGGTTGCTTATTGATGGCTATTGATTCAATCACGCGCTCCAAGGAGGACACATGAAGATCAAAATGAAGAAAAAAGTTTCTGGATTAAGTGTGCGAAGCACTTGTCTGACCCTGCTGGCTCTGGTATTGGCTGCCACCTTTACTGCTCCAGCCTTTGCCTTTCAGTTTGGATCGGGTGATCTAACGGGTAGTTTTGACTCTACCCTATCCTATGGTCTTGCCTGGCGGATGGAAGATCAAGATCCTGACATTGTTGGTCTGAGTAATGACGGCAATGCTTTCTCTGTTAATGGGGATGACGGTAACCTCAACTATGACAAGGGTGATCTGATTAGCAACACTGCAAAAATTACCAGTGATCTGGCTATGCAGTACAAAAATTTTGGACTCTTTGTTCGCGGCACGGCCTTTTACGATTTTGAAAACAATGATGGAGATCGTGCTAGAACACCACTAACTGACGATGCACTTGATATGGTCGGAACAGATATTGATCTTCTGGATGCCTATATCACTTGGGATTTCAATGTCGCAGCAATGCCCGCTCAAATTCGAGTCGGAAATCAGGTTATCAGTTGGGGTGAAAGCACCTTTATTCAGAACAGTATCAATGCAATCAATCCGATTGATGTCAGTAAGTTTCGGGTTCCCGGAGCTGAGTTGAAAGAAGCTTTAATACCGGTTGGGATTGTCTCGGCATCAATATCTCCAACTGACAATATCAGTTTTGAAGCTTTCTATCAGTACGAGTGGCAAGAAACTGAGATTGATCCGCCTGGCTCCTACTGGAGCACGAATGATTTTGTCGGTGAAGGTGGTGATAAGCTGATGATGGGTTGGGGCGAAGTTCCCGACAGTACAGCGATAGGTTCAGGAGGCTCGATGGCCGCCTCTTTTGGCCCTGCTGTTCCCCGCGCCAAGACCGTTGAGGCTGACGACGATGGCCAGTATGGTTTGGCAATGAGGGTCTATGCTCCGAACCTGAACGATACCGAGTTTGGTTTCTACTTTATGAAATACCACAGCCGTGTACCGATTATCAGCGCAAACACCGGTACTCTTGCAGGGCTTGCCGGCGGTGACTACGCTGCCTCAGCAAGTTACTTTACCGAGTATCCGGAAGATATTAAGCTGTATGGGGTTAGTTTCAACACCCTGCTAACTGGTACCGGGATTGCGTTGCAAGGGGAGTGGTCTTACCGGCAGGATATGCCGCTTCAGGTTGATGATATTGAACTTATATATGCAGCCTACTCACCACTTGATCCGTATCTCGGTTACGGTCCCGTGGAAGTTTTTTCCAAAAACCAACTAGGTGGATACGAATTCGAAGAGACAATTCATGGTTACAGGGAAATGGATGTCAGTCAGGTTCAGATGACGGCAACTAAAGTCTTTGGTCCGACTTTCGGTGCCGATCAGTTTGTTCTTGTCGGTGAAATTGGTTTGACTCACGTCCATAATATGCCCAGCAAGGACGAGTTGCGCTTTAATGGTCCAGCAACCTACGTTGGCGGCAATGATACGATAACCGACCTAGGACTCCCGTTGGGAGATATTGCACATAATGCAAGTGGTACCAACCCATACCTTGAGACTAAGCCAATTGAACCAGCCGATGCTTTTGCCGATGCCAACTCTTGGGGATATCGCATGGTTGCCAAGTTGGATTTCAATAATGCCATTGGTGCAGTAACCCTGTCACCACGGGTAGCCTGGGCACATGATGTCAGTGGCAATTCTCCCGGACCCGGAGGAAACTTTGTCGAAGATCGTCGAGCTGTCACCTTGGGTCTTGGTGCCAATTATTTGAACCAATGGACTGCTGATTTGAGCTACACTGACTATTTCGGTGCAGGCCGATACAATCTGATCAATGATCGTGACTTCTTGGCCTTTAACATCAAATATTCATTCTAAATGATACAGGGAGTAAATATTATGCTGAAAAACGCATTAGCCGGGGCTTTTGCCCTCTTACTGGTCACTGCTTTGGCAGGGCAATCTTTTTCCGCCATTTCTGCTGATGAAGCCGCGCGCTTAGGCAAAGACCTGACTCCGATTGGCGCTGACATGTCCGGCAATTCAGATGGCTCCATTCCTGCCTGGGACGGTGGCATCACGACACCTCCAGCCGGGTACACCAAGGGAATGCACCATCCGGACCCCTATGCTGACGACAAAGTTCTGGTCACGATTAATGCTGCCAATATGGAACAATACAAGGATAAATTAACCGCAGGCCATCAGGAGCTGCTTAAAGCCTACGATAGTTTCAAGATGAATATCTATCCAACTCATCGTAGCGCTTCTTCCCCGCAACGCATTTACGACATGACGAAAAAGGTATCCCAGACTGCTGAGCTGATTAACGGCGGCGATGGGGTGACCGGTACTGTCAACGGAATCCCTTTTCCAATCCCGAAAACCGGGATTGAAGTTCTCTGGAACCACATGCTTCGCTATCGTGGTGATGCTGCCTCACGTAAAATTGCCCAGGCACCCATGACTCGCGGCGGTGGTTATACCCTGGTTCAATTTGAAGATGAATTCAGTTTGATTTATTCCCAGGCAGACATGACAATAGAGAAACTCAAAAATCGGATCCTCCTGTTACGGCAAGAAGTGACCGCTCCGGCACGGTTGGCAGGAAATGTCCTGCTGGTTCACGAAACCATGAACCAGGTCACGGAACCACGTGCTGCCTGGGTCTACAATCCTGGTCAACGCCGGGTGCGCCGAGCACCAAATGTTGCTTACGATAACCCGGGAACAGCGGCAGACAGTTTACGGACTTCTGATCAGTTTGACATGTTCAATGGTGCTCCTGATCGTTACGACTGGAAGCTGATCGGCAAAAAAGAGATGTATATCCCTTACAATAATTATCTTCTCCACAGCGACAAATTGAAGTACAAAGACATCCTGACTCCATTGCATGTTAATCCTGATTATCTTCGTTATGAGCTGCATCGCGTCTGGGTTGTTGAAGCCACCTTGCGTGAAGGAGCTCGCCATCTGTATAAAAAGCGGGTTTTCTATATTGATGAAGACTCCTGGCAGATTATGGTCGCCGAACACTA
>JAZBPC010000087.1:0-16379 GCA_036351455.1 Desulfuromusa sp.
TATTACTCGATAACTTCACTAACCACACCGGCGCCAACTGTTCGGCCACCTTCGCGGATTGCAAAGCGCAGTTCTTTATCCATAGCTATCGGGGTGATCAATTCTGCGGTCATCGCAATGTTGTCACCAGGCATAACCATCTCAACGCCTTCTGGCAGCTCAACAATTCCGGTCACGTCTGTGGTACGGAAGTAAAACTGTGGACGATAGCCCTTGAAGAATGGGGTATGACGTCCACCCTCTTCTTTGGTCAAGATATAGGCTTCGGCCTTGAACTTGGTATGTGGTGTGATGCTACCGGGCTTGGCAAGAACCTGGCCACGCTCAATATCATCACGCTTGACACCACGGAGAAGAATACCGCAGTTATCGCCAGCCTGACCTTGATCAAGCAGCTTACGGAACATCTCAACACCGGTAACAACTGTCTTGGCGGTCGGCTTCATACCGACGATCTCAACTTCTTCCTGAACCTTGATGATACCGCGCTCTACACGACCGGTAGCAACAGTTCCACGACCGGAGATGGAGAAGACATCTTCGACTGGCATCAGGAAGGGGCGATCAACTGCACGCTCTGGCTCAGGGATGTAGCTATCAACAGCATCCATAAGCTCGAGAACTTTATCCTTGCCAATTTCATCATCGCGACCTTCAAGAGCTGCAAGGGCGGAACCGGCAATCACAGGGATGTCATCGCCTGGGAAGTCGTAGCTGGAGAGCAGCTCACGAATTTCCATCTCGACCAACTCAAGCAGTTCTTCGTCGTCAACCATGTCGGACTTATTCAAAAACACAACCATGGCAGGGACACCAACCTGACGGGCAAGCAGGATATGCTCACGGGTCTGGGGCATTGGACCGTCAGCTGCAGAGACAACCAGAATAGCGCCGTCCATCTGGGCGGCTCCAGTAATCATGTTCTTGACGTAGTCGGCATGGCCGGGGCAGTCAACGTGGGCATAGTGACGATTCTCTGTTTCATATTCGACGTGAGCGGTGGCGATAGTGATACCGCGCTCGCGCTCTTCTGGTGCATTGTCGATCTGATCAAATGCCTTAATCTCGCCATGGCCCATCTTTGCAGCGAGAACACTGGTAATTGCTGCAGTCAATGTCGTCTTACCGTGGTCAACGTGACCGATGGTGCCAATATTGACGTGCGGCTTTGTCCTTTCGTACTTTTCCTTGGACATATTTAGCTCCTATCCTCGGCCTAACCATTGACCTTGGCGATAATTTCTTCACTAATAGCTTTTGGTGCCTGATCATAATGATCAAATACCATTGAATAAGTAGCACGACCTTGTGTTGCGCTACGCAAATCAGTCGCATAACCAAACATACTCGACAGAGGAACATGAGACTCAACAA
Organism: Desulfuromusa sp.; assembly: GCA_036351455.1. Classification (GTDB taxonomy): domain Bacteria; phylum Desulfobacterota; class Desulfuromonadia; order Desulfuromonadales; family Geopsychrobacteraceae; genus Desulfuromusa. The sequence continues at coordinate 1,375 of JAZBPC010000087.1, forward strand.
CCTGAGCACCACCACGAGCATTCATACCCATAATACGTCCACGTCGACTGTTCAAATCCCCGATAACATCACCCATGTATTCTTCAGGGACAACAACCTCCACAGCCATGATTGGTTCCAACAAGGAGGGAGCAGCCTTCTTTGCGCCTTCCTTAAAACCCATAGAGCCAGCAATCTTAAATGCCATCTCGTTAGAGTCAACGTCATGGTATGATCCGTCGTATACAGTAACCTTGACATCAACGATAGGGAATCCAGCCAAGACACCATTCTGAGCTGCCTCTTCGGCACCCTTACCGACCGCGGGGATATACTCACGCGGAATAACACCGCCTTTAATAGCGTCGACAAACTCAAAGCCCTTACCAGCTTCACCAGGTTCCAGCTTAAGCCAGCAGTCTCCATACTGACCACGACCACCTGACTGGCGGACAAACTTACCCTGAACTTCTACAGTCTTAGTAATGGATTCGCGGTAAGCAACCTGAGGTGCACCAACATTACATTCAACCTTGAATTCACGCTTCATTCTGTCAACAATAACTTCCAGGTGCAATTCACCCATACCCGACAGAATAGTTTGACCAGTTTCCTCGTCAGTTCTGACACCCAGAGAAGGATCTTCAGACAAAAGCTTGCCAAGTGCAACACCCATCTTCTCCTGGTCAGCCTTAGTTTTCGGCTCAACAGAAAGATGGATAACAGGCTCAGGAAAGTCCATCGTCTCCAAAAGAGACGGATTCTGGATGTCGCAAAGAGTATCTCCAGTTGTTGAGCTTTTCAAACCGACCGCAGCAGCAATATCACCAGAGTAAACCTGCTTAATTTCTTCACGCTTGTTTGCATGCATTTTGAGCAGACGACCAAAACGCTCTTTCCTCCCCTTCGTGGAGTTCAGGACAGTTGTACCTGATTCAGCCACCCCAGAATAGACACGGAAAAAGCTCAACTGACCAACAAAGGGATCAGTCATAATCTTAAACGCCAAAGCAGCGAAAGGGGCATCATCATCAGCTGGCCGGACAAGCTCCTCGCCACTATCTGGATGGACGCCTTTAATCGGCTCAACATCAAGAGGTGAAGGCATATAGTCTATTACTGCATCAAGTAAAGTTTGAACACCTTTATTTTTGAAAGCGCTACCACAGAGTACCGGACAAAAATCGATATTATGAGTTCCCTTACGTATAGCAGATTTGATTTCATCAAGCGTCAACTCTTCACCGCCAAGATATTTCTCCATTAATACATCATCATTCGAAGAAATTTCTTCCAGCAACGTTTCGCGAGCAGCCTCGACATCATCAACCATATCGGCTGGGATATCGATAATCTCGAATTTTGCACCCATTGACTCGTCATCCCAGACAATGGCTTGCATAGTCACAAGATCAACCAAACCGCGGAAATCCTCTTCGGCACCGATCGGAAGTTGAAGCGGCAACGGATTTGCACCAAGGCGATCACGAATCATGTCTACGCCATGTTTGAAATCTGCACCTGTGCGATCCATCTTATTGATAAATGCTATCCTTGGAACGCCATACTTATCAGCCTGACGCCAGACAGTTTCTGATTGCGGCTCCACTCCACCAACAGAACAAAAAACTGCCACAGCACCATCAAGAACCTTCAAAGAACGTTCAACCTCAATGGTAAAGTCAACATGGCCAGGAGTATCAATAATATTAACCCGATGATCCCGCCAAAAGCACGTGGTTGCAGCCGAGGTAATCGTAATACCACGCTCCTGCTCTTGCTCCATCCAATCCATGGTTGCAGCACCATCATGGACTTCACCGATTTTATGCGAGACCCCCGTATAATAGAGAATACGCTCAGTCGTCGTCGTCTTACCAGCATCAATGTGTGCCATAATGCCGATATTGCGAGTCTTATCTAATGAAACTTTACGAGCCACAAACTACTCCTAAACTAAACGACTGATCTACCAGCGATAATGGGCGAAAGCCTTATTTGCTTCTGCCATTTTATGAGTATCTTCACGCTTCTTGACTGCAGTGCCACGATTGTTAGCTGCATCAAGAAATTCCCCTGCGAGCCGCTCGCGCATCGTTTTTTCACTACGCGCCTTAGCATAAGTTGCAATCCAGCGCATTGCCAAAGCTGTACGGCGGGAAGGACTAACCTCAATTGGAACCTGATAAGTTGAGCCACCTACACGGCGCGACTTAACCTCCAAAACAGGACGGACATTCTCCATAGCCGCTTTGAATATTTCTAGCGGATCGTTACCAGACCGCTCAGCAACCAAATCAAAAGCACCATAAACAATTTGCTCTGCTGTACTTTTTTTACCGTCAACCATGACATTGTTCACAAACTTGGCTACCAGCTGATCCCCGTACTTCGGATCGGGCAGAATGATCCGCTTAGGGACCTCTCTTCTCCTTGGCATAATGTCCTCTTTCTCAGACTATAAAATTACTTAGGGCGCTTTGCACCATATTTAGAACGTGCTTGCTTACGATCTTTAACACCTGCAAGATCAAGGGTGCCGCGCACGATATGATATCGCACACCCGGCAAATCCTTAACCCGGCCACCACGAATCAAAACAACGGAGTGTTCCTGCAAGTTGTGACCTACACCTGGAATATAGGAGGTCACGACAATTCCGTTCGTTAGACGAACACGAGCAACTTTCCGCAACGCAGAGTTTGGTTTCTTTGGAGTCGTTGTATAAACACGCGTACAAACTCCACGTCTCTGCGGACAAGACTTAAGCGCAGGTGCAGTTGACTTAACGACCTTTTTTTTGCGCCCATTGCGGATCAATTGGTTAATTGTTGGCATCTAGATTCTCCAAAATCTTTATCATTGTTTCAGTCGATTCGTACTGACTTTTCCTTGGGGAAAAACCCGCAGAGATTATCAATCGACCATACCTTTGTCAAGTTCTTTTTTATCGCTTAAACATTAGTCTCTATTGAGCAAATAAACATGCTGTTCATTGCTCCTGAAGCACTACTCTATTTCCTCATATGCCTCAGTATCAGATTCATCAATCACAATGGGGGCTTCAAGTTTAATTTCCGGTTCCGGAAGCATCAACTCAGCAGAACGGTATTTACCAACCCCTGTTCCTGCTGGTATCAACCGTCCCATAATAACGTTTTCCTTGAGGCCACGCAGCGAATCGGTCTTTCCCTGAATCGACGCCTGAGTCAGTACTTTGGTTGTTTCCTGGAAAGAAGCTGCAGAAATAAATGACTCCGTTGAGAGAGACGCTTTGGTTATCCCCAGCATGATCGTCTCACCGATAGCGGGTTGACCATCTTCAGCCAATACTCGATCATTCTCTGCCTCAAAAACCCAACGGTCAATCTGATCATCAATCAGGAAGTTTGTATCACCGACATCATTGATTTGTACTTTGCGCAACATTTGCCGCACGATTGTTTCAATATGTTTATCGTTAATCTTAACACCCTGCAGACGATAGACCTCTTGGACCTCATCAACCAAATATTTTGAAAGTTCTTTGCTACCTAGAACGCGTAGAATGTCGTGTGGATTACTCGATCCATCAACAAGTTCTTCGCCAGCATGGATAACGTCCCCTTCGTGGACAGAGATATGCTTGCCCTTTGGTATCAGGTATTCAGCAGTATCTCCAACGTCAGGCGTCACAATAATCTTCCGCTTCCCCTTGGAATCTTTGCCGTAGGAGACAACACCGTCAATTTCAGAAATGACTGCAAGCTCTTTCGGCTTACGGGCTTCAAACAGTTCAGCGACCCGAGGCAAACCACCGGTAATATCTTTCGTCTTGGTAGTCTCACGCGGAATTTTAGCCAAAATTGAACCAGCATGGAGAACAGCTCCCTCTTCTACGGAGATATTTGCTCCAATTGGCAGCATGTAGCGTGCCTGGGTGCCGTTAGGCAATTTAACCGTCTTACCATCTTCACCTTTCAGGGTGATCCGCGGTCTCTTATCCGCAGATTTTGCTTCAGTAACTACCTTGCGTGACAAGCCGGTGACTTCGTCAACCTGCTCTTCCATGGTAATGCCTTCAGCGATATCGCCATAATGGACAATACCACCAACCTCGGTGATAATAGGAACAGTATAGGGGTCCCATTCGGCTAAAATATCGCCAGTCTTAACTTTCCCGCCATCCTGAACATTTAGTCGCGCCCCATAAACCACACCATAGCGCTCACGTTCCCGGCCCGTATCGTCAACAACCGCGATTTCACCTTTGCGATTCATGACCACAGGGAAGTTTTTATTATCATTAACTGTAGTTAAATTTATAAACTTGAGAGAGCCATCGAAGCGCGCCTCAAGTGCTGTTTGCTCAGCACGTCTTGACGCTGTACCACCAATGTGAAAGGTCCGCATTGTTAACTGCGTTCCCGGTTCACCGATTGACTGTGCTGCGATAACACCTACAGCCTCCCCAAGGTTAACCAGGTGCCCTCGGCCAAGGTCACGACCATAACAGTAAGCGCAGATACCACGCTTGCTGTTACAGGTCAATACCGAGCGGATCTTAACTCTTTCGATCCCAGCTTCCTCAATGACCGCCACAAGCTCCTCATCAATCAGCTGATTCGCCTCAACCAAAAGCTTGTCAGTCACGGGATCGACAATATCATCCAAAGCAACCCGGCCGAGGATTCGATCACCTAGGCGCTCGATAATTTCTCCACCTTCGGTCAAAGTTGAGACTTCAATTCCATCCAGAGTGTCACAATCCTGCTCGATAATGATGGCATCCTGAGCAACATCAACAAGGCGTCGAGTCAGGTAACCTGAGTTCGCTGTCTTAAGTGCGGTATCGGCCAAGCCCTTACGAGCACCGTGAGTCGAAATAAAATACTGCAGAACTGTCAGTCCCTCGCGGAAGTTTGCAGTAATTGGGGTTTCAATAATGGAGCCATCTGGCTTAGCCATCAAACCACGCATACCAGCCAACTGGCGAATCTGTTGAGCACTACCCCGCGCCCCTGAATCGGCCATCATATGAATCGCATTAAAGGATGAGACCTCGACTTCTTTGCCATCAGCGGACGTTATTTTTTCTACGGCAATATTGCCAAGCATTGTACCCGCAATATCTTCAGTACATTTGGCCCAGATGTCGATAACTTTGTTATAGCGCTCACCATCAGTTATCAGACCCTCGGTGTATTGCTGCTGGATGTCTTTGACTTCATCAGCAGATACCTTAATCCGTGCCCCCTTGGTTTCTGGGATAACCATATCATCCAGACAGATTGAAACACCTGCCAGACTTGAATAGCGGAAGCCTGTCTCCTTAATTTTATCAGCAAGGATGACTGTCTCCTTATTACCAGCATAGCGGAAACTAATATCTATTAAATCTGCAACCTGCTTTTTCCCCATAACCTTATTGACGTGTTTAAAATCAATAGAATCAGGAACAACCTCACGCAACAAAATCCGACCTACAGTCGTTTCTACAAGCTCTACTGGAGCTCCCATAACTGGCGACATCCGGACTTTAATAGCCGCTTGAAGATCGGCCATACCAGCATCGTATGCCATGCGCACCTCATCCCTCGAGGCGAACAACTTCCCAGTTCCAGAGACAAATGGACGCTCTTTAGTCATATAATACAAACCAAGGACCATATCCTGAGATGGAACGATAATCGGCTTTCCACTTGCCGGGGAAAGAATATTATTCGTTGACATCATCAGTACCCGCGCTTCAATCTGACTTTCTATTGAAAGGGGCAAATGAACAGCCATCTGATCACCGTCAAAGTCAGCGTTGAAAGCAGTACAGACCAATGGATGTAATTGAATAGCTTTACCTTCAATTAACACTGGTTCAAATGCCTGAATACCAAGACGGTGAAGAGTTGGAGCACGGTTGAGCATAACGGGGTGCTCTTTAATAACCTCCTCAAGAACATCCCAGACTTCAGCTTTTTCTTTTTCCACCATCTTCTTGGCAGCTTTAACCGTTCCAGATAACCCACGCTCATCGAGTTTTTGATAGATAAAAGGCTTAAACAGCTCTAGAGCCATCTTTTTCGGTAACCCACATTGGTGCAATTTCAGTTCAGGACCAACGACAATAACTGAACGGCCTGAATAGTCGACACGTTTTCCAAGTAAATTCTGGCGGAAACGGCCACCTTTGCCCTTGAGCATATCAGACAAAGATTTAAGAGGCCGCTTACTTGGGCCGGTAATTGCCCGACCACGTCTGCCGTTATCAAAGAGAGCATCAACAGATTCTTGCAACATTCTTTTTTCGTTGCGGATGATAACCTCTGGTGCGCGCAACTCCATCAATCGCTTGAGACGATTATTACGATTGATGACGCGACGATACAGATCGTTTAGATCGGAAGTCGCAAACCGTCCTCCATCTAGCGGTACCAGCGGACGCAATTCAGGTGGAAGGACGGGAACAGTTTCCAAGATCATCCACTCTGGTTGGTTGCCACTCTGCCGAAATGAATTAATAACCTTCAGCCGCTTGGATACTTTTTTACGCTTGGCTTCACTGGTCGCTTCTTTCATTTCAATGCGCAACTGATCGCCGACTTCAACCAAGTCAATTTCAGACAACAACTCACGTACCGCTTCAGCACCCATTCCCGCAACAAATTGACCGGCAAACTCATCCATAGCTTCACTATACTGATCTTCAGCAAGAAGCTGCCCCTTGGTGAGAGACGTTTCACCCGGATCAAGAACCACATAAGCCTCAAAATACAGAACCTTCTCCAGATCCTTGAGGGTCATATCCAACAACGCCCCAATTCTTGAAGGGAGAGACTTGAGGAACCAAATATGAGCAACCGGGCATGCAAGGTCAATGTGTCCCAAACGCTCACGCCGAACCTTGCTTGGGATGACTTCAACACCACATTTTTCACAGACGATGCCACGGTGCTTCATCCGCTTATACTTGCCACAGTTACATTCGTAATCCTTGGTCGGACCAAAAATTTTAGCGCAGAAAAGACCATCACGCTCCGGCTTAAAAGTCCGGTAGTTAATTGTTTCTGGCTTTTTAACTTCACCAAAAGAACGCTCACGAATTCTTTCCGGCGATGCCAAGGACAACTGTATAGAGTTAAAACTCAATGGATCTTTCGGACGCTCAAAGAGACTAAAAATATCTTCCAAAACGCATTCTCCTTGCAGGATGAGTGCTTTAATTTCTCAACATTTACCAGCTAACGTTTACTTGACCAGAACCAGCTCAACTCTCTTCGAGCAGGTCAACATCCAGGCATAGCGCCTGCAGTTCTTTAATCAATACGTTAAACGATTCAGGCAAGCCCGCTTCAAGGGTATGTTTACCCTTAACAATAGCTTCATACATACGAGTCCGGCCGGCAACATCATCAGATTTTACCGTTAAGAATTCCTGCAGTGCATGAGCAGCACCGTAGGCTTCCATTGCCCAAACTTCCATCTCACCAAGTCGCTGACCACCAAACTGAGCTTTACCGCCGAGTGGTTGCTGGGTAACAAGGCTGTACGGACCAATTGACCGTGCATGAATTTTATCATCGACCAAGTGATGCAGCTTGAGAATGTACATAATGCCGACAGTGACTTTCTCCTTAAAGGCTTCACCGGTTTGGCCATCATATAGGGTCATCTGCCCACTTGTATCAAAACCTGCACGATCCACTTCTTCTTTGATCAATTTTTCACTGACACCTTCAAAAACAGGAGAAGCCATTGGCACACCCATAAACAAGCGTCGCGCCAAGACCTTGAGATCATCTTCGTTCAAACCATCAATGAAAGCATCAAGCTCATTATCATTGTAGGCTGTTTTGATCTGTTTTTTGAGGGCTTCCTCACTATACTGCTCTTCCATTACTTTTCTGATTTGATTGCCTAAGCCACGAGCAGCCAAACCCAGATGGGTCTCAAGAATCTGACCAACATTCATACGAGAGGGAACACCAAGAGGGTTCAGAACAATCTCAACAGGGGTCCCGTCTTCCATGTAGGGCATATCTTCCTGCGGAAGAATTCTTGACAAGACACCCTTATTACCGTGGCGACCTGCCATCTTGTCACCGACTTGGAGCTTGCGCTTGATTGCGATATAAACCTTAACCATCTTGATGACGCCAGGAGGCAAGTCATCACCGCGCTTGCATTTATCAATTTTGTCATCAAACACAGCTGTAATTATCTGCTCACGCTCTGCCAGACGATTCAGCAGGTTGCTGATTTTCTCCTCAACCTCGCCATTGCCAGCAACTGAAATTTCCTGAATACGCCCAAAAGGCACCCGGTCGAAAATTTCTGCTGTTATCTTACTGCGAATTGGGAGAAGAACGTTCCCTGCTTCATCTTCAATTGCAACAGCAGCAGTTAAATCTAACAATAAAGAGCGGATTTTATTGCGTGTTGATTTACGCAGTATCCGGATCTCATCTTCGCGGTCCTTAAGTAACTTTTCAATTTCACGAGCTTCTATCTGCTCAGTCCGCGCATCCTTGTCAAAGCCCTTACGCGAAAAAACCCGAGCGCCAATAACAACACCCTCTTCACCAGGTGGAACGCGTAAAGAAGTATCTCTGACATCTCCAGCTTTTTCACCAAAAATCGCACGAAGCAATTTTTCTTCAGGAGAAAGCTGGGTTTCTCCTTTAGGGGTAATCTTACCGACGAGGATATCTCCAGGCTTGACACTTGCTCCAATGCGGATAATTCCTGATTCGTCCAGGTCACTTAACGCATCCTCGCCAAGGTTAGGAATATCATCGGTAATCTCTTCTTTGCCAAGCTTTGTATCACGAGCAACGCACTCAAATTCTTCAATATGGATAGACGTATAACGATCATCCTGAACCAATTTTTCTGAGATCAGGATCGAATCTTCAAAGTTATAGCCATGCCATGGCATAAATGCGACCAGGACATTCTGCCCTAAAGCCAGCTCACCCCACTGAGTTGAAGGACCATCAGCAATAACATCACCACCTTTTACCCGATCACCCACTTTGACAATGGGTTTCTGGTTAATACAGGTGTTTTGATTCGAGCGGCTGAACTTATGCAGATTGTAGATATCAACACCAGTTCCAGTTTCATCAATATCTGATTCATCAATCTGGATGACGATACGATCAGCATCGACACTTTCAACCAAACCATTATGACGCGCCACAACTGAATTTCCAGAATCATGGGCGACAATTCTCTCCATGCCGGTACCAACAAGGGGAGCGTCAGTTCTTAACAGTGGAACGGCCTGACGTTGCATGTTCGAGCCCATCAAAGCCCGGTTAGCATCATCATTCTCCAAGAAAGGAATCAGTGCTGCAGCAACAGAAACAATCTGCTTTGGAGAAACATCCATCAGGTCAATCTGGTCAGGCGGTAATAATAAAAATTCACCATTTTTCCGAACATTGACTAGCTCATTGATAAACACACCATCGTCGTCGATAGGTGCATTTGCCTGAGCGATTGCATGCCCCTCTTCTTCTAGCGCAGAGAAATACTTAATGTCTGTGCTGACCTGACCGGAGTTGACGATTCGATACGGTGTCTCAACAAAGCCATATTCGTTGATCCGAGCATAAGTTGACAATGAAGCGATAAGGCCAATGTTCGGGCCCTCAGGTGTTTCAATCGGACAAACACGGCCATAGTGAGTCGGATGAACATCACGGACTTCAAAACCAGCACGCTCACGAGTCAAGCCACCGGGTCCAAGCGCAGAAAGACGGCGCTTGTGGGTTACTTCTGAGAGGGGGTTCGTCTGATCCATAAACTGGGACAACTGTGACGACCCAAAAAACTCTTTAACAACCGCTGAAACAGGTTTGGAATTGATCAAATCATGCGGCATCAAGCTATCAACATCCTGCAAGCTCATGCGTTCTTTAATTGCTCGCTCCATCCGTACCAGGCCAACCCGATACTGGTTTTCCAGGAGTTCACCAACAGCCCTGACTCTCCGGTTGCCAAGATGATCGATATCATCTATCGAACCCTTGCCATCACGTAAACCGACCAGATAATGGACAACTTTGAGGATATCCTCTTTGGTCAAAGTTGAAAGGTCAAGGGGGCTATCTACGCCGAGCTTATGGTTGAGTTTTAATCGCCCTACAGCAGAGATATCATAACGATCTGCATTAAAAAACAGACTTTCAAAAAGCGTTGTAGCCGTCCTGATTGTTGGAGGATCACCTGGGCGGAGACGCCGGAAAATCTCAATAATAGCATCTTCAGCAGTTTCAACCTTGTCAACCCGCAATGTATCACTTAAGTACGAACCGACATAAAGATGATCAATAAACAAGGTAGTAAAGTTATTAATCCCTTTTTCCTTGAGTTCTTCGAGTTTAGACTCACAAAGCTCACTATTACATTCAAGGACAACTTCACCTGTCGCTTCGTCAACAATGTCACTAGCTACGACTTGTCCGACAAGATCCTCTGCTGTAATCGGAATAGATTCGATTCCCTCTTCGCTAAGCCTGCGAATCGCGACACGAGTAAACTTACGATTAGCCTTGACGAGAACTTCTCCACTGGCAGAAAGAACATCTGAACTTGCTCGTTTCCCGGCAAGAAGGTCAAAGTTGACCTTTTTGGAATAAGCTTTGCCATCCCAGGAAATCTCTTCAAGATCGTAATAATATTTGAGCAATTCCTCAGTAGTATAGCCTAAAGCCTTTAACAGGACAGTTGCCGGAAGCTTACGGCGACGGTCAATTCGAACCCAGAGCAAATCTTTGTGATCAAAGTCAAAATCAAGCCAAGAACCCCGATATGGGATGACACGAGCGCTAAAAAGAATCTTTCCACTTGAGTGAGTTTTGCCCTTATCATGAGAAAAGAAAACACCCGGTGATCTGTGCAGCTGACTGACAATAACCCGCTCAGTTCCATTGATGATAAATGTCCCGTTTTCTGTCATCAGTGGAATTTCACCAAAGTAAACTTCCTGCTCTTTGATGTCACGAATCGACTGCGTTCCCGCCTCTTTGTCAACATCCCAGGTTACAAGGCGCACCTTGACTTTAATAGGGGCGGCATAAGTCATACCCCGCTGATGACATTCTTCAACATCATACTTAGGGGTACCTAAACCGTAGGATACATACTCCATGGAACAGGTATCACTAAAATCATGAATCGGAAAAACAGAACGAAATACGGCTTCCAATCCACTCTGCTTACGCTCGGAAGCAGGGATATCAGCCTGTAAAAAACGGGTATAAGAGGTTTTTTGAATATCAATGAGGTTCGGAATATCGATGATATTCGTAACCTTTGCGAAGTGCTTCCTGAGAAGCGGGTTATTCGCAAACGAATACGCCATGATTTCTCCTTTGGGATCAGGATTCGAGTTCTATAAAAGACTCACTGGACTCCACTTTGGACCTAAAGACAGGTCCACCCCGGTAAAATACCGAGGCTGACAACGACAATAGCCAAGGCCACACAAGGCGGCCTTGGCTAAAAACAAACAAGTTTAAAAAGCTGGTTATTTCAGCTCCACTGTAGCGCCAGCTTCTTCGAGTTGCTTCTTGATTTCTTCAGCTTCATCCTTAGAAGCCGCTTCTTTAACTGTCCCTGGAGCACCGTCAACCAGTTCTTTGGCTTCTTTGAGACCAAGACCAGTAATAGCACGAACAGCCTTAATAACGTTGATCTTTTTATCACCGAAACTGGCAAGAATGACGTCAAACTCAGATTGCTCTTCAGCAGCAGCAGCATCACCGGCAGCAGGAGCTGCAGCAACAGCAACAGGAGCTGCAGCAGAAACGCCGAATTTTTCTTCTAACTCTTTAACAAACTCAGACATCTCTAAAACGGTCATATTCTCGATAAATTCAACAACTTGCTCTTTAGTAATTGCAGACATTTTTTCCTCCGAAATTTATGTTTTTAACTTACTGTTATTTATGATTTATGCAGCTTTGTTCTGGCCGATAGCGTTTAGCACTTGTACCAGTGACCGCGGTATTGCTGCCATAGTTCCAACAAAATTAGTGACCGGAGCATTCATTGAACTCAATGCTTTAGCCAGCAACTCTTCGCGACTTGGTAAGGCTGCCAATGCAATAATCTCAGCAACTGACATTAGCTTGCCACTCAGAACCCCAGCCTTTAATTCAAAAGCGTCTACATCCTTAGCAAACTTACTGAGAATTTTGGCAGGAGCGACCGGATCAGCACCTGAAAGCGCTATCGCAGTTGGTCCAGCACAGAAAGGCTGCAGGCCTTCAGATGGAGTTCCTTGAGCCGCCAACTTTAACAAGTTGTTTTTAACAACACGATACTCGACACCTACCTGCGTCAATTCACGACGAAGTTGGGTCGCCTGCTCTACATTAATACCACGATAATCAGCAAGAAATGTCGCAGGGGTATCATTCAAGCGCTGTGCAAGCTCCTGAACAATTTCTTCTTTCTCTGTCCTATTCATCTACTCTCCTCCTTTCGTTAAGATCTTGGGATATTTAAATCCCGCTCAAGTCAAGTTGAGGGGGAGAGACGACTGTGTCGTCACAGCACCCGACAGCCTCGGCAGGTGGTCAAACCATTAAATGCTCTGCATACCTGCTGTCTTTGACTCTGAGCCTGTAAATCAAGTAACCGTTTACTTGAATAAAGCCTGTAATTGTGGAATGTCGAGATTAATCCCTGGGCCCATCGTGCTGGAGAGAGAAACCTTTTTCAGGTATGTCCCTTTGGCAGTCGATGGCTTTGCCTTAATCAAAACATCCACAAGTGAAAGGATGTTTTCCATAAGTTTCTGAGCATCAAAAGAAATCTTGCCAACAGGCGCATGAATGATGCCAGCCTTCTCGACGCGGTACTCCACCTTACCAGATTTTGCCTCTTCAACCGCTCGTGCCACATCCATAGTGACAGTACCGACCTTAGGGTTAGGCATCAGACCACGTGGCCCCAAAACTCGGCCAATCTTGCCAACAACCCCCATCATATCCGGAGAGGCAATAGCAGTATCAAAATCAAACCAGCCACCCTGAATCTTCTCAGCGAGATCATCTGCACCAACGAAATCAGCCCCAGCAGCTTCGGCTTCCTGTGCTTTTTCACCTTTTGCGAAGACCAAAACCCGTACGTCTTTACCGAGACCATTAGGCAAGACCACAGCGCCCCGGATCATCTGATCAGCCTTACGCGGGTCAACGCCTAGCTTAACACTGATTTCAACTGTCTCATCGAATTTTGCAAAAGAGCCTTTTTTGATAAGTTCAAGCGCCTCACCAATCTCGTAGAGCTTGGAGCGGTCAATCATCTCTTTAGCTTTTTTGATATTTTTACCTATTGCCATCTTCTATCTCCACTACTCGCCGTATCAGGCGACTTCAATTCCCATGCTACGGGCAGTACCTTCAATAATCCGCATAGCAGCTTCTTCTGAGAAAGCATTGAGGTCTGGCATTTTCAAGCGAGCTATCTCAAGAACCTGATCTTTGGTAACCTTGCCGACCTTCTCTTTATTCGGTACACCTGAACCTTTCTTCAAGTTCGCTGCACGTAACAGCAATATTGCTGCTGGCGGTGTCTTAGTGATATAGGAGAAGGAACGATCAGCAAAAACAGTAATGACAACAGGGATGATCAAGCCATCCTGATCTTGTGTTTTTGCATTAAAATTCTTGCAAAACTCCATAATATTAACCCCGTGCTGTCCAAGTGCGGGGCCAACAGGAGGCGATGGATTCGCTTTACCAGCTGGAATTTGCAATTTAATCTGTCCGATAATCTTCTTGGCCATGACTGACTCCTTAAACGAACGAAACGTAAACCAGCTTAACTGGTTTTTTCTACCTGTATAAATTCTAATTCAACGGGAGTAACCCGACCGAAAATACTTACCATAACTTTCAATGTGCCGCGATCAGGGCGGACATCTTCTACCATTCCGGTAAAATTAAGAAAGGGACCATCAACAACACGAACCGTCTCACCTATCTCAAACTCAACCTTCGGCTTTGGCTTCTCAACACCCTCTTCCATTCGGTTGGTAATTTTGGCAACCTCAGCATCAGAAATCGCTGGAGGACTTTGGCCACCACCAACAAATCCGGTAACCTTGGCAGTGCCGGTAACGACATGCCAAGTCTCATCGTTCAATTCCATCCGCACCAGAATGTAGCCAGGGAAGAATTTTCGCATCGAGGTCTTACGCTCGCCCTTACGCATCTCTACCACTGCTTCTGAGGGAATCAGAATCTCTTCAAACAGATCTTCAACGTCGTTAGAACGAATCCGCTCTTCCAGACTGAGCTTGACTTTGTTTTCATACCCTGAGTAGGTATGTACGCCATACCACTTCATCGCCATCGTAAAGTCCTTTTTCTCATCAACCGAGGATCAGACGGATAAGACGCGAAAGAATCATATCAACACCACCGAGAAAGACCGCGCAGATTAAAACCAACACAATAACGACTGTCGTCGAAGCATAAGTATCTTTTTTCGACGGCCAAGTAACCTTTTTAATTTCTACTTTGACGTTGGCAAAAAACTCGTTTAATTTCGCAATCATGGATCTACTGGCCTCGCTGGGGACTATTTGCAAATTTGGCAGGCCAGGAGGGATTCGAACCCCCAACACCCGGATTTGGAGTCCGGTGCTCTAGCCGTTAGAGCTACTGGCCTAAATTCTCTGACTACCTGTCCACTCCCCCTACTTAGTTTCCTTGTGGGGAGTATGCTTGCGACAGAAGCGACAGTATTTATTAAACTCCAATTTATCTGGAGTATTTCGTTTATTTTTTGTTGTGGTGTAGTTCCGCTGCTTGCACTCTGTACAAGCAAGAGTGACAATGTCACGCATAGCGCTTACCTCATAAGACCCCTCTCGGCAGCAGCCGAGAGGGTGTATCTCACTAAAAGTTTCTGTTTATTACTCGATAACTTCACTAACCACACCGGCGCCAACTGTTCGGCCACCTTCGCGGATTGCAAAGCGCAGTTCTTTATCCATAGCTATCGGGGTGATCAATTCTGCGGTCATCGCA
>JAZBPC010000088.1:0-3725 GCA_036351455.1 Desulfuromusa sp.
CAGAGTGGAAACCATGAGCTCAAAATCGTTGAGGTGGGTTTCCGGACCAATAAAGCCTGTTGCATTGTTGACCATGAAGGGATCGTAACGGCGGCACAGTCCGTAACAGAGTGCTTCACATGTAGTCATATCGATGCCGTTGTGTTTTCGGTAGGTCATTTCACTTCCCTGGCCGGTTTCAAAATACATAAACTGGTCAGCGGTTGCGGCTAAAGGTCCACGCTCTGCCATGATGGCGTATGCCCGGTCCATATAATCTACGGTTACATCAAATTCTTCGGTGAGAGTGCTCTCGGTTCCTGCAAAGCTCTGGAATAGTATCTCAACCGGTGCCCCTTGCTCTAAAGCGGCAAGCTGGGTTTTAACATGGCCAAGAACACAGATTTGTGAGGGCGCGCCAGTTTCCCGTCGTAGTTTATCGAGATGGTTGAGGATGCGGCTCACGTTATCAACAGATCCTTCTGAAGGGTTGACCCCGATAAGGCAGTCGCCCATGCCCATACTGAGATCTGTGTAGACAAGAAGAGATATGGCGTCCAGATCATCACTTGGGTGATTTGGTTGGAGCCTGAAAGAAAGGCATCCGGGAAGGCCGATGAGCGTTCGGGCCTTGGTTGGTTTTGAAACCTTCCTGGGCAGAAAGACCAGCTCATGGACATCCATGATCTTGGCAAGGGCTGATGCCATAACTGGTGTTAAGGCTTTGCCGATTTTTTCAATTTCACTGCCTGGAGCGGCCAGTAGATGATTTTTTAATTCACCCACTGTCATAGCTGCAATCGAGCTAAAGAGAGTGGAGTCAATCTCGTAACCAGCTCGCATAACATCGTCTACCCGGCCATTTTCGTTTGTTAGCGGATTGTCGAAGATATGTTGTAGGGTGAGGTCAGAAAGTATTGATCGGGCGGCTTCTCTTCCCATTTCATCTTCGGCTGCAAGGCCCGTAGTACGATCTCCGGCTTTGCTGATGTCGGCACAACCAAGAAGATGTTTTAAACCTATAAAATGGAACTCGCGGTCAAGCAGAGTTGTAGCGTATCCGTCTTCAGGGCCGGGTGCAGGTACATGTATGTCTTTTAGTGCTATAATTGTCTTCATATGAAGGTCGGTTGTTGGTGATGATTACCGGGTGCATTATTGCACTCCGTAAAACGAAACCGGTACGATATTGTTATGAATACGTCCGATATTGACAAAATGAGCGTTTCTATCTGATATTTCGTCGATAACGACCAGGTTGAGACTGAGCTTTTTCCAGTCTGTTGCATAATTCCCAAGAGACTTGCCGAAGTTGCCTGGGGCGAGCAGCACAAGGGGAGTGTCAGCTGCAAAATCTATAGCTTGCAGAATATTCGCTATCTTTTGTCCAAAACTTTTAATGCGTTGATGCTTTTCTACGAAAGGCCCCTGAAGGATAGTTGCTTTTTTAGTCTCGTTTGGGCTGGATACTATTTGAATTGCTCCACCTTTGTTACGAGCAATCAGGGTAAGAAGCTTTTTTATATCTTCAGCGTCCTCATCCATTGTTATCTTGCCGACAATTGGCAGATCCAGAAGGGGTAAGATATCTTGTTTTGGAAGAAACAACGTTGCACCAGATATTTCGGTACTGTGAATGGCCAGTCCGTAAACCGTTGCTCGGCCCATGTTCTCAGGGATAAAATCAGTAAGAGAAGATGCGAGAAGAGGGGACTGAGTTATTCGTATGGCGAGATCAATGCCAAGATCTCCGTAATAGGTGGTGGAAGGAAGTGGTTTACCCATGCTGTACTGGTAGATAAGTTCTCCAACTCCACCGGAAAATGTGACTATAGATTGCCGCTCCCCGGTTTGTATGGTCAAGGGAACCTGGGTATGGGCGGTGGCCGTTGTATTGCTGTTGATCTCACTATTGTGGCTTACTATTGATTCCAGTAGTTCCAGGTAAAAATCAAGTATCGCCTCTCTTTCGCTAGTCTCAAGAGTTTCACCAATTGCTTTTGATATTCCGAGGTGGTGTATCAGACTTTGTCCATAGGTTGAAATGGAGGTGAGTGTATAGGTCCCCGGCTCAAATTGGAAATGACGGGCTCCAATAAAATAGCAACCGGTGGTAAGGACCACTCCATTTTTTCCAAGGGCAGGATTGGTTGTCCCGCCTCCAATATCGAGATTGATAATTGGACGATCAGGGTTGCAGCGTGAAAGAGCCGAGCAACTGCCCATAAATGCCAGCCATGATTCAAGGCAGGGGTCGGATGCGGTTGCAATGATAGCTTCCCCAACCCGTTTTTTTACCAGTTGGGTAATTCGCCCAGCATTAACCGCTTCGGTTGCAAGACCTGTAATGATGGCCCCACCTGCAAAAAGCTGTTCAGGTATAATGCCACTTTCTTGTAGCCATTGGTCGAGGTACTTTTGCAGCGTGTTTTCGTCAATTTGCTTGTCTTTAAAAGGGGTAAATACAGGTTCTGACCGGTAGCGAATCTCCGGAGCACCGAAGCTCATTCTTCCGGTAGCTGAACTGCGGGCAACACGGGCATGGGCAACGATTACACTGGAGGTTGTCGAACCAAAATCCAACCCAACCATAGTGACTGCGTCTGTATTATGTGTGTTGTCTCTGTTGTATGAACTGCTGCCCACGTTTGATACTCCGAATAAGATAAAATATTATCGCTAGCAATGAAATAGTTTGCTCTTGATTGTTGATATACCAGCTGGTATATCAGTCGTCAATAAGCGATTTAACAAACAAATATGTAATATAGTAAAAAGTGGACGTGACAAAAATGGGTGTAATTTCATTAAGTCACTATAGATAAAAGCAAAACCAATATTACAAATATGTCGAACGACTAAATTGCAAGGCTGAAAAATAGTGACTGAGGTGCAAAAAAATCAGGTAATAGTGAAAGAGTGGGGGGATTGATGTCGTTCCTTTTTGGTTTAAGATAGATTATATTTAAGAATTCAAGTCGGCCTTTATACTTGGTATGTGCTGTAGTTTGTTGTGTTAATAATGAAAGAATTTTAAAAGGACTCAGATGGGCGGAACAAAGCAGGAAGCATATGAAAATCTCCGGTACCGAATCATCACCCAACAGCTTGCACCCGGTGAGCAGCTCAAAGACAAAGAGATCATGGAGCATTACAGCATTGGAAGAACACCTTTGCGTGAGGTGTTTATGGAGCTCCAAAATGAGGGTTTGATCAAAAGGGTGCCGCGCTCTGGTACCTGGGTTGCCCCAATGGATCTGCACTTTTTGAAACAGGTAACAGAAATTAGAATTGGTTTGGAAGGTATAGCAGGTGAATATGCTGCAGAACGAATTACAGAAGAACAGTTACTCGAGTTGGAGGCAATTCTTGAAAAGGCAGCAGAAATCGAAAGCCAGGATAACAGTAACTTCGAAGAACTCTTAAAACTTGAGTCAGCTGTTCATGATGTTATTTATGCTTCAACAGGCAATCCACAATTAGAAAAGCTTCTCCATAATTACCAAAGTGTGGGTGCAAGATTTTGGCATTATCTGGTTTTTAGTAAAGAGCAGATGGCAGATCAATTTGAGAGTCATAGACGGATGTTTGCTGCTTTGAAAAAAGGTGATAAGGCCTTGTGCCGAGAAATCTGTGATGAACATATTCGCCAATACATCGGTATGATTGATGTGCGGCTTGATCGACAGTAAAAATTTGATTCTTCAGGTATTAAATCCTCTCAATCGCTTTGGGTAAGTTGCAAG
>JAZBPC010000089.1:0-14894 GCA_036351455.1 Desulfuromusa sp.
GATCGATCATGTCGAGGCTTGCCCAGCGATCTTCTGTCTCAGCACCAACTGAAGCGCCGATGAACAGGTTGAACTTCATTTTGCCTTGCAGGTTGTTAGCTTCTACGTGATCAGCTAATGCAATAGGCACCGCTTTTGGGTAGCCAGCTGGGGTAAAACCTGACCAGAGAAGATTTTCTCCACCTTTGAAGTACTGAATACAATCTTCTGCCGACACTACTTTACTGAGCAGTGACTTGCGACGTACGCGATCTTGAAGTGTTCCGAACTCGGACATTCTCTCTCCTCCTATGAAAGGACAATGATGCCTTGGCACCTGTTAAAAGTGCTGCTAAAACAGCGCTATGATGAAATTATTTAAGTTTAACTACATGATTTTTAAGGGAAAAATTTCATGAAAGGCTTCATTGTTTTTCCCTTGAATTCAAGCTGATTTTAGCAATAAAAAAACAGTGTTTCTTATATAATGTTGCACTCAATCAAGTCAAGCGAAAATATTGAAAAAAGGATTAAATTATCATTTCTGGTATTCTGTAGGTGTATACAAAAAAACCGGAGCTAATCTTGACTCGATTGCTCCGGTCCCAAATTGCAAATAAAACTAGTTGTTTTACTTGTGTTTTTCTTTATGGTTTGTAGTCTTCCAGTAATTCTCGTGCATCTTCAGTATAATCACTTGCAGGGAATTCTTCAGTCAGTTTCTTGAAGATTGCATTGGCTTGATCGACCTGATTTGTCTTCAGATAGGCACTTCCAAGGTAAAAATAAGCTTCATCTCGATAATAGTAATCTGGAAATGAGTCTAAAATTTCTTTCAACCGCTTAATCGCTGGCTGGTATTGTTTCCGTTTTAAATAATAATGGCCAACATAGACCTCATGCTCGGCCAGGCGTGTACGACAACGGAGGATCAAGTGCTCTGCCTCCTGGGCTTGTGAATCGTCGGGAAATCGCCTTGTTAATTCTTGAAAACTGCGCAGCGCATTTCTCGTGCTGGTTTGGTCTCGATCTGGTGAGAGGATTTGTTGATAGTAGCTAAGGCCCATGCGATAGAGAATGGTAGCTGCACGAAAATCGTTGGGGTGTTGTTTCAAGAAGTCCTGGTATGCCAGCGCCGCTTCTTCGTAGCGTTTTGATACGTAATAAGCTTCAGCAATTTTTAACTCGGCGAGCATGCTGAGTTCAGGCGAGTAAAAAGTATCGCGAACCTTTTCCCATGAGGCAATAGCATCGTCAATCAGGTTGCTTTCAAAGTACTTTTCACCTTCACGAAAATATTTCTCTGCGGAGTTTTCTGGTTTGACTTTAGCCCCCCCGCAAGCGGCTAATAACAGGCAAAACAAAACAGGAAATAACCATTTATATGTTTGACTCATGATGTTTGTTCCTTTGTGGTGGCAATTGAATGCGAAGAAGCTACGGAATATAGTCGCGTTTGTCAATCTTCTTGCTATTTTCTGTCGCGAAAAGGAGGAGTAACCGCCTCTGATATGTTGATTGACATTCGCTAATTCCTATTTGATAATGGTCTGGTTTTATCGGCATCTAGCTGACTGGAAGAACTATGCAGTTGTTTTATATTGGTATCTTTGGTGGACTTGGCTGTGTTGCGCGATATTTGGCTTCTGGCTGGACATATCTTCTGCTTGGACGCAGCTTGCCATATGGTACACTCTTGGTCAATGTTGTTGGTTCATTTCTGCTCGGACTATTGATGACTTTTGGTTTGCGTAGTACTCTTCTTTCCCCGGAA
This sequence comes from Desulfuromusa sp., assembly GCA_036351455.1. Taxonomy (GTDB): domain Bacteria; phylum Desulfobacterota; class Desulfuromonadia; order Desulfuromonadales; family Geopsychrobacteraceae; genus Desulfuromusa. The sequence continues at coordinate 1,754 of JAZBPC010000089.1, forward strand.
GTACGGATTGGTCTAACGGTTGGGTTCATGGGAGGGTTTACGACATTTTCAACCTTTTCTTATGAAACTTTGCGATTGTTGGAAGATGGCAGCTTCTGGCAAGCGGGAATGAATATATTTCTGAATATCCTGTTGTGCTTGCTGTTTTCACTTTTAGGGGTGCTCGTTGCTCGTCAATTGACTTGATTCCCTTCCTATGAAATTGAGAAAGGTGCAATTATGCAGAGTTTAGATGGTGAGCAAAGTCTGATGCGGATCTTTATTGGAGAGTCAGACCGTCATCAGAATAAACCCCTATATAAAGTTCTTCTCGAGCTATTCCGGTCAAAAGGTTTTGCTGGCGCTACCGTACTCAGGGGGGTTGCAGGATTTGGTGCAAATTCAGTCCTGCATACGGATCGATTGCTTTGCCTGTCTCAGGATTTGCCGATAGTGATAGAAGTTGTTGACAGCGAAGCAAAGATAGAAAGTATTATGCCCGAGCTTGGTGAAATGTTGCAGGGGGGGATGATAACCCTCGAAAAAGCACGCGTTATTTATTACCGAAAATGAATGGGAATTAGATGTTAAAACGATTGTTACAGGTCTTTGAGGCCCCCACAGATGAAACGGAATTATCTTCTGAAGAGCGTATACCTCTGGCTGCTGCAGTGTTATTGCTTGAGATTGCAAACACTGATGGTGAATTTCATCCGGAAGAACAAGCGTTGCTCGGAACTTTATTAAAGCAGCATTTTGATGTTTCGGAAGAATCGCTGGATGATTTATTGAAGTTGGCAGAAGAAACTCGCCAATCCAGTTATGATTTGCATCAATTTACACGTGAAATTAACAAAGCATTTACACAACCTGAGAAGGAACGAATTATAGAGGCTTTGTGGCAATTGGTTTATGCTGACGGGCGTCTGGATCGCTATGAGGACGCCCTTATGAGGCAGCTGGGAACTTTGATTGGACTTTCTCATCGGCAACTGATTGAGGCAAAGTTGAGAGTTGTTAAGTCTTGAAGCGCGCCTTGGCGAGGGTGGTCGATTGGGGGCATGAACTTCTGTCGGAAGTTGTCCACTCGGGTGACCTTGCCGTTGACTTGACTGCCGGGACGGGTCAAGACACTTTGGCATTGTACAAAATGGTTGGTTCAACCGGGCAGGTTGTTGCCTTTGATATCCAGTCTCAGGCTTTGTTGACGACACGCGACAGATTGGTAGCCAGAGGTGCGCAGATCAGGTTCCAGCAGCAGGATGTTCAGCCTGTGCAACGTGAGTCCGGGGTTGATCTGTTGAAGATGAGTCATGCGGAGATGGGTTCGGTTGTTTCTGCAGCGCCAAAGGGAATTATTGCCAATCTCGGTTATTTCCCTGGAGGAAACAAGGAGCTGATCACACGTCCTGAATCAACTCTGCCGGCGTTGGAAATATCTTGCGCGCTGTTGGCTGTCGGAGGACGTCTTGCTTTGGTCGTTTACCCTGGACACCCGGGGGGAGCAGAAGAAGGGGCAGCGGTCACAAATTTTTTTACTGAACTGGATGATTCCAGATTTCAGGTTTTGCAGATGAAGGTGTGCAATCGGCCTCAAGCTCCTTTTTTGTTTGTGGTTGAAAAGCAGTCATAACTTTAGTGCGGGGGAGTTCTTAAATGTTGTTTCGTATTTTTACATGCTGTTTTTTGGGGTACTTTCTCCTGGCTGGAGTTGTCGTTGCTGATGACTTTGATGCTGAGTTTGGAGATGAGTTTTCCGATGGTCCGGTTGTTACTGAAAAACTGATTGCTGATCCATTGCAACCTTTAAATCGGGGGACTTTTTGGGTTAATGACAAGCTCTATTTTTATCTATTTAAACCGGTTGCCAGGGGGTATCGCCAGGTTCTACCAAGACCAGTCAGGGTTTCAGTTGGGAATTTTTTCAATAATCTAGCCACCCCAATTCGTGCCGGCAATGCGCTGCTACAATGTAAATTTCGAGACGTCGGGACCGAAACTTATCGTTTTGTTATTAACTCAACCTTTGGAGTTGTCGGTTTATTTGATCCGGCGGACTCTGTCGCCGGAGTCAAAAAAACGGTTGAAGATTTTGGTCAGACGCTAGGGCATTATGGATTTGGTCACGGTTTTTACTTGGTCCTGCCTATTGTCGGTCCTTCCAGTTTGCGAGATGCGACGGGTGTTTTTGTCGATTCGTATGCTGATCCACTCAGATACTCTCATCTTGAAACAACTGAAAATCTGGGTATTAAAATTCTGGATGCGGAGAACCGTTTATCGCTGGATCGAGAAACCTATGAAGGGATTGTTCGAGATTCTATTGATCCCTACCTGTTTATTCGGGCCGCTTATGTGCAGCGGCGACTGGCGCAAGTAGGTAAAGATACGTATAATGTTAATATATTTGAGGGGCCTTTGTTTGATACTGATCTTTTAGATCCTTTTGATTGGTTTGGATTTTAACAATGAAAAAAATACTATTAAGCTATTTATTGATTCTTCTTGTCTCTTCGGTAAGTTTTGCTTTGCCACAGCCTCAGGTTCGGGTCAAAAAAATGGTTGATTCGATTTTAAGTGTTCTGCAGCAGCCTGATTTGACTGCTGAAGAGAAAAGGGGTCAGGTGAGTGGACAGGTTCAAGAATATTTGGATATACAGTCCATGTCTCGACGTACTCTTGGGTCTTATTGGGATGGGGCAACCGAAGAGCAGCGACAGAGCTTTTCAGCGTTGTTTATCAAAATTCTTGAAGGGACCTATTTAAGCCGGATTGATGATTATTCTGCCGGGACCGTTCAGTATTTGAAGCAGAGAGTCAAGGATGACAAAGCGATTGTCGACACCATGATCGTTTCAAATGAATTGGAAATTCCGGTTCAGTACAAAATGATTTATGAAAACGATTCGTGGCAGATTTTTGATTTGGTTATTGAAGGGGTCAGTCTGGTTAAAAATTACCGTTCCAGTTACGGTGAAATTATTCGTCAGGAAGGATATGAGGGATTGCTGGCACTGATGAGTGAAAAAGTACAGGCAATGGAATCAGCGATGTAATATCGCAATCTTTTAGAATAACTATTTTAATCACAAGGCACTTGTCTCATTGAGGAAGTGCCTTGTGTTGTTCGGAATTCAAACTACTATCCACGAGCCCATCTGCAGATTTCTTTGATATCCTCCGGCCCGGTACGACAACAGCCACCAATGATTTGCGCTCCATCTTTGAACCAGCTTTTGGCAAGGCTTGAAAAATGAGCGGCACCACCGGCAAACCAGCATTTCTGGATCGGATCGTATTGCTCTCCAGAATTAGGGTAGATGATGATCGGCTTACTTGACCCCTTTTTGATCTCCTTAATCAGTGATGAAACATACTGCGGCTCGGTGCAATTGATACCAATAGCAGCAATCTGTTCATAATCATCGAGCCAGCGGGCACAATCCCGAACCTTTTCCCCATTGCGAGTATGCAGTCCATCCTTGGCCGAGAAACTGATCCAGGCATAGTTGTTTGGATGCTCCAGCAACAGGCGAGTCAATGCCCTGGCTTCGGCAAAGCAGGGGAGGGTTTCACAGGCGAGCAGATCCGGCGTAGCACTGATCAATGTTTGCAGGCGACGACGATGGAATGTCATCAGTTGCGCTTCGTCCAGATTGTAGTCACCACGGTATTCTGAGCCATCGGCCAGGTAGGCACCATAGGGGCCTACTGAGGCAGCTACAAGGGGACGAGGACGACTGGTTTTATCTGCCACTCCAGCCCAAAAACTATCACGGGCCTCCCGGGCAATTTTGACCGCCAGTTGGATCAGGTCCCCAGCCTCGGTTTCACTCATTCCTCTGGCAGCAAACCCTTCATAGGTCGCCTGATAGCTTGCGGTTATAGCGCAGTCGGCACCAGCGGCAAAGTAATCATGGTGAACTTTTCCGATCAGCGCAGGCTCTTCCAGCAAAATTTTTGCTGACCAGAGAGGGTCTTTCAGGTCACAGTTGCGTTTTTCAAGCTCAGTTGCAAACGCACCATCCAGGATCATTGTCTGAAAACGGTTTAAAATATCATTTATTGGATTCATTGAAATTCTTCCCGGCTCTACTTTTGTAATCCTTTGGGGCTTTGCTGGGGCTATTTATTATCAATAGCAGAGAGGTTCGATCAATATTTTTATGCCAATAGCGCAGAGGACCAGTCCTCCGACCAGTTCAGCCTTTGTCCCCCAAAGAGCACCGATCTTCTTCCCCAGCATCATTCCGACAACAGTTAAAACCGCAGCTACGATTCCAATGACCAAGGCGGGGGTCCAGATACTCACCCCCAGGAGGGCAAGAGAGAACCCGATAGCTAATGCATCGATACTGGTCGCGACGGAAAGAACCACCAGGGTCATACCTCGGGTTGGGTCCTTAATAAACTCATCATCTTTTTCTTTCAAGGCATTCAGAATCATCCGGATGCCAATGAAGCCAAGAAGCAAGAAAGCAACCCAATGGTTATAGGCACTGATCCATTGTTGGAGCGTCCGTCCTGCAGCCCACCCTACAATTGGCATGAGCCCCTGGAAAAGTCCAAAGTGGAACCCGAGACGGAACCAGCGCCGTTCTGACAGGGGGTCCAGAATTGCTCCGACCGCCAATGCAACAGCAAAAGCATCTATGGCCAGGGCGACGGCAATGCTTATTAAGGTGAAGAAATCCAATATTTAGCACCCATATCAGGGACAGTCTCGATTCATTGAGCAGCCGCTTGAGCTCTACAGGTAGACTTTCACCCATTGAGGAAGTGTATAAACTGGCGGTATCCTGCTCTTCGGGCAGATACAAAAAAACGCTAACCTTAAAAGGCCAGCGTTATTTTTTGTTTTGGTCGGAGCGAGAGGATTCGAACCTCCGACATCTTGGTCCCAAACCAAGCGCGCTACCAGGCTGCGCTACGCTCCGACGGACGGTATTGGTATCATGCTGAAAATAAAAAAACAATCTTTTTTTTCATTTTTTCGTACCTCTTTAAACTGCCCACATATCTGTTAGGATTGCAGTGAAGACGATACCCGTGGGTAGATAGAAGATTCAAGGGCTATTACCGCCTAAATATTTCCAAGGTAGCATTGGCAGGCGGGTGTATTTACCGTACTCTGTTATAAGGTCTTTAACTTTTTAGGACCTCGTTCTGAAAGATAATTAATATCCCGTCCGTGATTGGTTGATATCAACCCGGGCATTGCTGTTAACAGTGCTAGTCAGTGTTGCAGTAGCGCGGGGAATCATATATGTTCCCGCTTTGCAGATTTTTTTGCATTGCCGTTTAAATGAAAAAATATTATTTCGACATAATTGGCTTAGATACCCCTAAATTATTCTTTTACGTCAGGATTTTCTATGAGTGATCAAAATTTTACCGCAGGGCAATTCGTTCACGGATTTGTCGTTGACCGGGTTGATGCCCTTCCAAGTATTAATGCGACCATGATACGTCTGCATCATCAGGTGACCGGTGCTCGCTTTATGCACTTAGAGCGGAACGATGATAACCATCTATTTGCGGTGGGATTTCGTACTCCGCCAGATGATTCAACCGGTGTGGCCCATATCCTTGAACATACCGCGCTTTGTGGATCTGAAAAGTTTCCGGTCCGCGATCCATTTTTTTCGATGCTTAAACGCAGTCTCAACAGTTTTATGAATGCAATGACTGCCAGTGACTGGACCCTCTATCCGTTTTCCAGCATGAATCGCAAAGATTTTCATAATCTGCTCGATATCTACCTTGATGCTGCCTTTTTCCCCCGGTTGACTGAACGTGACTTCAGTCAGGAGGGGCATCGTCTGGAGTACTCTGAAGGTGATGATTCTTCGTCGCCATTGGAATATAAAGGGGTTGTTTATAACGAGATGAAAGGGGCCATGTCTGACCCTTCATCGCTGTTGTCACGGAGAATGGATAAGCATCTTTATCCAACGACGACATACCGGCATAATTCAGGTGGTGAACCTGAGGATATCCCTTCTCTAAGCTGGCAACAACTGCGTGATTTCCATGCCCGCTATTATCATCCCAGTAACTCCTGGTTTTTTAGCTCAGGTAATCTCGATTTATCGGCACTGTTGGAAATTGTTGAAGATCGAGTATTGAGGAAATTTGAGCGCCTAGAACCGGATAGTGAAGTTCCTGTTGAACAGCGTCTGGAAAAACCATCAACAGTGACTGAAAAGTATCCTCTGGATGCCGGGGAACCCCTCGAAAAACGTTCAATGGTAGAGGTTGCCTGGCTCGACAGTGATATCAACGACAGTTTTGAGCGGTTGTCTATGACATTACTCTCAGCCCTTTTGCTCGGTAACCCAGCCGCACCACTTTATAAGGCGCTGCTGGATTCGAAGTTGGGGGCCAATTTGGCGCCAGGAACAGGTTATCATGATGATAACCGCACAACCTATTTTGCCGCAGGCCTGCAGGGAACTGATCCTGAGCAAGTAGCGGCGATCGAAAAACTGATTCTGGAGACTCTTGAAAAAGTCGCTAATGAAGGCTTCAGTCGGGAGCGTATTGATGCCGCTATTCATCGACTTGAATTTTCTAATCGTGAAGTGACAGGGGACAGTTATCCTTACTCATTGTTACTGCTGATGCGGCTGATGGGTCCCTGGATTCATGGTGGAGATCCGCTGGCAGCGCTGAAGTTTGAAGATGACCTGGGCAAAATCGAGGAGAAATTAGAGGCTGAGCCCTTTTTTGAAAATTTAATTCGTAACCGTCTTCTTAATAATTCACATCGGGTCACTTTGTTGCTGCAACCTGATACTGATCTTGGTCCGCGTCAGGATGCTGCTACCCGTGCTGAGCTGGATAAGATTGAAAAACAACTGAGTGATACTGAAAAACAACAACTGATAGAGCGGGCCAAGTTATTGAAAGCTGCTCAGGAGGAGGAGGAAGACCTCTCTTGTTTGCCGACTCTGGAATTAAGTGATATCCCTCAACAAGGGGTGGCAGTACCCGTCGAAGAGCAGCTGGACAGAACGGTCAAATCATACTGGTTTGCGCAACCAACCAATGGTATTGGTGTCGTGTCTCTCAATTTTGGAATTGAGGGGTTGACTGCTGAACAGCGGAAATATCTACCAATTTTTAGTAGTTTGCTGACCCAGGTTGGTGCCGGTAAGCGTGATTATCTGCAGATGGCTGAAGCGATGGAAGCTGTCACTGGCGGGATTTCAGCTCGAACTTCATTGCTTGATGATCCAGAAGATGCTGATAGCTTTTCTGCCAGCTTTGAGCTGCGAGGGAAGGCATTGGTACGCAACTGTCAGCCCTTGTTTGCTCTCCTTCAAGAGATTCTCCTGGCTCCGGACTTCAGCGATTTACAACGGATTCATACCGTTTTAAATCAATTACAGGTGTCATTGGAAAACTCGGTTCCCCAGTCGGGACATACTTATGCGGCAAGAACCGCGGCAGCCTCTCTTTCTTTAGCTGGATGGCAACGGGAACAGTGGTCTGGACTCTCTCTGGTTGCATTGATTCGGGAGTTGGCTGCCAAGTCGGCGGAAGATTTAACCGAGCTGGCCACCATCCTGACTGAGATTGCAGAACAGCTCTTTCATCAAAGGCAATTGCAGGTGGCAGTGACGGTTGAAGCTGAAAACTTTGCTCCTTTTAAAACTGCACTGCGTGGGCTCATTGAGCAGATTCCAGAGGGGACTCCAACACACGGCGAAGGCGTTGCAGATTTCAATCCTCAGATTTTAAGGCAAGGGGTCCTCTGGTCTATTCCGGTTAATTATGTCTCCCGGATTTATAAAGCTGTCCCATACACACATCCAGATAGTGCTGCTTTAACAGTGCTGGCTAAATTGTTACGAGCCGAATTCCTGCACCGTGAAATCCGTGAAAAAGGGGGGGCATATGGTGGACTGGCGGGGTATAATGCCGAAGCGGGTCAATTCAGCATGCTTTCCTATCGAGATCCCCAGCTGGTGAGGACTTTACAGGTTTATGACCAGGCGATTGACTGGGCTGTTGCCGGGGATTTTCCTTCCGATTCGGTCAAAGAATCGATATTGGCTGTTTTTGGTGATCTGGATAAGCCCCATTCTCCCGCCGGAGCAGGGGCTGATGAATTTGCCAATATCCGTCAGGGAATGACCCTGGAGATGCGCAATCAAATGCGGCAAAGACTTCTGTCTGTTGATGCCGCTGCACTGCAGAAAGTTGCTGAAAAATACCTTAAAAATGGGGCAAGTTCTGTCGCTGTTTTAGCCGGGGAAACAGCCTTGCAGCAGGCAAATGAGACACTGGGAACTCAGGCTCTGGAATTACGGAAAATTTGATATTCTTCTTTCGGGACGATCTTTGTGATCGCCCCGGTTTATTGCCGCTTTCCCGAAACGCCTTGAACGCCGGAGGGAATATCTAGGGTTGCTTCCACGAATCACTTTTTACATCCGGGCGAAGACATGATTCGCCCCTACGAGATAGAAAAATTTATGCCAAAACAACAATTCTTCGCCACTGCGCCACTCGGTATGGAGCCTCTGCTTGCTGCTGAACTTGAAACTCTGGGGGGCGCTGAGGTGAAGCAGGAGAGGGCCGGAGTCCGTTTCTCCGGTGACCTTGAAATAGCCTATAAGGCCTGCCTCTGGTCTCGGTTAGCCAGCCGGATTCTCTTGCCTTTAGTCAACTTCGAAGCTTTAGATCCAGAACAACTCTACACTGAAGTACTGAAAGTCGATTGGTCGGAGCACCTGTCTGCGACCAACACTCTGGCTGTAGATTGCACCCTGGTCAGTTCAAAAATCAACCATACTCGTTATGGTGCTTTACGCGTCAAGGATGCGATTGTTGACCAGTTTCGCTCCCGCAGTGGAGAACGCCCTTCCGTCTCGGTTGAGCGCCCCGATTTGCGACTCAATCTCCATATCTATAAAGATCAGGCAACCTTGAGTCTTGATCTCTCCGGGGATAGTTTGCATCGGCGTGGCTACCGTATTGATGGGGTCCATGCGCCGTTGAAAGAGAACCTGGCTGCGGCGATTCTGATTCGGTCTGGCTGGCCGGATATCTGTGCCGCAGGTGGTGCCTTGGTAGACCCACTGTGTGGTTCGGGGACGCTTCCCCTTGAGGCGGGACTGATAGCCACTGATACCGCTCCGGGATTGTTGCGCACCTACTTTGGTTTCTTGGGCTGGAAACAGCATGATGACACTCTTTGGGAGTCTTTGGTTGAAATTGCCCGGCAGCAACATCTGGTTGGGATGGAAAAAAAGATTGCCCCGATTGTTGGCTACGACAGTGATAACCGAGCGATTAAGGCTGCGTGGCAACATGCTCAGAATGCGGGGTTGGATAAAATAATCCATTTTGAGCGAAGAACATTGCGGGAACTTACAGCTCCTGGTGGTATTTCATCGGGTTTGTTGGTGGCCAATCCTCCCTATGGAGAACGCCTCGGAGTTGCAAGTGAATTGCCCCCATTTTACAATCTCCTTGGCGAAAAAATGGCAGGACAATGCCCCGGCTGGAAAGCGGCAGTGATAACTTCAAGTCCACAGTTAGGCCGTAGTATTGGGTTGCGGGCAGGGAAGATCAACGTTCTTTACAATGGTGCGTTGAAGTGTCAGCTGTTGCAGTTCGAGCTCAACGAGAGTAATCACTGGCAATCCCTCGAAGACGGCGCCGGAAAAGCGGTCAAGAAAAAGCTGTCTCCTGGCGCAGAAATGTTCGCCAATCGATTGCGCAAAAATCTGAAGAAACTGAAAAAATGGGCCAAGCGTGAAAGCGTTGATTGCTATCGCCTCTACGATGCCGACCTTCCCGAGTATGCTGTTGCGGTGGATCTCTATGGTGATGAAGTTCATCTACAGGAGTATCGCGCTCCTAAAGAAATTGATGAAAGCAAAGCGGCTGAGCGCTTACGGGACGTGCAGGATGCTTTACCGCAAGTTCTGGATCTGACCCCGGACAAGATTCATCTGAAGGTCCGTCAGCAACAGAAGGGGAGCGGACAATATGAAAAACAGGCGCGCCGCGGGATTCTTAAGGAGGTGCAAGAGGGAAATTGCAAGTTTTGGGTCAATCTGACTGATTATCTCGATACCGGTCTCTTTCTTGACCACCGCTCCACTCGACAATTGATCCAGAAACTGGCTTCCGGAAACCGCTTTCTCAACCTTTTTGCTTATACTGGCGCTGCGACTGTCCACGCTCTTACCGGTGGTGCAACCTCAACAACAAGCGTCGATATGTCAAAGACTTACTTGGCCTGGGCAGAAAAAAATATTGCCCTGAACCATTTTGATCCAGCCGAGGAGGAGTTGATTTCTGCTGATTGCTTGATCTGGCTTGATACCGCAACGGGGCAATATGATTTGATTTTCCTTGATCCTCCGACCTTTTCCAATTCCAAAGGGATGGACGCAACTTTTGATGTGCAACGGGACCATGTTGAGTTATTACGAAAAACAATCCGTCTGCTGGCCCCCGGAGGAACTTTGATTTTTTCCAATAATTTGCGCAAGTTCAGCATGGATCGTGATGCGTTGTCTGATTTGGACATTGAAGATATCAGCGCAAAAACGATTCCTGTCGATTTTGAGCGCAACCCACGTATTCATAACTGTTGGTTGATCAGGAGGCCGTAAGGTGTTTCAGCTTGATTCCCGTTTGCAGGCCGATACTATCGTTCTGGGCGACTTTCCTCTGTGTCGTCTATTGTTGATGAACGATTCTACCTATCCTTGGTTTATCCTTGTTCCTCGGCGGGCTGCGGCGACAGAAATCTATCAACTTGAAGAATTGGATCAGCAATTGTTTTGGCAGGAATCAGCAATCGTTGCTCGGTGGATGTCAACGGCCTTTGAATTTGATAAATTGAATATTGGAGCATTAGGTAATGTTGTTAGTCAACTTCATCTGCATCATATCGGACGGCGTATCGATGATCCCACCTGGCCCGGCCCGGTCTGGGGTCAACATCCACCACGACCCTATGATATAGTAGAGATAGAGAAGGTTAAACGACAGGCTGGATTTGATCTGGCCGCGCATCTGGGAGAAAAGCGATGAAACATTCACTGTTGAAGTGGGTTGGATTTTTATTCATTATCCTCTTGGCCGGTTGTTCTGTTACGACCCGTGAAGTTGGATCCGATGAAAAAGTAATTTATGATGAGGGTTACCATTTCTCTGATAAAAAGGCGATTGTCGACGACATGGTTACATCGCTTTTGTCAAAGCATCCGTTACTGCGAGCAACTGATCGCCCGGTTCTGATCGTTTATGGTATTGCCAATAGGACCAGTGAACATATCAGTACCAGCGCTATGACCGATGACATGCGTCAGGCTTTACTGAATTCCGGTCGGGTTCGTTTTGTCAATAAAATACAACGGGATAATATCGAGAAGGAAACCAGTTATCAATATGGGGGTAACGTTGCTGCTGACACCCGAATTCAAAAAGCGCGTCAGGTCGGCGCGAAATACATGTTAACCGGAACATTGCGTTCCATCGAGAAAAAACAGCCGCGCCAGTTTCGACTGAAGAAGAAAACTCTGATGTACTATAGTTTGAATATGGAACTGACAGATATTCAGACCGGATTGATCGAGTGGGCCGATAGTACTGAAGTTATACGTGAGGCGTCGAAGCCGTTTATCGGTTGGTAAACAGCCAGGTATCCCTATCATGAAATCTTTCCAGAAAGCCGGGTTCAGGGTTTTTTACCGACCCGGCTTCCTTTTTTTATTGCTGATTATCTCCCTTCTGTTCCTGAGTGGTTGTGCCGGCAGGCTGAATCAAGCCAGTCACTACTACTATGCAGGACAGCCTCAACATGCTCTGGAACTTCTTGAAAAAGGAGATAATCTTGGCAAGCGAAACCAGCTCCTTTTTCTGCTGGAAAGGGGAGTGGTGTTGCATCAGTTGGGAGAATATCAACAAAGTGTCAACCAATTCCTTAAAGCTGCGCAGTTGATTGATCAGTTTGAAGTTGTCAGCCTCAGTGAACAAGCAGGCTCTCTTGTGACCAATGAATGGATGACTCGCTATCAAGGTGAGTACAGCGAACGGCTTTGGGTCCATAGCTATTTGATGATGAATTATCTCTTGTTGGGTGAATATGATGATGCCCTGGTTGAAGCAAAACAGGCTTTGGAACGTCTGCAACGATATCCCGAAGCATTGAACGGTGATTATTTTACCCGGGCGTTGATTGCCCTCTGCTTTGCAAACCTTGGCGAGGATAATGATGCTTATCTGGTTTACCGGAAGTTGGCGGATGATTTGCCTAACCCTGAACCAATTGCCGCAGATATTGTCAAATACGCAGAGCGCTTGGGCATGTTTGATGAGGTGGAAAAATATCGACCATCCTTGCTCCCAGAACTTCCTCAAGGGGAATCAGAATTAGTTTTGTTTGTTGCCAATGGACGAATTCCCCTCAAGCGTCCCGGCAACGTGGTTCTGCCACCATCCATCCGCTTTGCTTTTCCTTATTATTCAGTTGAAAAGGCCTCTCAGCCAAGGATCAATATTTTGCCACACCGCTGGAGTTTTTTGCCGTTGCTTTCGACTGATTTGGGAGTTGTCGCTCGAAAGGCATTAGATGCGCGTAAGACTCGTATCATTGCCAAGGAAAGTCTTCGGGTTGCAGCCAAGGAAGCTATTTCTCAGTCAGTTGGACATAAAAATGATGCCACCGCAGAAGCTATTGTCCGTGTTGCTCTGTTTCTGCTTGAAGAACCCGATACCCGCTCGTGGCAAACGTTACCAGGCCGTTTAACACTCGTGCGGATTCCATTGCCAGCCGGTCGTCATAAGCTGCAAGTTGAATTTGAATCGACTGGGTTTGAGAATCGACACATCATCGATTTACCAGCAATTCAACTGCGTCAAGGGCAACGGGTATTTTATTCTGTTCGACTGTAAGGTCCTAATGCAGACAAACTGTTTATTTCTCTTAAGGACTGTCTCGACGTAGGAATATTCTCTGTAGGCAGGGTTGTTTCAAAAATAACTCTTTATTTTGTGTGGGGAAGAAATCTGATTTCCCCCACACAAAATAAACGAGCTGTTAAGAGCGTCCTACTGTCGCGTTAGAGAGCGATACCTGATCCTGTGAGGTTGGTCTGCTGCCTTGCCGAGGCGACGTTTGCGATCTTCTTCA
>JAZBPC010000090.1:0-3600 GCA_036351455.1 Desulfuromusa sp.
CAGCCGAGTATAATCGCTGCTGATTGTCGGCAGTTCAGTCAATTTTTCCCTCCATAGGGCAATAGAAAGTAAATTTAGAAAATAGCACAGTAAAATGACTTCTCGCTACATTTTATGTGTTGAGTGCCAGTACATCGATAACTCTTTTTAGTGCCACAACATCGCTGACACTCAACACGGTTTATCTGAGTTTGTAGTCAAATTCATCGACCTGGACTTTCTCCAGGTACAGTTTTAATTTTTGCTCTTTGACATCGATAGTAGCTACCACGTATTCGAGTTTCAGTTCCGGTGGGACAGTAAACAGTTCACCGAGAATGTTGAGTTTGAGATCGCTGCGAATCAGACGAACCAAATGGTAACGGCCTGTTTCGGGTTTCTCCAGCCGCTGCTGGGGTTTGTCGTCTGGATTCGGGAACCGCAGGGTCGCCTTGCTCGCAGACAGTGCCTTGATGGGTGTTTTTCCGCCAAGTTTGCTGTAGCGGTAAGAGATGTTGTGCCGTTGTTCAAAGGCTATGGTTCCAGCAGCCAGTTCATCGGTCGTGGTCATGACCACCTTGCTGAGAAACTTCTGTTGGTAATGATCATTGAATTGCTCGATGTTCCCATTACGCCACGGCTCTGCCATGGGAATAAACCAGGGTTCAACATCATGACGTAAACAAAGTCGGACAAACTGGCTCAATGCTCGCGGATACTTCGGACTACCAAGGAAAGACATGGCGTTATCAACCTGGAGATTGCCCGGTATTCCCATCCGTGACCAGATGGCCCAGGTTCCGTCCAGAACGTCTTCTCCTGACTTGGATAGCGAGGAGTGCAGCCCACAGCGTGCAGTTGTTGTATCTATTACGTTAAGCCCATAAAAGCGAATCGGACCGGTCAAATAACATGGACCCACCATATCCATCTGATGGGTTTGGTTGGGCAGAAGTGCCGGAAGCTTGGGATAAGGAGTTCCTTTCGGCTCGTATTTGCCAGTTCTGCGATGGGTCAGGTCATTGCGTTCGAGAATCCGATTGATCGTACGCAGTGAAGGCAACGGTGTTACGCCAAGATCTTCCAGTTCCCACAAAATGGCCTGAGCACCACAAAAAAGGTTCTGATTGTACAGATTCAAGCGCACGAGCTTGACGATCTCCTCGATCTCGATCGGTGTACGATGTGGTGTTGATAGGGGTTTGCGGGAATGATCCTCAAACCACAAAGGATCTTCTTCACTGTGTCGCTTAATCCATTTATAGAGCCAAAACTTTGATTTGCCCAAGGAGGCGCAAATTGACTCAGGGCTTTCACCTGCCTTGTATCGTTGAACAGCCAGTACCCGGTATTTCTTGATTTTATCGTCCATGAACACCTCCAGATGGAATTAGGTGTCCATAGATTTACGTGGTTACTATTCGATTGTCAGAGAACTTTTATTATCGATGTACTGGCACACTTTTCAGTAATCGATGTTGTGGCACTTAACAATTAAGTTTATTATTAAAGTTCTGGCACAAACAAAAAATGACCCGGACTAATAATCCGGGTCATTTAAAACATGATAAAATAGTGCTCTACTTAAATCAGTTTTCAGTCAAAAAATGCTTCTCGTAAAAATCTTCAAGATTTCCCAGGTGACGTGTTTCATCTGCAAGTAAGCGCTGAAATAAGCTCGCCATCGGAGCGCCTTCGCAACCACTCATCAGCCTTTTATAAAAATCAACCGCACATTTTTCCAGATAAATAGCATGCGCCAAAGCGGTTCTGGCATCGGCATCTGGGGCAATCTCTTTTTGGTCAAAAACATAATTTAAATTCATACTAGGAATTTCCTGCTTCAACTCCGTTGCATTGTTGTCATGACCATCAAGCAATGCCATTTCCAGTCGCTGTTTATGATTCAATTCCTCTATAGCGGCTTCACGCAAAATCGCTTTAGCCTGACGATCTTTAACAACATCGATGGCATAAAGATAATTTCTGAAACCCTGCTCCTCCATTTCAATCGCTTTTTCAAGGGCCGCTTCATAAGTGTAACAAACACCTTCTTCTAAACTCATTGTCGTCTCCTTTTGGCAGAATACAAATTCATAATTTATAAAAACAAGTAAAATACTACGTTACTACAGATCAATAAGCTCACATCATAAACGACAGATATTAACAGGTAAATATTAGCATATAAAATATGTTCGAGTCACTCTCCAATGATTTTCACTAACACCCTTTTTTTGCGACGACCATCAAATTCACCATAAAAGATTTGCTCCCATGGGCCAAAGTCAAGCTGACCATTGGTCACCGCAACGACAACTTCTCTGCCCATAACAGTTCTTTTCAGATGGGCATCGCCATTATCTTCCCCGGTATTGTTATGGCGGTAGAGACTCAAAGGTTCGTGAGGCGCAAGCTGTTCCAACCAACGCTCATAATCATGGTGAAGTCCCGATTCGTCATCGTTGATAAAAACAGAAGCGGTAATATGCATTGCATTACACAATAACAGCCCTTCCCTGATATCACTCTCACGCAAGCAGTTTTCAACCTGCGGGGTAATATTTATGAAGCCACGTCGCGTAGAAATTTCAAAAAACAATTCTTTCCTGAATGATTTCAACAGTTCCTCCTCCTTGAATTAAACGTTAGCAAAAGCTAAGTCATTAATAAATAAGGAATTTTAACTCGCCAAGCGGTTGACAAAGAATATGACTTTCTATATAAAAACCGCTGCTTAATGAAAATACAACCTAAAATTTACTTTAAAAGCGAGTTTATGAAGAGAATTATTGCACAAAAGTTTGCCCTATCTTTGTTTTTAGGTCTCTGCCTGCTAGTTTTCAGTGTCTCAAGCAGTTTTACCCCCATCTATCAGGGACCAGATATTCAAATCATTGGGCAGCAATTTTATAAAGATCTTGAATCTGAGTTCCAACTTTACCGTTATCAAATTGATGCGCTGGATGATGGTGTTCCACCATTGATCTTAGAGAATCTTCCCAGCGATCTGCACACGATCACTTCGAGCAAACAGAAAAAAAAGATCTTCTTTAAATCTTTACTGCCGATGATTCTGCTTGCCAATGATGAAATTCGTGCTGAACGGCAACAACTCATAACCATCAATGAGCATCTCTCTGAGTCAAAGACTATTGATGCCGTACAGTTACAGAAGCTTTCAACCCTGGCGAAACGCTATAAGGTCAAATTTAAGCCATCTCAACCTGAGCAATCAATCCCAAAACTATTAACACGAATTGACACCATTCCCGCTGATCTGGCCTTAGCACAAGCAGCCAATGAATCGGCTTGGGGCACCTCCCGTTTTTCTCGTGTTGCCAATAATCTTTTTGGTGAATGGACATTTATTCCAGGACAAGGGATTGTTCCAGAAGGACGACCTGAGGGTGAAACCTATGAAGTGCAAAAGTTCTCGACTGTCTACGATTCAGTCCGTTCATACCTGCACAATCTCAATACCCACTCAGCCTATCAACATCTCAGGGCACTCCGTTCTGATAGCAGAGTCTCTGGTGAAAACCCAAAAGGGTTAAAATTAGCTGAGGGTTTAGTACGCTATTCAACACGCGGTGAAGACTATGTCAAAGAATTACAAGC
>JAZBPC010000091.1:0-5935 GCA_036351455.1 Desulfuromusa sp.
AGACGCCGCAACCAACCGGACCATGTGACACATGCACAACATCGCGAATAGGTCCCCAGACAACGCCTTTAGCCCCGGCGTAAGCACAGCCACGTTGACTCATGACCCCCGGGACAACTTTTTTATTCGATCTGACCGCACAGGTGGAAGCTCCCGGTTCATTGGCCCCCAGATGCGGTGCACGTTTCTTCTTTGCCTTTTCCGGCAACACAGCGAGAGTTTCCTCAATCAGCTGTTCAGTTTTTTCTTTGGTTATACCCTTTATGGGCTTTCTTTCAGCCATACAGATTTCTCCCGTAAATATTTTAGAAGCGAACTTTCCGTCCGCCGGGCTGTCAACATTCATGGGTAAATATAAAATTCACCCCGACAATTACGGTGCTGTTTAAGCGCCTTCAGCGACACCAACGATGGTTTCATCTTCCGCCTCCATGATGCCAAATTCCATCAGCAGATCTTCAAGATCTTCCATCTCGAGTGGCGTCGGGACGACAAACATTTCGTTATCGACAATTTTTTGTGCCAGGGTACGATATTCCTGAGCTTGCTTATGCTCAGGGGAATATTCAATAACCGTCATGCGGCGGAGTTCGGCACGCTGAACCTGATTGTCGCGGGGGACAAAATGGATCATCTGGGTGCCGAGACGGGCAGCAAGGGCTTCAATCAAGTCGGCTTCGCGGTCAGTATTGCGGCTGTTACAGATCAGACCGGCCAAGCGCACACTACCGGATGATGCGTATTTGACGATTCCTTTGGAGATATTGTTGGCTGCGTACATAGCCATCATTTCACCGGAAACAACGATGTAGATTTCCTGGGCTTTGTTCTCGCGAATTGGCATCGCGAAACCACCACAGACGACATCACCGAGAACATCGTAGAATACGAAATCAAGGTCTGGAGTGTATGCACCCTCTTCTTCGAGGAAGTTAATGGCGGTAATAACACCACGACCGGCACAACCAACGCCCGGCTCTGGACCGCCTGATTCAACACACATGACATCACCATAGCCGCGTCTACAGACATCCTCCAGCTCCAGATCCTCGACGGTACCAAGTTCTCGAACTTTATCCATAACCGTATCCTGGGCTTTTGCATGCAGGATAAGACGGGTTGAATCCGCTTTGGGATCACAGCCGATAATCAGAATTTTTTTGCCCAGCGATGCTAAGCCAGCTACCGTGTTTTGTGTCGTTGTTGATTTACCGATGCCGCCTTTACCGTAGATTGCAATTTGACGCAGTTTCTTTTTTTCAGACATGACTTTTCCTCCTGGAATATTTATGACGGTATGCCCGTCGGTTGAGGCTGATTCCTTGACTGTTACACGGAGCGGCATCGTCATTGATGTTGTGTAACAATTCTTAAAATCAGACTTATGTTCTGAGTTTAGGGGGAATCTCCCCTGAACGGCCGAATGACTGGCGGTTGGGGGTATTCCGTATTTCCATCGTGGAAAGTGCAGAAAAAAAGCCCGAATATCCATGATAGGGATGATTCGGGCTTCATTGCCTGGAAGGAATTACGTCAGCGTAATTCGATTTGGTATGTTGCTGACTTTATGAAGCAGGTTGCATGCCAGCTTTTATAGAAAACGGTAAGTGTCCTTAATTCCGAAGAAAATTTATTTTTACAGGATAGCTATGACGTCCTTATTGACTCTTTGTTTAAAATTTAAGCTTTGAACTGAACACTTTTTAGGCACAACTTTTTGAAAGGATCAAAAAACAGACAACCTTTCATGTGATGATCTTTGCGAGCTCAAGAGCAAAAGTTAAATCAAGTCCTGCCAAGGGATGATTTCCATCCACAGTCACATTTTCATCATCAACTTTGATCACCAGCATGACCCGTTGTTCTCCGTCGGCAAATTCGATGGTGAGTTTTTGCCCGACTTCAATAGCCTTATTCGTTGGGAATATTGCCTTTTCGACAACCATCGTATTGTCTGTCAATCTCGGCCCATAGGCGTCTTCGGCTTTCACCACAATATTTTTGACCTCACCTGTACACATGCCGATGATTTCATTTTCCAGAAACGGAAAAATTTCATTGTTGCCAAGGGTGATTAGCATCGGAGAGTCGGCATCACAACTGTCGAAGATGGCTCCATTGTCAACCGTCCCGATATAATGAATCTCAACTTTATCCCCTTTTTTAGCGGCTCTTTCCATCAATCGTCTCTTTCGTTATTGATAATGTAAAAGCGGTCATCGAAATAGCGCCCTAGCACCGGCTCGACTTCTTTCCAGGATAATCCTCCCTGACCGCAGCCCGGCCTTGGGACGATGATTTTCTCCCACTGCTTATAATTGACCAACTCGATCAGTTCACAACAAGATTGTTCTATGATACGCAATTCGGGATTTTCGTAAGGGCTGTTTTCCACAGGAAAGGAAACAATCCTCTGACCAAGATCGAAAACGTGCATACCAAAATTTCGGATCTGCTCCCCGAGTGTGTGGGGTAGGGAGGGGAACCGGTCGGCAGCCTGGCGGGCACAGCCGCTGGGCATTGAACAACGTCCATCTTTCTGCAACAGACCACCAGTGGTGATGGCTACGACAACTCCGTTGCGATGGTGTTCCCATAAATTGCCACTGATCAGGTGCGGTTTGCTCATTTATTTGACCCTGTCCTGGACAAGGGCGACCAGAAAATCAAAGACCTCTTCGCGTGTATGAATGAAGGAAGGCATCTGATAAATCATGATTTCTTCGAGTTTTTCCAGTACCGCTCCCTCTCTTGAGCCGACACTGTCCATGACCGCCTGCAGCATGGGAATGACCTCGTACTGATCATCCCGATCAAAGGGGATTGAGTCTGGCTTTCCGGTAAATTTGGGTTGTTCCCGAAATTCTTTTTTTCGAGGATACTTGTAATAGAGGTCCGAAGGCTTGATTTCAATAGTCATGAACAAGAACCACAACCAGAATTACAACAATGGGTTTTACAGGTCACAACCGTTTCTGAGCGGTCGGGTGACGACAGGAATTCATCCAAGCTTTCCTGATCCACAAACCATTTGCCATAGTGCTCCTCTGCCTTTAATTTATGCCGCTTGATATGCATCAGTACGTTTAATTCTGTTGTCCCCATTTGTTCGGCAACTTGATTGAGAGGTAAGAGGCTTTTTTTTTCAGTCATAGATAAACTCCTGAATAAATAGGGAAGAAATTTAATTTCGGGCTCTTTGATGGTGCTATTATTTTTGTCCCAGTGGAGATAGATGTAATAATTTCGGCACCAATTCTTCAATTTCCTTCCGGACATTTTTATCCAGCTTTTTCAGCCAGACTCGTGGTATCTGTTCCTGACCGTAAAGAGCGCCGGCAATCATACCGGCAATGGCTCCTGTGGTGTCGGCATCGCCTCCCTGATTGACAACTCCGATCAGACACTCTTCAAACGACCCTGTTGTGAACAGATAATTAAAAACAGTTTGCAGCGTGTCGACAATGTAACCGGAGGCGAAACCTTTATATTTATTGAAACGAAACGTCGGAAATTCAGCTGTTAATTCTCTGGTCAATGCATGCAGGGCAAATCTGTCGCCGCCCAGGATAGCGGTTTGCACCATTTTGCCGACACAAATACATCCGGCATCGGACAATGGATGATGATGGGTCAGTCTGGCCTGTTCCAGAGCCCACTGTTCCAGAAGCTGCTCATTACCCAGAGAGACCAGGGCAACCGGAGCCATTCTCATGGCCGCGCCGTTACCTGCATCCCACTCATTGCGGGGAACTTGCAGTGTTCCTTTGTTCATGTAGAGGCGGATCCCCTTGCGGACTGTTGCTCCGATATCAATGGGTTTTCCTCGCATCCAGGTGACGAAGTTGTCGGCGATCTGTTGCAGGTTCCACCCTCTCGTTTCTGTCACTGCCCGGGCCAAGGCGAGGGACATCTCTGTATCGTCTGTTACCTGTCCCGGTTTGACCCCCAGCCAGCCGCCACCAGTGATTGTTCTGTGAGTTTTATGCCGTGTTTTTATTTCGGCGGGAGTCATGAATTCCGTCGTTGCACCTAAGGCATCCCCCAGAGCGAGTCCAAGAAATGCTGCTGTGGCGCGTGCGGTAATCTCATCATCCATACCAAGTGTCGTGTCATGTGTGCTGTATCCGGCCAAATCTTGTCCTTTTTACCCTGCTCTGCTTCAAAAAAATCCCGATTAAGCTATGGCTAGTCGAAAATTTGTCTTCATTGATCAGGAAAAAAATTACGGCGACTTACCAGACACCTCACACATGACATGACACTTAGTGCACTGTACTCCCTAACTCTTCGCATCTCGCTTGCTATTTTCCGCGTCGGTTGCGTTGAGCTTTTCGTCGCTTAGCTCTGGCTAGGCAACAAAAAGCGCGCCTTACCGACATGAAAAATAGCGGCGCAATACTGGCGAAGTTTTAGGAATTACAGTGCACTAGCCGCCGATCATAATTTTGACCTCAAATTCGCCGCCGATAACCAGGCACTCATCTTCCCCTTTAAATAGTGATTTTGGCAGCAGGCCACAGAGGAAAAATATTTTTGTCAGTGGCACTTCTGCTCTTAAAACCCGTGAGCCAAACTCCCAGGCTTTTTCGAAATCGCTGGTAAACGAGTTTAAATTATTAAGACGCATGAGGAAGTGGTTCTTCCCACGCGTTTCGATAACGCTGTGTTCTTCTAAATCGTTAACCCCACGGAATAATGTCAGATATTTTTTTTCGGAAAAGCACCGGCGCAATTCGTACTGGACATATTCGTAGAGGAGATCAAGTTGGGAGAAAATGGCGCTGGTTCGTGACGAACCTTTCATCCGCTCGACCAGATAACGATAGTATTCTTCAGAATCGATATTCTTAATCACGCCATGATGAAAGGTTGGAACCAGTCCTAATCTTGACTCAACCCAACCCTTCAGCACAGCCCCCTCGATGGAATTACTGTCGAACAGCCAACCTCTTAAAAATCTGAGATAGCTGTTCTTTAAACTTTTTTGACTGTTTTTTGATGATTCGCGTTGCCACTGATGGAGCTGGAACTGCACATCCATGAAATCATGGAAGCGGTAACCCCGTTCTTTTGGATCATCGATACGATCCAGTTCTGAAAAAAGCTTCTTGCCGATGTGGTTGGTGCCCTGTATTTCCAGTGGCTGCGGGTTCTCATTGTAGTACTTCGACGCAATAGACCAGGGAGGAACATTGCACATATTTATTGCTGTTACATGACCGTTCAGATCATCCCTCCATCAACAGGATGGCTTGAGCAACTTCTTTTAAACTCTTCCTTTTGTCCATGGCCAGTTTCTGCATTTTCCTGTGAGCTTCAGGTTCAGAGAGGCCCTGTTTCATCAGCAGGCCTTTGGCACGATCAACCAGTTTTCGAGTTTCAAGGTTCTCTTTTAGAGAAGCAACTTCATCTTTCAAATTGGAAATTTCAATAAATTGATGAATTGCCAAATCAATGGTAACTTTTAACTGCTCTTCTTTGAAAGGTTTCATCAAATATTGATGAACTCCAGCGTCATGAGCTCTTGCTACCGTCTCGCTATCAGCATTGCCCGTCAGCAGGACAATCGCCCCACTCGGATCACGATTCATTTTATCTGCTGCGGTAATGCCGTCCATGACCGGCATGGTAACATCCATAACCGTCAAAAGGGGTTTATGCACCGCTGCCATGGTAACGGCCTGCGACCCATCCGCTGCTTCGTAAAGCTCGTCAAAGCCATAATCGGCCAAAGCTTTAAAAACCTGCTGTCTGATCAAGGGTTCATCGTCAACTATCAAGGCTTTTTTCACGGGGCTTCCTACAAAGATCAGGAGCTGTCCATGTGTATGGACAGCTCCAGCAAGGGTTAAGTTTATCTATCAGACTCCGTTGGAGAGGATCCTAACTTCTGGAATCGGGGGCAGACATATACCCAGAGATACCCGACGAG
>JAZBPC010000092.1:0-6041 GCA_036351455.1 Desulfuromusa sp.
AGACAGGTAAGGAATTCTCCGCCGCCGAGTATTTTCAGGATCAGGGCTTGGAAGAGTATAACCGTTATAACGATAAAATGACGCAGCTTCTCCAGCATCCCAAGATTCAGGCAGGGTTTCGTCCGACCAAGGAACAGGCCGATCAATACATCATGGCCCTTTATAATCTGGACACCTTCCGGCAGGAACTCAAGAACGGCTACATCAAGATGAACAAGCCTCTATCGCCTATGGAGCAACAGTCCATGGAAACCAGCGATAATGTCCTGCTCCTCATCGCCATTCGCTGGCTGATTCAGGAATACTTTGGCGAGTAGAACGAGTAGGACAGAAGCCGGGGAACCGACAATTGATGCGGAGTTGCTGGAGTCCCTGTATAAGATAAGTGCCCGCTACTGCCTTGAGGAAGGTGGTTCCCACGGCCCGGATCATAGCGAGCGGGTCTTTCATATGGCAATGACCATCGGTCGCAAGATGGGGGCTCGCCTGGACATTATTGCCCCGGCTGCCCTGCTCCATGATATCGGACGCAAGCAGGAAAGCAGTACCAAAGGGAAGGTCTGTCATGCTGAGCTGGGAGCGAAGATGGCAAAGCCGTTTCTTCAGGATTTAGGCTATTCCCAAACAGACCGGGAAGCAATCTGCCATTGCATTCATGCCCATCGTTTCCGAAGCAGCACTTCACCAGAAACAACAGAGGCTAAGATCCTCTTTGATGCGGATAAGCTGGATTCCATCGGTGCTATCGGTATCGGCAGGGCCTTTCTCTTTGCCGGTCAGATCGGGGCCCGGCTTCATAATGCTGAAATCGATCCTGCAAACACGGAATCCTATTCCACCGAAGATACTGCCTACCGGGAATTTCAGGTCAAGATGTCCAAAATCCGGGAACAAATGCTCACGCACCTTGGACGCCAGATCGCAGAGCGTAGGCATGCCTTCATGGAAACCTTTTTCAGCGAACTGCATCACGAAATTTACGGTTCAGAGCTCCTGTAGGCATTTTGCCCCCACCTCTCTTCCCCATCCTTTAAGGTAAAACCCCATGTTGAAACTCGTCATCTTTGACTGCGACGGTGTCATGTTTGATTCCCGTGAAGCAAATCGTGCCTACTACAACCACATCCTTGCGGCCTTTGAGTGCCCACCCATGAATGAAGAGGAACTCGGGTACGTCCATATCCATAATGTTTTTGATTCGGTGGACCATATCTTCCGTAATCATAGCCGGGTCAGCATGCCTGAAGTGGACAAATTTAGGCAGGGCGTTGATTACAGTTCTTTTCTTCGTCATATGACCATGGAACCGGATCTGAAGGAGTTTCTGGAGGCCATCACGCCGAACTACCACCGGGCCATTTCCACCAACCGGGTCAACACTATGGATATGATCCTGGATATTTTTGAGCTGCGCTCAAACTTTGAGATTGTTATGACGGCCTCCAACTCTCCCCGTCCCAAGCCTGCCCCGGATGCCCTCCACATCATCTTGAAACATTTCGGCCTAACAGTGGACGAGGCTATCTTTATCGGTGATTCCACGGTGGATCGTGATCATTGCGCTTCGGTGGGCATGAAGCTGATCGCCTTTAAGAATCCTCAACTTGAGGCGGCGTATCATGTGGAGAGTTTTATGGAGGTTTTGCGGTTGCCGGTGTTTGAGGGGATGAAGAACAAGTAATCAAATATTTTTTAAAGATACACCCACCATTTGGTCAATAAGTTGCAGCTTGCTATTTTTACTGTTAATATTTTTTCGCAATATCGCAAAACTCACACAGGCAATCACAGGAATCGGTTTATAACTCATATCTGTTCCGTTGGGCAACACAAAAACAGCTAGATAAGTAAGGTACATGGTGATGTAAGCTTGCTGCATGAAGTTTCCGTGCGAGTTTTGCGGTACTGCATTTTTTCACATAGCCTGAGTCTGTGAAAAATCTGGCGTGCTAACCTACTTAAAATAAGCAACTTATTTTTATTGACCAATTGGTGGGATACACATTTGGGCTACCAGCTTAAGCCGGGACAAAAAATCGGCTTGTTTAGTCTTTAAATTCTGTCAATGTCCCGGCATGACACTTTCCGCATAACTGACTGATCTTGCGGGCTGTACCGCCTTAAGTTGGTAGCCCACATTTGTATACCCTGAATTCGTATTATATGTGATAATATACCAAGAAAGGGCTGGTAGTCTATTGAGCCGAATTTACAATATTAATGATAATATATTTGGCTAAGCTACTGCCTTAACAAGGAGACAATCAGGTGTATAAGCATGACAAATTCCGAATTAATCAAGCAGCTTTTTCTATCGTTCAATAACAAAGACAACGAAGGATTCGTGCAAGCGGCACGAGAATACATTGAACGGGAAAAACGTAAAAAACATAATGTTGTTGCCAGAGATCTAGAAAAAGCTCTGTATCAGAGCGCGGGCTTAACCAACAGCCAAAGACGGTTTAGAGAGAATCTACCTATTCCACGAGATACGGAAAAAGGATTTCCATTACTTGAAATTCAACATTTTGAGCAGAATTTTGACAGGTTGATTTTATCAGAAAATTGCAAAAGTCAATTTGAAAGGATTATTCGCGAGTTCAATGATGCTGATATCTTAGCGACCTACAACCTGAGCTATAAAAAGAAAATTTTGCTTTGCGGCAGTCCAGGAACAGGAAAAACATTTTCGGTGCAAATCATAAGTTCTGTGTTGAATATTCCCTTAGTTTATATCCGTTTTGATGCAATCATCTCGTCCTATCTTGGCGAGACAGCCGGAAATCTCCGTAAGGTATTCGATTTTATAGAAAATGGTGTCTGGATTGTATTGTTTGATGAATTTGATATTATCGGTAAAAATCGTGATGACAACAATGAACATGGCGAGATCAAAAGGGTTGTTAATAATTTCCTACAAATGCTGGATAACTTCAAGGGCGACAGTATTATATTTGCTGCCACCAACCATCAGAATATGCTCGACAGTGCCATCTGGCGACGTTTTGACGCAGTAATTGACTATACATTACCTGATGAGGCGACGCGCCGACAACTTTTTGAACTTTATTTAAGGCCGATTAAACGAGATGAACAGCTTGATCTTGATAACGCGGCAAAAGTCAGCCAAGGATTATCCCCCTCAGATATTCAAATGATTGCAGTTGAGGCTATGAAAAATTCCATTATTGATGCCAGAAACAGCCTGAGCGAAGATGACCTGAACGCTGCTATTCAACAATTTCTCCATCGGGAGAGCGTGAAGCAATGTGGGCAGGGGGATAACTAATGGAAAAACTTCAACACCTGAAACTTCCCGTTTTTCAGGAAAACGTTGAGCGAAAAAAAAACGGTGGCGGTGGGTTCTCACTACCGGCAGGACGAAATAAAACGCAATTTGCAAATCAGGCATGCCAGCAAGCAAAGAAATTAAGTGAATCATTCGTAGCGTCGAAAAAACAGCTCTCTGACCGTATTGATCCTACGTTAATTTTCGAGATTGAAATCAGCCAAGGTGTTGACCCCAGAGCCTTTGAGGACACACTGGCTTCCATGAACATTCATGTGTTATCGATTGCTGAGGGCAAAAAGGGTTTCTGGGTGGTGTTCAGCGAGGATGAACAATTAGAAAAATTCAGAAAAAAAATGGCTGACTATGGTTCGGCAGATGGGCCAAAATATGACTTTTTCCATGCTATTGAATCGTTTGGCGATATTCCGATTGAAAAAAAGATCGGCAAACAACTTGCTGAAGAACCCCTGACAGATCAAGCTGATTTTATTGATCTCGAACTGTGGCGAATGACGGACCCACAGAGAAACGAACGTTTTATTCAGCAATTAAAAAAAACGTATAACGATTTTACGAAATTCAGGATAACTGATACCCTGATTGCAAAGACTTTTGTTTTGCTTCGGGTAAAACTCACCCAAAGCATATTTGAGGAGATCATACAACTCAAGGAAATTGCACGAGCAGATAAACCAGCTCAGGTACAATTTAATCCGTTTCCAATGCGGCGACCTGATGTACAGGATATAAGGTTTAACTCCCCTGATGAGAATGCTGCCGGTATCCTGGTGATTGATTCCGGAATTACTGCCAATCATCCCATGCTGGAACATTGCGTAGGCGGGGAAGAAAATTTCCAGTCAGGTGAAGCAAAAATTCAGGATACTGTGGGGCACGGCACCGCAGTAGCAGGCTGTGCCGTTTATGGTGATGTTGAAACTTGTCTGGAGGAAAAAATATTTAATCCCTCAAACTGGCTGTTTTCCGCAAAGGTTATGTATGCTGCGGAAGATTGGAATGGCAGGAAGCGAGCGGTCTATTCTCCTGAAAAATTAGTTGAACACCAGCTGAAAGATGCTGCAGAGGGATTTCTCTCCAATCCTGAATATCATATCAGGGTTGTCAATATCTCACTGGGTAATAAGGATGAAATATGGCATAAACATTACTTCCGCCAACGTCCCTTAGCTGCGCTTATTGATGAGCTTGCTTTTACTTTTCCTCATGTAGTCTTTATTGTCTCCACCGGCAATCAATCTCCCATTGGCCCATATTCCTCTATTGAAGAGATTCTAGATAATTATCCGCAATATCTTATTGCTAATGAAGAATTCAAAATAATCAATCCTGCTTCTGCTGCTCTTGCGTTAACTGTGGGTTCTATCGCCGGTCAGACACGCTTTGAGAAGGAGCGTCATGGTGGGCCGGAGCATATTAAAACACCTATAGCTCAACAAAATCAACCATCTCCTTTTACCAAAACAGGTTGTGGAATCAACGGCATGGTTAAGCCGGAATTGGTTGAATACGGCGGGAATTTAATTCTTTCAGAACAGTATGGACGTATTATTGAGGATACTGGCGGGAAACTGGCCCTGCTGAACAACAAGACGACTGATGATATTTTACAGTTTGATGCTGGCACCAGCTTTGCCGCTCCCAAGATTGCCCATCTTACCGGAAAAATAGCAAATCACTTTCCGGAAAAATCAGCAAATTTCATAAAAAACATGCTGTTGGTCGGAGCGGATTATCCTTTTCAGCCTACAAAAAAGTTCTACCAGACTAAAGATAAGAAGAACGCGGAAAAATGTCATCTTACTACCTGCGGTTATGGCCTCAGTCATTACGAAAAATCTCTCTATTCCTTTGAAAACAGAGCTGTTCTATGGGATGAAGGACAGCTTGCGCTTGATCAGGTTAAGGTTTACTCACTCCAACTCCCAGAACTATTTTTTTCAAAAGCAGGTAGGAAAAAAATAACCGTTGTTTTGACATTCACACCTGAAACCCGTGCGACCCGTGGCGACAGCTACTTGGGCAATCGCATGGAATTCCACCTTTTTCATTCCCAGAATCCGCAGATATTGATAGAAAAATACGGTAAACTCGGCAGTGATATTCTTCAGGAGGGCATCCCTGATGATTTAAAGAAATTCGAGATTGATTTGTTTCCTGGAGCAAACACAAGAAAAGCAGGATGTCATCAAAAGGCATGGAAGGTATACCAAAAAGAGCCGAGAAATAGACCTGCACCTCCTGTCTCACTTGTTTTACTTAATATCAACAAATGGATAAATGATACCGCAAAAAAACAAGATTACTGTGTCTCCGTCACCTTTGAGCATGAAAATTCAACAGAACTCTATAATGAGGTACAAGCAAGCCTGAGAACTAGAGCGAAGGTAAGGTGATCTCATGCGATTTTCAAGTATCCTGCATCCATGAACTTCAACACCGCCAACAACACCTTCCGCCAACTCATGGGCAACGGCCTGCTCTACCGGGTACCGGCCTTTCAGCGGGATTATTCCTGGTCAGCCGACGAATGGGACGATCTCTGGCAGGATCTCCTCTCCCTGCACACGACCGAAGAGGAACCCATCCATTACATGGGCTATTTGGTCCTGCAATCCTCAGACAGCAAACGCTTTGACATCATTGACGGCCAGCAACGAATCACCACCATCAGCATAATACTGCTAGCAGCTATCTCTCTGCTCCATGATCTTGCCAAAGCAGAGAGCAT
>JAZBPC010000093.1:0-2491 GCA_036351455.1 Desulfuromusa sp.
GAAGTACCCCCTTATGTTGTCTTCGGCGATGCCAGCCTGGCGGAAATGGCAGCCACCCTGCCAACCAATAAAGAGTCCTTCTTACAGATAAACGGTGTTGGCCAGGCGAAGATGCAACGTTATGGTCATGAATTTATTGAGGAAATTATCAGTTTTATGTGCCGATAAGTATATCGCCACCAAGTCGCCACGGACACCAAGAAAAACACAGTCAAAAGATTTCAACGCAGAGACGGAGAGATGCAGAGGAAAAAATAAAACAGTAACTGTTTTAGTCAAGGTGGACTCAAGAAAAAAGGTTTTCTCTGCGTCCTCAGTGGTCTCGGCGGCTCTCCGTTAAAAATCTTCATATATCTTTTCATTGCTAAAATCTTTCGTAAAAAAACCTAAAGTAAATCAGATTTCCTGTCGATACATCCTCCAAAGAGTTCTCATAGGAGGAGACTTATGACCGAAAGTATCGATTCTACCCGTAGTGCAAGACCTGTTTCCGTGCCATCTCAGGAAGAAATGGTCCAGCGTCAGCAGCGCGATAAAAGCAAATCTGCCGCTGAAGATCGTGTTTCTTTGGGTGAACAGGAAGAGGTCGGTAAAACCTATGGTCCAGGATTGAAAGTTGCCTCCCCTTACGAACTGCTCCGCAATCTGGTGGTTAAAACCCTTCAAGAGCAGGGTCTCACATTACAATTCAGCACTGGTGACGGCGAAGTTAATTTCAATACCATGACCCAGGAAGAAGCCCAGGAACTTGTTTCTGAGGATGGTTATTTCGGGGTTGAGAAAACTTCACAGCGGATTGTTGATTTTGCAATCAATGGTTTTGGTAACGATCCGAGCAAATTACAAGAGATGAAAGACGCCATCGATCAGGGATTTCTAGAAGCCCAGAATGCTTTTGGTGGCGCCTTGCCAGAAATATCACAACAAACATACGACGCTATTATGGAAAAACTGGATGCCTTTGCGGCTCAGTTTGAACAATCAGGGGAATAAGGGAGTCTGTCATGGTCGATAGTATTACTGGAAATAAAGGATTAGGTCCTCTCGGAAATATCAAACGAGCTGGTAACGCTGCTGGGGCTAAGAAAGCGGACTCTGGTAAAGCGACAGACCGGGTTGATTTCTCCAGCGCATTGCAAAATGCAAGCAAAGCTCAGGAAGCCAGTGCAACGCAGGAAACTGCACGCTCTGAAAAGCTACAGGCTTTAAAATCCCAGATTGAAAATGGGACTTACAAGCCCGATCTGAACAAGGTCGCTTCCAGCATTATGCCTTTCCTGTTGAAGGATAGCTAACATGGCTCGCGCTGAAATCAAGATCAAACTGGAAACCCTTCTTGAGCTATTGCAGCTGGAACGGGAAAAAGCCAAAGCTCTTGATATGCCAGGGTTACAGGAGGTTGTTGCTGCCAAGGAAGAACTTCTGATCGAGTTACAGCCACAGCCGGAAGAGATTGTTGGACTGGAAGATTTGCTCAAGCAGATTGATCATGAGAACCGGCGAAACGCATTTTTGCTATGGACCGGGCTTAATTTTGTCCGCGACATGATGGGTTTTTTCGGTAAGGCGTCAATGCCTCAAGTTTATGGTGGCGCTGGCCAGTCGCGAACATTGACTCAAGGTGGACGTTTATTATCGGGGAAGGTGTAAACAATGGGTGGCGGACTTAATGCAGCACTGAACTCAGGGCGAACCTCCCTGCAGACTAATCAAAAAGCGATTGAAATTACAGGTCTTAACGTCGCTAATGTCAACACCGAAGGTTATTCTCGGCAAACCCCCAATCTTACTCCATACCCCGCTTTGAATTTTGGTGATTTCTTTATCGGTACCGGTGTTACTGTCGGTTCAGTAGGACGTTCCCATGATGTTTTCCTTGCTGGTCAAATCAGTGATAAGTCTGCGGAAGTGGGTTTGGAGAATAGCATGACCCATCCCTTGGCTGAGTTGGAGAGAACAATCGGCATTGGGGATGGCAGCCTATCGGATGAATTTGATCAGTTTTTTGATTCCTGGCGACAGCTTTCGACTAACCCCGGTGGTGAAGTTGAACGGCAAGCTGTTTTACAGCGGGGAGAATTAATTGGTAATGCTTTCGTTAATGTTTATAACGAAACCCAACAGGTGGTGAAAAATATCAATAACACCATCGTCTCAAAAATTGATGGAGTCAATCTACAACTCGATGAAATTGCACAACTGAACAATCGGATTTCTGCCATAGAAATGTCAGGGCAAGAGGCTAATTCAGATCGAGATCGACGAGATATGTTGCTTAAAAATATCTCTGAAATGATCGGTGCACGCAACTTTGAAACCTCAAATGGCACAGTTTCTGTGCAGTTAGCCAACGGTATGCCCCTGGTTGAGGGAAATCAGGCGACCCACATTGTGTCGGTATATAACGGAACTGATGTCAATCTTGAACTCGATTTTGGTACTGCCAATATTCCCCTTGACAGGACGGCTCTGGGGGGCGAATTCCGAGGTC
>JAZBPC010000094.1:0-2025 GCA_036351455.1 Desulfuromusa sp.
GCTGAGCCTTGTATTCGTCAATATGTTCATCAAAATAGTCACGCACCTCGCTACTGGTTACCATAACCTTGTAGTTTACCTCTCGGCCCAGCAGTTTGTAGCGCAGGATTTCTTTTTTAATCTGCTCGCGGTAGCTTTCCATCGTCAGCCCCTGAGCGGCGAGAGCCTGCTCCAGAGTTTCAGAAGTCAGGCCATTTTTCTCTTGAACATCCAGTATGGCCGCATTCAACTCCGAATCAGCGACGGTTAAGCCCAATTCTTCAATTCTCTGTTCAACGAGCTTGTCATTAATCAGCTGCTGGAGCAGGGTCGTTTTTAATTGGTCAAACTGGGTCGCACTGAGTTGATTCTTGTTCGCCTGTTGTGAGAGTGCCTTTAGCACCGCCTTATCCAGCTGATAAGTACTGATCATCTCGTGATTGACAACCGCAGCCACCTGACTGAGGGTTTTTGCCATGGCCGGAGCTCCAGCGGCAAAGGACACGAATAACAGGAATAAAATGGTGCGTTTCATAAAGTAAAATCCTCATTAATGATTTAGCGTTTGCTGGGATTGTAACAGTTCCCAGCGAACAATTGTTTCTGTTTTTTTGTGTAAATCTTCAATCCACAGATGAAAAGCATTTTCTTCTTTTTCTTGATAGAGTTTCTCTTTGATTTCATCTTTTACCGCAGCAAATTGACGTAGCCCAGCCCGGCGGCGGTTTTCGACAATAAAAAGATGAAAACCGTAAGGGCTTTCAACCGGGTCGCTTAGTCTACGGACAGGAAGTTTGAATAATATCTCGTCAAACTCTGGTGGCAGTTGACCTTTTGAAAAATAGCCGAGGGCACCACCTTTTTCACTATCAGGTGAATGCGAATGTTCCTGAGCCAGAGTAGCGAAATCGCCACCATCTTTTAGTAATTTCAGAACATTAAGAGCTTCTTCCTCCGAGGGAAAAAGCATTTGGCGCGCGCGTATTTCGACCGGGCGGCGAAATTCTTCCTTGTTATTAAGATAATATTGTTCCGCTTCTTTGTCAGTAACCTTAATTTTCGGACTCAGAACAGCCGTGCTGACTTTTGCGGTTAACAGGCGCAACTTTAAAGCGGCGACCCAGGCTTCATAGGTTTTCCCCGTTTGTAGAAGGACCTGGTCAAATTCATCAGCACTGTAACTGCCGCGAATTTCAGCGAGGGCGGCATCAAGTTCGTCAGGACTGATTTGAACATTTAACCGGGCAGCTTCACCGAGGATCAACTCCCGATCAATCAGTTGCTTAATCAGTTGGCTTTTGAGTTGGAGCTGCTGTTCATCAGGCAAGCCGGAGAGATCCGGGTAGTTGAGTTGTATTTCCCGTTCGAACTGCTGCAAGGACAATTGTCGTTGGCCAATCTCCAGTAACGGGAGCTTGGCTTGCTCAGGCTGTTGTTCCTGTTGTTGGCAGGCGACCAGGCAGACCAGAAGGAACACTTGTAATATTCTGGTTAACATTGCTGTGGTCACTCTCCAATTTTCTAACTAAAAGGCCTCTGAATACAGCACCTGAAGAACGCTGTAGCAACGGAGCGATCACGCTAGCATAGTCAGAAAAATTGTTGCAATTCTTTTCTAACCCGATCCAGGAGCTCCTGCGGTTTCATTCGACCGAGTTTGATGCTGAGCTTAAAATCCGCTCCCAGTCGGTAGATCTCGGGCTGTTCAGTCACCAACTGGCGAATCAAGACCGGTGAAATTTTCGTTGAAGAGTGAAACAGCAGACTGAGACCTGTGCCATCATATTCCAGCAGTTCAATGCGAAGTTTTTTCAAGCGTATGCGTAGGCGCATGACCCCGGCAAGGACTTCAGCAGCGCTTGGCAGTTCACCGTAGCGATCACGCAATTCCTCAACCAGATCAAATAGCTGTTCATCGACCTCGGCAGCGGCCATGCGTTGGTAAAATTGTAACCTTTGATTGGGATCCGGGAGATATTTCTCTGGTAGAAAAGCGGACAGGCCAAGGCGGATTTCCGGATCAATCCGGTCTTCGCGTTCTTTCCC
>JAZBPC010000095.1:0-12496 GCA_036351455.1 Desulfuromusa sp.
ATTCGCAACAGGATTTAGAAGTTCAACCCGTGAAACAAAACCCTGTTGTTAATGAATCTCTGGTTGCAGAAGATCACTCTTCATCGGAAGTGATCGCGGCACAGAGAGAGCTTGCAACGGATAATCAAAAATTACAAATTTCTTTAAGTGATCAGGATGATAAACCTTCAGACCGGACGTTTCGAGAGGCATTGCCACGTTACGATGTCAATCCTCCCCCCCATTACCCACAGGTTGCAAAGTTGCGTGGTTGGGAGGGAAAAGTTGTTTTCGAAGCGCTAATACGCAAGAATGGTCGTGTCGGTCGCCTGAAAATTAAGACATCGTCTGGTTACCGGAGCCTTGATACAGCAGCAAGAAAGGCTATATCAAGATGGAAGTTTTCTCCAGCGACGAGTTTTGGGCTACCGAAAGAGAGTGAGGTTGAAATTCCAATCACTTTTTCTCTTAAAGATTCATAGGGTAAAGCGTGATTAACACTTTCAGATTTTTATGTTACCTTCTAGGGGTTTTCTAGTGCTGACTGATTTGGAGGGCTGTTAATGGCAGAACAGAGGGATGAATCCCCATTGATGTATCAGGAAATAAAGATATTTACGGATAAAATCCGCAGTTTGCTCTGTGATCAGAATCCCACGCCATCACTCTTGGAAAGTTCTGTCAGTGCTGCTGATATTTTCAAAGAAAATGTTTCAGCCATTAATGCTGATACTTTTTTATCAATTATAGAGCGGGTGGCGAATATCCCCAAGCGGCACTTAGCTGCGGGAACATTACCGACGAAACTAGAGATTGAAACTATTGAACTGGCTAGTGACTGGCTGGAACAGCTTATTGTTCTTCATAAAGAGGACCTGCCTGAACCCAAATCTCTTGTTGCTGAATTGCTCTATACCTTCGACCTTGTTGAGCGTTCTCAGGAGGCTGTAACTTTGGCTGAGTTGGTTGCTTCCCGTTTTGAAACAGGCAAAAAAAATGGGGTTGACCCTTTCTCAGATGATCCAGAGTTTGAGGTTCAAGAACGTGAAGCATCATCGCACCTGGATCCCTTTGCTGAAGATCCAGGATTTGGGCTGGAATTTGATTTGTTGCAACGAACTATTAACTTTGTGGTCGAAACTGAACAGATAGATGATGATCCTTTCAATGCGGACCCAGCCTTAAATTTTCAAGAGAATGAAGCTGCAAATATGGAGGTGACTCCGGCTCCGGTAACGTCTTCCTACGATATTTTTGCCGATGACCCTCCACCGGTGGATGAGTAGGAGTGTTGAGGTCTGGACTATTGGATTGTCATGGAGAGTTTTGCCATAGTTTGTCCGTTGTCGTTGATCTCTGAATTAATTATTTGCAAATCTTTTTTGTGCATGATAGAAACTCAACCTCTTGTGGCAGTAAGCGCTTTATCGGTGTGTTTTTACCGCAGGTTTGCGCCAGTAGCTCAGTTGGATAGAGCAACGGACTTCTAATCCGTAGGCCGAGGGTTCGAATCCTTCCTGGCGCGCCATTTTTAGTTTGACAAGAACTGGCAGTTTCCGTAGTATGGCCAAGTTTTTCTGGTGGGTGTAGCTCAGTTGGTAGAGTGCCTGACTGTGACTCAGGTTGTCGAGGGTTCGAGCCCCTTCACTCACCCCATTTAAATGTACTATGCTCACCTTCCACATTCAGTTAGCCCGTTAACCGGGTGGGTTTGGGAGGTGAGCATTGTTACTTTTGGTTGTTTCTCCTGCGAGAGTGGCGGAATTGGTAGACGCGCTGGTCTTAGGAACCAGTATCCTATGATGTGGGGGTTCGAGTCCCCCCTCTCGCACCATTCAAAATTCTGGTCTCCATGGCTTTAAATAAATCTATTACTCAAACAAGACTCTCACGTTGACCGTGAACCGATATCTGAAATTCAGGAAGGAAAGATTATGAATGTTACTGTTGAAGATCTGAGTGCTATTAAAAAGAAACTTATTCTTGAAATTCCCGCAGAGACTGTTGCAACTGAACTTGAGAGTGCATATAAGAAAATTGCTAAAACTGCTGAAATCAAGGGGTTTCGTAAAGGCAAGGTGCCAAGGGAAATATTAAAACAACATTACGGTGAGCGGGCGCAATATGATGCGACTGGACCTCTGATCAATAACAGTCTCTATAAAGCCCTGTTGGATAATAAAATTGAAGCAGTTTCACAGCCGGAAGTTATCAGTTCTGGGGTCCTTGAAGAAGGCAAGTCTTTCAGCTATGAAGCTGAAGTTGAGGTTCGCCCGGAAATTGTTGTGAAAGACTATACAAAACTCAATCTTGAGAAGGAAAAATTCTCTTTTGATGAAAGTGTTGTCGAGCAGCAACTTGAACAAATGGCTAATTCTAAAATGCAACTCGAAGTTACTAGCCGCAAGAAGGCTCGTGATGGGGACACTGTTGTTATTGATTTCGAAGGTTTTATTGATGACACCCCTTTTGAAAATGGAGCTGCGCAAGATTTTGAGCTTTCTTTAGGCTCAAACAGTTTTATTCCGGGTTTTGAATCCCAGTTGATAGGAATGAAACGTGATCAGGAAAAAGATGTTGAAGTGACCTTTCCTGAAGGTTACGGATCAAAGGACCTGGCGGGAAAACCGGCTGTTTTTAAAGTGTTGGTGAAAGAAATTAAAGAAAAAAGTATTCCTGAAATAAATGATGCTTTCGCTAAAGAGTTTGAAGCTGAGAGTTTGGAGCAACTTAAAGAGCGGATAAAAGAGAACGCTATCGCTCAGGAAAAACAGCGGATTGATGCTCAGTTGCAAGAGAATATGATGAATGCCTTGATCGCCAATAATTCTTTTGATGTTCCTGAAGGGATGGTCAAAAATCAGCTTCTCCACCTCAAAGACAGCTTTACCCAAAAGCTGAAGGCGCAGGGAATGACTCTCGAAATGTTGGGAATGAATGATGAAACATTCTCCACAACATATCGTGACATGGCCGTACAGCAGGTCAAGGGTGAGTTGATTATGGATGCTATTGCTGATCAAGAGGGGGTAGAGGTTGAGGAATCAGTTATAGAAGAGAAGATGCAAGCTTTTGCTGATCAAAGTAATGTTCCGCTGGAACAGGTGCAGAAATACTTTGAAAATGCGCAAGCCATGGCTGGATTAAAAGGGCAGGGCTTGCAGGAAAAAACATCCAAGTTTATACTTGATAAGGCCATTATCACTGAAGTTGAACCGCAACAACCAGAGCAGGATGTTGCTGCCGACAGTGAAAAAGAGGAGGCTTAATATGGGTCTTGTGCCTATGGTTGTTGAAGATAGCGGTCGTGGTGAGCGGGCTTATGATATTTATTCTCGCCTGTTAAAAGACCGGATTATCTTCCTTGGGGGTGAAATCGAAGACCATATGGCCAATCTGATTATCGCCCAGTTACTGTTTCTTGAGTCTGAAGACCCTGATCAGGATATCCATCTATATATAAATTCTCCTGGTGGTGTTGTCACTGCCGGGATGGCAATTTATGATACAATGCAGTATTTAAAAGCTCCAGTTTCCACCATTTGTGTTGGTCAGGCTGCAAGTATGGGGGCGGTTCTGTTAGCTGCTGGGGAAGCGGGTAAGAGGTTTGCCTTACCTCATGCACGGATAATGATACATCAACCTTTGGGCGGTTTTCAGGGACAGGCAACAGATATCAGTATTCACGCAAAAGAGATTCTACGGATGCGAGAATCACTCAATGGCATTCTGGCACACCATTCTGGACAGGAAATAGAGAAAGTCTCGGCTGATACCGAGCGTGATTTCTTCATGGATAGCGAAACAGCACGTAGCTATGGTATTATAGATTCAATTGTCGAACGAAAACTAAATATTGTATAGCGCGGAGGTGTAGCACGTGAGTCCAAAAGATGAAAACAGTCAGTTGACTTGCTCTTTTTGTGGCAAATCTCAGGACGAAGTCAAAAAATTAATTGCAGGACCAACAGTCTATATTTGCGATGAGTGTATTGAGCTTTGTAATGACATCATCGATGAAGAATCAAAGCTTGATCAAACTTCCGACCCAAAATCCAGGCAGCTACCGAAACCGGCAGAAATTAAAGATATTCTTGATGAATATGTTGTCGGCCAAGAGCGGGCAAAAAAGGTGCTATCTGTTGCGGTCTATAATCACTATAAGCGTGTCGACTCCATGGACCACGCAGACGAGATAGAAATCCAAAAGAGCAATATCCTGTTATTAGGTCCAACTGGCAGTGGTAAAACGCTGCTTGCACAAACCCTGGCCAAGGTTCTGGATGTCCCTTTTACAATAGCTGATGCTACAAACTTAACTGAGGCCGGTTACGTAGGCGAAGATGTTGAAAATATCATTCTCAGCTTGTTACAGGCTGCAGACTATGACTTGGAAAAAGCCCAAAAAGGGATTATTTATAT
Source organism: Desulfuromusa sp. (assembly GCA_036351455.1). Lineage (GTDB taxonomy): Bacteria > Desulfobacterota > Desulfuromonadia > Desulfuromonadales > Geopsychrobacteraceae > Desulfuromusa. Next base: position 4,402 of record JAZBPC010000095.1, read on the forward strand.
AGACGAAGTTGATAAAATTGCCAGAAAGTCAGAGTCTCCTTCAATAACCCGTGATGTTTCTGGTGAAGGGGTGCAGCAGGCGCTATTAAAAATTATCGAAGGGACAACAGCAAGTGTTCCTCCCAAAGGTGGAAGAAAGCATCCGCAGCAAGAATTTTTAAAAGTTGATACAACCAATATTTTATTTATTTGTGGTGGGGCTTTTTCAGGCTTAGAAAAGATAGTGAATAAACGAATCAGTGCTAAAACTATGGGTTTTGGTGCAGAAGTTAAGTCGATCAAGGAAGAGGATCTTGGTCAGCTGCTTGGTAAGGTTCAACCAACTGATCTGCTTAAATTTGGTTTGATCCCTGAATTTGTTGGCCGTGTTCCTGTTATTGCAACCCTCAGTGAATTGGACGAAGAAGCCCTGATCCAGATTCTTCGTGAACCCAAAAATGCCTTAATAAAGCAGTATCAACGCCTTTTCGAGATGGAAGATGTCCATCTTAAATTTACTGATAGTGCATTGGTTGCTGTTGCTAAAGAGGCTCTGGAACGTAAAACCGGTGCACGTGGACTCCGTTCGATTCTGGAGAACTCAATGCTTGATGTTATGTATGATATTCCTTCACAAGATCGGGTCAAAGAAGTTGTTCTGAATGAAGATGTTATTACCAAGGGAGCAAAGCCAATCATTCTTTATGATATTGCTGAAAGCGCTTAAATATTAATTTGTTTAAAACTTTAAGGAGCGTAAATTTGTCTTTAGACAGTGCGCTCCTTTTTACTTTGTAGGTTCTTGATTTATGTCTGATTCTTTCGAAAACAACCCAACTTTGTCTACGCGAATTCTACCTCTTTTACCATTGCGGGATATTGTGATCTTTCCCTATATGGTTGCACCATTATTTGTAGGAAGACCTCAATCCATTGGGGCCCTCGAAAGTGCTTCTGAAGGTGATAAATTAATATTTCTGGTCAGTCAGAAGGATCCAAAGGTTGATTCCCCAGGAGAGGATGACCTCTATCAAATCGGTACAGTGGGTAAAGTTGTCCAACTGCTGAAGCTTCCGGACGGTACGGTTAAGGTTCTGGTTGAAGGATGTTGGCGTGCGCAGATGAGTTCTTTGGTGCAGGGGGATGATCTTCTTCAGGCAGTCGTGGAACCTCTAGATGAGTCGATATCTGATTCTTCTGAAGTCGAGGCTGTTCTCAGGGCGATTAAGTCAAGCTTCGAAATTTATGTTGGTTTGAGTAAAAAAGTTCCGGCTGAAGTGACTTCAACGATAGCTGGAATTGATGATCCTGCTCGACTGGCTGACACCGTTGCAGGTCATCTCCAGGTTCCGATGGCTGATAAGCAGGAAGTGCTTGAATATATAGAGCCCTTTCAGCGGTTAGAACATATTTTAGTATTACTTGAACAAGAGATTGAAATATTGCAAGTCGAGGGGAGGATACGCAGTCGGGTTAAGAACCAGATGGAGCGTAGCCAAAAGGAATATTACCTGAATGAACAGATGCGAGCTATTCAGAAAGAACTGGGTGGGCAGGATGAGTTCAAGCAGGAAATTCTTCATTTTGAAGAACAAATTAAGAAGAAAAAAATGTCAAAGGAAGCAACTGAAAAGGCTCGTGCAGAATTACGCAAGCTAAAAATGATGTCGCCTATGTCAGCCGAAGCAACAGTTGTTCGAAACTACATTGAGTGGTTGCTTTCTTTGCCTTGGCAGAAGGGGACCAAAGATCGGCACGATCTCTCAAAAGCAGAGGAAATACTTGAAGCCGATCATTATGGTCTGCAAAAGGTTAAAGAACGGGTTCTTGAATATTTGGCTGTGCAAGCATTAGTAAAGCAGATTAAGGGGCCTATCCTGTGTCTTGTCGGCCCACCTGGAGTTGGTAAAACATCTTTGGGGCAATCAATTTCCAAAGCCTTGCAACGGAAATTTGTTCGAATATCACTGGGCGGGGTGCGTGATGAAGCTGAAATTCGAGGTCATCGGCGTACTTATATTGGTGCAATGCCTGGAAAAATTATTCAAGGACTGCGCAAGTCTGGGGTGAAAAACCCTGTTTTTATGCTCGATGAAATTGATAAAATGAGCACCGATTTTCGTGGTGATCCCTCTTCAGCTCTGCTGGAGGTTCTTGACCCGGAACAAAATAACAGCTTTGCAGACCATTTTCTCGATGTTGATTATGATTTATCACAGGTTCTGTTTATTGCCACGGCAAACAATCTTCAGGCAATTCCGCGACCATTGCATGATCGCCTGGAAGTGATCAGAATCGAAGGTTATTCAGAAGAAGAAAAACTGCATATTGCACGTCGCTATCTTTTGGGTAAGCAAATAGATGCTCACGGCCTTTCTGATTATCAAATTCATTTTGCTGATGCTGCAATTTATGAAATTATCAGACACTATACCCGCGAATCTGGCGTTCGAAGCCTGGACCGTAGTATTGCTTCAGTTATGCGCAAGTTGGCAAGGAAAGCATTGTCTGAGCCTAAGAGGAAGACATTTAAGGTTGGTGAAAAACAGATTCAAAAGTATCTTGGTGTACAGCAGCATCAGTATGGTGTGCGCGAAGAGAATGACCAGATTGGCATTGCTACTGGCTTAGCCTGGACTGAAACGGGTGGAGAATTATTAACCATAGAAGTCACTATGCTCCCAGGGAAAGGTAAGTTGACGATTACTGGTCAGCTGGGCGATGTTATGCAGGAGTCAGCTCAGGCTGCAATGAGCTATGTCCGCTCCCGCTGGAAAGAATTAAAGCTTGAAAAAGATTTTTATTCCCAGCTTGATGTTCATATTCATGTCCCGGAAGGGGCCGTCCCTAAAGATGGTCCGTCGGCAGGGATCACCATAGCAACTGCATTAGCCTCTGCATTGACTGGTCGTCCAGTCAGAAAAGATCTGGCGATGACTGGTGAAGTGACCCTGCGAGGCAGGGTGTTACCAATTGGTGGGTTGAAGGAAAAACTGCTGGCTGCACGCCGAGGTGGCATTACAAAAGTTTTGATTCCGAAGGGTAATCAAAAAGACCTGGTAGAAATTTCACCGTTGCTGTTGAAATCATTGACTATTGAAGCCGTTTCTCACGTTGATCAGGTCCTTGAATTCGCTCTAATTTCTGCTACTGAAATCGCTGCAGATTATTAATATTTAAAAACGGAACTTTATTGCCTGGAAGCCCGAAAAATGGGGAAAAACAACTTGACACTTTTTTCGGAAACCTGATATATCTTAACGCGTTTTCGCGTAGCTGAAATTACTTAAACTTATGAGGAGGTATCCTGTGACTAAAGCAGATCTGGTCAATGCAATGGCAGAAAAGGCGGGGCTAAGTAAAACTGATGCAGAAGGTGCTCTTAAAGCTTTCACTGAAGCTGTGACAGATGCATTGAAGGCTGGTGAAAAAGTTGCTATGGTTGGATTTGGCACTTTTAGCGTAGGTGACCGTGCTGCTCGTACTGGTCAGAATCCACAGACAGGTGAAAAAATTCAGATTGCTGCTGCTAAAGTACCAAAATTCAAAGCAGGAAAAGCACTGAAAGACGCTGTAAACTAATACGTTAATACGTTTATTTTACATGTAAGTAATATAGAGATCGGAAGTAGGAAGTTCAGGGCTATTATCTTCAAACCCCACTTAGCCTCTTTGAAGCTTCCTATTTCTATCTGCGGGGCTGTAGTAGAGTTGGTTACAACAACGGCCTGTCACGCCGTAGGTCGCGGGTTCAAGTCCCGTCAGCCCCGCCATTTATTAGTAAAGGGTCCTGTTGTTAGAAACAGGACCCTTTTTTGCGTTTGGAATCTATTGGTGATCTCAGCTCATAGAATTACTTATTTTTGGCAGATAAAATAGGTTCAGAAAGTGATTTGTAGGCTTTGGTTGGTGATGGCGCCGTAAGTAGAGCCGAGATTACAGCAATGCCATGGGCTCCAGCTTCCAGAGTTGTTTTTGTATTGTTTTCTTTAATTCCTCCAAGAGCATAAATCGGAATGGAAGTTTCGGCGGCTATCTGTTGCAATTGTTCTATGCCAACAGGGTTGCCGTAAGCTGCTTTCGAGGGGGTATAATAAATTGGGCCGAAAGTGACAAAATCAGCGCCTTGCTGAGTGGCTATTTTGACTTCAGCGGAAGAATGAGTTGAAGCTCCAATAAGAAACCTGGGCCCCAGTATTTTACGAGCAACATTTATTGGCAGAGAATGGTGACCCAGATGGACTCCATCAGCCTTAACAGCAAGAGCTAAGTCAATTCTATCGTTAATCAGGAGAAGGCTATTGTGGTAATGAGTCATTGTGCGCAGACTCTTAGCTAAAGGATAGAGTTCAGCTGCTGAAAGGTCCTTTTCGCGCAATTGAATCATTTTGATTCCAGACCGGAGCAATTCTTCGATCGTTTCAAGGAATTGATCTTTTTTTTTGACTTGGTGCCGGTCTGTAATCAGATATAAATAAGGTAGAGACGTTTTCATCAGCCAGCTTTATTCAGGAATGCACCATCCCAATCTTTCCAGACAGCTTCATACCCTTTTGATTTTAAATATTGTTCTACTTCGCTGGGAGAGCGCTCATCACTGATGGTGAACTGTTCTACATCTTCATTGTCCTCGCCATAACCACCCGGAGCAGTGCAGGAGCCAGCACTCATTTGGGTAATCCCGAGGGGAAGCAAGTTATTGCGTAGCTCTGCCTTCTCGCGGGTTGAAAGGATTAAACCCGCATCAGGTATCAGTAGTCGTAATGCGCAGATAAACTGAGTGAGTTGCCGATCATCAACAATACTGTTTGGCTGGAATCCCCCTTCGGCGGGGCAGAGGCGAGGGAAGGACAGGGTGACCTGAGAGCGCCAAAACTTACGAGCTAGATATAGGGCATGCAGACCACTGTAAAAGACGTCACTCAAGCTATCTCCTAGACCGAGTAATGAGCCAATACCTATTCTCCGTAAACCTGCCGCTCCAGCTCTTTCGGGTGCTGCCAATCTATAGTCATAATTACTCTTGGGTCCATATGGATGAAGTTGTTGATACAGAACCGGGTCGTAGGTTTCTTGATAAACAGTTAATCCATCCACCCCTGCTGCAACCATACGCTGATATCCATCTGTGTCCATTGGGAAAACTTCAATGGAGACAGATCCGCAATATTTTTTTATGATCTGTACAGCTTTTTCAAGATAGTTAATCCCAGCAACTTTGGGAGCTTCTCCGGTTAACAGTAACATGTGCCGGAAACCCTGACTGCGAAGATATTTTGCTTCCCGTTCAATTTCTTCGAGCGTCAATGTCTTGCGTGAAAAATGGTTATCAGCATTGAAACCACAATATTTACATCCATTGAAACATTCGTTGGATAAATAAAGGGGGGCATAAAGAAGAATCGTTCGACCGACCCTCTGTCTAGTGATACGGTGTGCTCTTTCAGCCATTTGTTCTAACTGAGAGTCGGTAATGTTCGGAGAAAGTAAGCAAGAAAAATCCGCTATACTTAAGCGCTGTTGCTGCAAAGCCTGGTCAATTTGAGCTGGCGTTGTCGTTGCTATTTTATTATGTATATCAATCAGCGGATATTGCTCTAATTGCTCTTGGAAACTCATCATTCATTCCTTAAAAAACCAGTCAAAGGGCTGGAAGCCTCGGCCTTTATTCTTTTTGTCCCTAGCCCTGCCAGGTAAGCTTCGCGACCGGCTTCAACCCCTTTGCGGAAAGCTTGTGCCATTGCGGCCGAATTTGCTGTGTCTGCAAGGGCAGTATTGACCAGGACAGCATCAGCACCCATCTCCATGGCCTCTGCGGCATGGGATGGCGCTCCGAGTCCAGCATCAACGATAACGGGGATATTGGCCTGTTCAATAATGATGGCGATGTGGTCTCGGGTTTTAACACCACGATTGGTGCCAATCGGTGCTCCCAAAGGCATGACCGTTGCGGTACCAATCTCCTCAAGACGTTTTGCTAAAACGGGATCTGCAGGCATGTAGGGTAAAACAACAAAACCCTCCTTCACCAGAATCTCAGCGGCTTTGAAGGTCTCGATCGGGTCTGGAAGGAGGTAGTAAGGATCAGGGGTTACTTCGAGTTTGATCCAGGGAAGACAACCCGCAGCCCTGGCCAGACGTGCAAGTCGGACAGCCTCTTCGGCATCTCGCGCGCCACTGGTATTGGGAAGCAAAAGGTAACGGTCAGTATCGATATGTGCCAAGATTGAATCTTCTGGATTGTCAATATCAACGCGACGCAGGGCTACAGTGACTATTTCACTACCTGAATGTTCCATTGCATCAACCATGTCCTGGTTTGAAGCAAATTTACCGGTACCTACCAATAGCCTTGAGTTAAATGCTCGTCCGGCAATAATTAATTGATCCATGTTGTTTATGTCCTAGAGTTAAGGTCGGTTTAGCCACCACCAACAAATTGGATGAGCTCAATAGTGTCGCCATGCCTGAGCTCAGTTTTATCATGCATATCCGGGGACAGAATGTTGCGATTTAACTCAATGACTACTCGTCCTGGGGATATGTTGGATAGCTGCAGCAGTTGCTGAACTGTTATTTTATCCTGATATTCTTTATTGCTACCGTTGATTGTCAGTTCCATGTCGATTTATTCCGGATTTTCGTTGAGTAATAAGCGTATTACGGCATTGGCTTGGTGACTTGCAGCAATGCCGACACGGGGTGCCATGAGACCACAACCAGGCTCAGCAGCTGTTATCCCATCACCACAAAGATAAAAATGATCCGAAATCTTTGTGGTACGGATACTGTTGGAGGGGCCGTAGCCAGCAATTCCAGAAGCTGCAACCAATATTTTACCTGGAAAATGGCTGAGAAAGTGGTTAGTCAGCATCGCTTTTTGATCTGCACCGTCAAATGCCTCGACCAAAATATCAACTTCACCGAAGATTTCAGTAATATTTTCCGGGGTTACTTTCTGGTTGTAGCAATTAATTTTTGTGCCGGGGTTTATCCGTTGCAAGTTGTCGCGTAACGCAAAAACCTTAGGTATGCCAATTTGATCTATAAAATAATGCTGTCGATTCAGGTTTGATGGTTCGACAAGATCATAATCGGCAATATTTAACTTTCCTACGCCGACTCTTGCCAGGGCAATAGCAACTAGGGAGCCGAGTCCTCCCGCACCTGCTATGCCGACACATCCATGTTTGATCTTCTCATGAACACCGGGAGTGTGGCGTGCCATCATCAAGCTTTCCAGCTCTGAAGCTGAGGGTTGTTTCCCCCGAGTAATCATGACAATATGATCCCCCTCATGGAGCTCCAGATCAGAGTTGGTTGGGTGACCATTGACGATCAGGATATCAGCGTTACTATTGATGTTGTCACGCAGCGCATAAAGCCGGGTGCCGGGTTTCACTTTTTGTGGGACTTCATTGAGATATATCAGCATCATGAGTATGTATTCAAAAAAAGAAACAAAAAAACCGCCAAAAGGCGGCTTCCGATGGTTATTAACCGGATGAAATTGCCGCTTCCCTACGCCGGTACCAGCCGGATCAGGTTCCAAGGGTTGTTCCATGAATAAATGGAACTCTCAGTAACTAAGACGCCCCTAGCGTGTTATTAGATCAATTGAAAATAACAATCTGTTTGCCAGAATGTCAACTGGTAAGCTGAGAATATTAATCTTATTGTTTGATCTTTCCTGTCTCTTTCGCATAGGATGCGCCGCAGAGAAAGTACAGTTTTAAAAGGATAGAACTATGTCAATTTCAGAACGATATCGACGCATTTTGGAACAGATAGATCAAGAATCAGACCGTCTCTATGAAACTTTGCCTGAAACTACCGCAAGTGCTTTACGGTTGGTGGATATAGCAGCTGAAGGCTTGCAGGACTGGGTTGATTCTGTCGGTGAAATTCCGCAACTGCAGCTGGAAAACAAACTTTCCCCTGTTTTGTTGAAGGCTCATGGTGATCTTGATAGAGCCAGGGTGATGCTGGTGAACAATGGGCATCAGCAGGCGAGTGAGATAGTTTGGGGATTAGAACAGGGGCTTTACAGGTTGTTAAACGATTTATAATGTCTATAGCCGTTTGTGGCTGTTAATAGAGACGTTTAAAATTAATA
>JAZBPC010000096.1:0-4765 GCA_036351455.1 Desulfuromusa sp.
GGTGGATTTTTGATTTGGCTGCGGTCACGAGCAAAAATATGATAAGAAGGGCCAGAATTCAAGAAGCAGAAATTTTAACAAAAATATCTTTCAGTGCAAAAGGATATTGGAATTATCCAAAAGAATTTTACGAAAAATGGTCCAATGAGCTGACTATAAGCTCTGATTACATACAAAATAATGCTGTATTCGTATTTGAAAAAGATGGAAACATTATCGGCTATTATTCCATTGTTGAACTTAAAAACGATATTGAAATAGCAGATATCAAAATAAGTAAGGGTTTCTGGCTTGAGCATATGTTCATCGAGCCTCAGAGCATTGGTAAGGGGATCGGAACAAAACTGTTCCAACATTTGCGGAAATGGTGCACTTCTCTTGATGTTTACGAATTGGGTATTCTCGCTGACCCTCATTCCAGAGGGTTTTATGATAAAATGGGATGTGAATATATGCTTGAATATCCATCAACTATCAAGAATCGAACAACTCCATATTTCCAACTGAAAATAAGGGATCGCTAACCATCGCATTTGGGGAGGACGCCGTAAAACGTCGCTTCTCGTGCGGAACGTTATGACCACAATAAAAAAGATGAGAATAATGAAAGAAAAACTTTGTTCTGTAACCGGTTAATGCAATGTTGAACAGAAGGATAACCTCATGACAATAAACGATAGCTTGTCATGGCAATATGACGAGTTTCAGCAAATAGGTACAGATTACAGCAACAAGGCCGAGGTAGATATCTACGATACGAGCCATGCCAGTTTCAGGGATATAGAGGCAGATAGTATTAAAATTCTTGATGCGCTTGATATCAAAGAAAGCGACGTCGTGATCGATTTTGGCGCTGGAACCGGGACTTTCATAATTCAAGCTGCAAAACGCTGCGCCAAGGTTTATGCTGTTGATGTTTCACAGGCAATGCTCGACTTCGCAAAATCCAAGGCCACTCAGGCAGGAGTATCGAATGTTGAATTTCATCATTCCGGGTTTCTTACGTATGAGCATGTCGATCAACAAGTAGAAGCCGTCTTTACAACATTTGCGTTCCATCATTTACCAGATTTTTGGAAGGGTATCGCTTTAAAACGGCTCAATCGCATATTGAAACCGGGTGGACAGCTGTACATCCATGATGTCATTATTGAAGAAAGCAATGCGATTGAGAATATTGATGCGCTGATTGATAAACTTGCGCAAGCTGGAGGCCAGATGATGCGAGAGGATACCATAAGGCATTTCAGGGAAGAGTATTCGACCTATGACTGGGTGATGGATGGTCTTTTGTCTCGGTCTGGTTTTATGATCAAGAGCAAGCGCATTGATGGCGGAGTACTTGGTACATACATAGTCGAAAATAATGGTTAATTCTGTTAACCCTGCCCTGCACTCGAACAAACACGCAGCTGCGCTGCGTTTCCAGCGGTGTAGGCAACGTTGCCACCAGAATTTTTCTAAGGAGATATATTTATGGAGTTTGCGGAAACGAAACTGAAATCACTGGCTGTAAACCTAGGTGCTGATTTGGTTGGAATAACATCAAGAGAAATTCTTGCAGACGGGCCGCCCTCCGCCGACCCATGCTACCTCTTACCATCTGCACACTCGGTTATTTCCTTTGCTGTCTCTCTGGACAGCAATATCTTGAAAGATTTCATCAGCAAAAAAAAGTGGCTTCCTCATTGCGACAACCGAAAAGCCATTGCTCAGAGACTTTATAAAATTGGTGATGCACTTGCCGAAATGCTACGCATGGAAGGCTTCGAAGCCGTCAATGTAGACATCAACAACAACTATCGACCTGAGAAGGGCGTTTCCGATCTAACAGAGATGACGGAGTTCCATCCGGATTTTTCTCACCGTTACGGTGCCCTGGCGGCAGGGATTGGGCGTTTAGGCTGGAGCGGTAATTTGTTGACCAGGGAATACGGCGCCTTGGTTGAGCTTGGAAGTGTTTTGACCTCAGCCACTTTGACACCTGACACACCAATTCCAGATGAAGAGCATCCCTGCGACAGATGCAAAATGTGCAGTTTGGTCTGCCCTGTGGGCATGATTACACCTAAGTCATCGACTCAAGTTACAGTTGCCGGCGTCACTGAAACTATATCTCAAAAACGCCCCAACACCTGTTGCTGGATCGGCTGCACTGGATATGAAGGATTGGCTACTTCCCGGACTTGGTCCAACTGGAGTCCGTACCGCCTCGGCCGCACCCTGCCCAAAGCAAAGCGGGAACTCGACGCACTGTGCATTAGCCTTCAGAAGGCTGATCCCCAGATGCAGGACGCTGCTAACAGCTTTAATAACTATCGACGGGCCATCTTCGATCCCGACTGGTTCTACTACACCGTATGCGGTTTCTGTCGCAGTGTCTGCGCTCCCCGCCGGGAAGAACGGCTTGCCAACCGAAAGCTGATCAACAATTCAGGCACCGTTGCCCTCAGGCTGGACGGTTCCCACGAAGTGGCTGACAAAAACACCGTCGAGATGCAGACGCCCTTCGGCCTGCGCGTGGTTGTCATAAGCGAGGAGCTATCCAATGAATGGGTAGCCCCAAAAAAATGGCCGGGTCAATTCCCGCTGGACCGGGAGGTAATAAAATACCTGTGGCTTTCACAACCGGGACATCGTGAATCTCCTCAATGATCTGTGCCCTTCCTTTTTATGGTGTTTGGCTGTGGAATTTCTTCGGCATCGCTAGAAACAACAACTTTAAAATTTGGAAAACATGCTTGAAACGCTCACATCATTTGCACCTTTCATAGGGACAGTCACAGCGGTTGGGGTGATACTGTGTGCAGCACACTGGCTGCTCATTACGCGACAGCCTGATCTCGGCAATGAGCGCAAGTTTCCGCGCCAACTCATTATGCTTGGCTTGTCGGTTCTTGGCCTTCTGATCTCCGTTCTTGTCCTGCCCATTAGTGAGAGTTCACGCAACCAATTAATCGGGTTGATTGGACTTCTCATATCTGGAATATTTGCTTTTTCATCAACAACGGTAACCTCCAACCTCATGGCCGGTGTGTTGCTTCGTATCACAAAGCCCTTTCGAGTTGGGGATTTTATTCGTGTTGGCGACCATTTTGGCCGAGTTTCCGAGCGCGGATTATTTGATACAGAGATCCAAACCGAAACACGGGAACTTATCGCTGTGCCCAATACGTACTGCATTAGCAATCCAGTGACTACAATTCGCAGCTCAGGTACCATTATATCGGCATCACTATCATTGGGTTACGATATCGATCATAGACGTATCGAACCTTTACTCGTCGAAGCAGCTCAAGCTTGCGGTTTAGCAGAGCCGTTCGTCCATATTCTTGAGCTGGGCAACTTTGCGGTTACATACCGTGTGTCGGGTTTTCTTGAGGAACCCAAACGACTCATTTCAGTACGCTCGAACCTCTACGCATGTGTCTTGGATACTTTACACAGAGACGGAATCGAAATCATGTCACCCTCCTTCATGAATCAAAGGAAGCTCGGCGATAATGCAAGGATCATCCCTTCAACCATTGTCATGCCAACTTCAGATAATCGTAATTCTTCGGCCGAAGACATTGCCTTTGACAAGGCGGATCGGGCAGAGGCGCTGGAGAATGAGAAGCTGGAAGTAAAGCAGGAGATCAAAAGATTGGAAGTTTCCATAAAGCAATTATCGAACGACGAAGAGAAAATGGCTCAGCAGGAAACCATTGAGCAAATGCAAGAGCGACTCAAATCTCTTGAGGAGATTTCTAAGAAAGCAGAGACTGAAGGCGACATCGCTGAATCTAGGGCTGCACCCGACGAGGATTCCTCTCCGCTTCATCCCAATCAGTGAGCTTGGGTAAAACTGGGGACAGACCAAAATTTCCACCATTTCCGGCAAGATAATGCTCCGGATAAACCGGTGATCATCACGTTGGCCGCTACCAGGAGAGATCAATGTTCTTTGGGATTGCACTTAAAGCGCTGACAGTATGGGCAGGTATCCTGATGTTGGCCGTGCTTAATGGCACGCTGCGGGAGGCTGTTCTGATACCGACACTCGGCACCGCAGCTGGATTTGTATTGAGTGCTGTGTTCCTGTCGGCACTCATCTTAGTCGTTGCCTACCTTTCATTGCCTTGGCTTGGTGCCCGCCGCTCCGTCGAACTCTTTGGAATTGGCTTAGGTTGGCTTGCTCTTACGCTTGTCTTCGAGTTCTCGTTTGGCCTGTGGCAAGGCAAGTCCTGGCAGGTTATTTTTGAGGCATATACTTTCACAGGGGGAAACATCTGGCCGGTGGTGCTTGTGGTCACGGCTCTTGCGCCATACCTTGCCGCTAAGCTTAGGGGGTTGGCGTAGCGTTATGCCTTACAGTTTATGGCCTTGTGGATCGTAAAGGACTCAACCGATTGATTACAGTGGGAGAACCGGCACGGAATAGTCTTCGATTCGGTTAACTACCACCGTGGCAATGTAAACCACCCAGAAAATCAGAACAATGTGCAGCACATCATTCTCGGAAAACCAGATCCGATTCTTCCGGTTCCACAGCTTTCGCGCAATGCCGAGATAATCGTAGATCCAATAGAGTGCTATGGACAAAAGCATTAATGCCCAGGTGCCCAGAAGTGCGAGATCCATTGGCGATTTATACATGAAATAACGGTATCCATTAAGGGCCAGGAAAAAAAGGATGAGCGGGGTGGAGATGTACACCATTAATTCGAAGGTGATCAGCGCCCTGATTGGCACCAGGCCGCCGACCAGGGTCAACACTATGTAA
>JAZBPC010000097.1:0-31228 GCA_036351455.1 Desulfuromusa sp.
GTATACCCTATAGCAATACGCATAGACATTTGCGGAGAAGTGATGGAAGGCCACCATAGTTGGGGAGTTGGGAAAAACAATAAAAAAGCTTTAGTTATCGAAAATACGATAACCTTATTTTTTAATGAAGAAGGGAATATTAACCTTTTTCCAGATTTTTCAACCTTCGATTCAGGCTGGATTGGGCAATACCGAGTAACTCTGTGGCGATGGTTTGATTGTTCCCAGAACGCTGCATGGCTTCTTTAACTAATGGATCCTCAGCAGCCTTGAGGGTTGGTAAATGATTCAAAGGGCCGGATCTTCTCCTCTTGCTGTTTCGAAGGCGCTTGAATTGCATGGATTTTGTCCTGACTTTTTTCACTTTAGCAGTGATTTTGATATTCAGCGAAAAGAGCACATAGGCGATCTACAAATGCCCATGCCTGTTTTATGGCATTCTCCTGTTGTCCTGGCGAGTGGGCCAGCGTTGGCCCATTGCAGACAAACCTCTTTTTCGATTTTAGCCGCGATCTGTTCAGCGGTTAGCCCGTCTCCAGAAATGGTCAACTGGGAAAACTTTTCGTAAAGGGGGGTGCGCTCCTGATAGAGCTGTTCAAATGTCTGCCCTTTACTCATAACCAGTCCGCGTTGACCTATGTCAGCTATTCTTTTTTGCAACGCGGACAGAGAAACTTGAATGTAGATCAGAGATCCAGTATGACCGATTGCTTTCATCCCTTTTTCACTGTAGACGACTGATCCCCCCGTGGCTATAACGCTATGCTCAGTATGAAGATCGAGGAGCATTTGTTCCTCGATTCTACGAAAATTCTGCAAGCCCTGGGCATCAATAATTTGTTGTAGTCGAGATTTTTCCTGAGCCTGAATGATCAGATCTGTATCGATGAACTGAAAACCAGTTCGTTTGGCGAGGATGACCCCAACGGTACTTTTCCCAGCCCCGGGCATACCAATCAAAATAATATTTTTTCTCTCCATGCAGGCCTCCATCTTGGTGCCACCTCAGTCTCCCAGACAATCACTGTTTGGTGCTATCCACAGTCTCTCTATGGATACTACGTCATTGTAGCTGATATTTGTTATCTGGTAATTGTATTCATGCTATTTTATATAGAATAGAAAAAACAAGTCACCCCATCAGATAGCAAAAATTGCGATGGTTGATGGATTCGCCATTTTAAAATTTCTTGTAAGTTGAAAACAATAGCTTTATGAACATTGATTGTTATTTTAACTGGTTTCCACACTTTGGGAGGTTGTTTTGGACAAAATGAATAATGATGCCGGGATGCCGATTGCCTTGACCCTTGAGCCCGGAACTTATTACCGCTGCAACTGTGGGCAATCTCAAAGTTTACCTTTTTGTGATGGCCATCATCAAGGTGGTGAATTTACACCCATCAGATTTGTCGTCAAGGAGCGAGAGAAGGTCTATCTGTGTAGTTGTGGTAAGACGGAAAATCAACCTTATTGTGATGGAACCTGTGGGGTGAATCTAAAAGATCTCCTCAAGTAGATTTTGCTAACCTCTCTTGCCCCTAAACGGATTTATTTAGAAGATACTCTGTTTATTGAATAGAGGGTTTCTCAGTGGATTTCTTCTGCTTTTAATGAGCAAAACAATCAGCGGGATGTGTTAAAATCTGATGATATGCAGATGGAGCTGTGATGGCTGTAAAGTTTGCCATCCTCCCCTCTTAGCCTCAGAAAAATTGTAGTGATATCAAAGGATTTATTGTATGTACAAGATTATTACCCATCCCGGGAGTGCCCATAAAGACGATTTTATGTCTGTTAGTATTTTACTTGCGACCCTTGGTTCAGCGGAAATTTACAGACGAGAAGCCACTCCTGAAGACCTTGCCGATCCGAAAACCTATGTCGTGGATGTTGGGATGGTTTATGATCCGGAAAAGCACAATTTCGACCACCATCAAGATCCAACATTTCCCTGCGCTTTTCATCTGGTGATGCGACATCTCGGGTATCATGATGCTGCTTTGGAAGTTTTTGGCTGGTACTCACACATGAGTATGATGGATGTTCGGGGTCCATACCGGACAGCTCAATATCTTGGTGTTGATACCAGTGTTCTGTTTGCCGCTTCTTCGCCGATTGATGGATATATTCTGTCCTGTTTTTCAAAGTTGTCATCATTAACCCGGCAAGATGTATTTTACGGGCTGATGAAGGACTTTGGTGAGGATTTTATCAAGCTGGTTAGCCAAAAAATGAAGCGCTTGGAGCAGTTGAAGAAAGAAACTCAAATCTTGCCGGTGAAGCATCTGAAAGTTCTCGTCAGCATGATTGGAGATAATCCCAAGCTGTCCATGGAGTTGTATCTGCGTGATCTTGGTGATGATGAAGTGGTTATGAGTATTACCCCGTCAGTGCGTGGAGAAGGGTGGGAGCTTTTGCGTCTGGGAGATAATCTCCAGATTGATTTTCGTCATGTTGCAAAAAATCCGGAAGTCCGTTTTGTCCATGCCAATGGGTTTATGGCTAAAACCAGAAGTTTGATCCCATTGGCAGCTGTTCTTGAGATTGCATCACAGGCGATCAAGACTCAATAGGGACTTTTTCACCGTTTTTGCCATATTGTTCAAAAAACCAGTAAAAGGCAAACATGAGACCTGGCGTTTTTGCAAGGTCTTCGTTAAAGAGAAAATCTTTTGCTGTCTCGAGCGGAACGTACTCCAGTTCAATTTGTTCGTTGTGAATACCTCCTCCTGCGTGGACTTGCATGGCACTATTCACAGCGGCGTAAAAAACATGCTGCTGGCTTCCGGTGATACCAACATTGGTGAAGAATGAACTGATTTTACTGATTCTATCCAAGGGGACATCGTAACCACATTCTTCGTCAATTTCTTCTTTGGCAATCTGCGTGAGCGATACATCTTTATCCACGATTCCCGCGCATAATTCATATGTCGAAGTGTGTTTCCGCTGATTCATATAAACAGGCGGCCGAAATTGCCTCACCAGTACGAATGCTCTTTTATCCGTGTGATAGAGCAGGACAGAAACGCTATCGTGGCTGCTGACAGCCTCCCATGTGCGCGGATCTCCATTCTGAAAGTATTGTAGTTGCACTGGTTTGACAAAAGCATTTGTCTGATGGGAAGAAACAGAAAAATTGGTAATTTCAAAAGGCATAGAACCTCTTTCTGAGCACAAGTGAAAATGCCCCTGACAAAATTTCAGGGGCGTTATCGTGTTTTTTGTTATCAGCTGAAATCAGGATTCAGCAATTTTTAAGACAATTTTACCAAAGTGCTTGTCTTCTTCCATCATCTGGTGAGCGGCAACGACATCCTCTAGCGGAAACACTTTCTCAATAATTGGAACAATACTTCGATCCGCAAATTTGGGCAGAGCCCGGCGGGTGAATTCAGCAATAATATCCCCTTTTTCAGTTACAGGGCGGCTGCGGAGAACCGAGCCAATAATCTGCTGCCGTTTGACCATCATGAGAGCCAGATTCAACTCGGCTTTTATGCCGCTGATAATGCCGATGATGACAAGTTTGCCCTGATAGCCTAAGGAGGCCATGTTGGGTTTCAGGTATTTGGCACCGACATGATCAAGGATGACGTCGACCCCTTTTTTGCTGGTGAAGTCTTTAACCAGGCTGGAGAAGTCTGGCGTTTCGGTATAGTCGATGACCAGGTCTGCTCCTAATGCTTTGACCCGATCCATCTTGGTTGGATTTGCTGTGATGATCAATTTGGCATTTGGGGTCAAGGCCTTTGCCAATTGAATAGCAGCGGTATTGACACCGCCACCACCGCCATGGAAAATCGCTGTTTGACCATCTTGCAGGCCACCAATCATAAAAACATTGAGGAAAGCAGTAATGTAGCTTTCATTGACACAGGCCGCTTCTTCAAAGCTCATGCTGTCAGGAATCGGCATCAGATGGATGGCGTAAGCTACAGCATACTCTGCATAGCCACCACCTCCAACAAGTGCCATCACCCGGTCACCGACCTGCCAGTTACTGACATCACTACCAACTTCAGCAATTGTTCCTGCGACTTCAAGCCCAAGGACCTCTGAATCGCCTGCAGGTGGTGGATAGTTGCCTACTCTTTGCACCAGGTCAGGGCGGTTGATACTGGTGGCCACAACTTTGATCAAAACTTCATTGGCTTTTGGCTTCGGTCGATCAATTTCCCCGATTTTCATCACTTCAGGGGCACCAAATTCCTCTATAAGGACGGCTTTCATTTTTAATGTTGACTCCATGTGTGTATGACTCCCTTTTGAATAGTTTGGTCGGGCATAGCTAAATTTAGAACTTAATTTTGTCTCTTACTTTTGTCTTGAGTCTTTTGATCTGAGGAATGTCCCCAAATCTTTTGAATAGCAAGAGAAGGATAGGTAATTTTGAACCGATGTGCAAGAGAGTTATAGCAAAAGCCTTTATCTTTGTGCTGCTTTAGAGCAGGTTTTATCCAGTGAGCGGGGGAAAGAATTAAAACCTTATTATACTCAAAATAATAAATTTTACTTTACATGGTTTTCAAGGGGAGTATATTACCCTGAATCAAACATCATGGAGGAAATTATGAACTGCCCTTATTGTAACCACCAGGATCACTTGGAAATTGATTTGCACGCTGACGGGTTTAGCTCGAATCTTTTGGAATGTACTGAATGCGGTGCAGTGTTAGTCAATTCTGGAGGAAAACTTGAAACGGTCCATGGACCTGATAAAATTTTTAAATCTGCTATGGTTAATGTCACAGGTTGTTGAATTTTTTGTTCCACCCAAAAGTTATTTTGATGATAGGCCGCCAGATTCATTATGTTCCAAATTGTTGAAAAAGAACTTCAGATCAAGTTTCCTCTCAGGAGGCATCTCCATGTTTTATCTTGCCAGATACCCAATAATCTGGACAGGCGGAGACTTGTTTATCATCTGGCAGATCCCGAAGGTAATTGGAAAACAATTTGTTCAATAATAGACCTGGTGATTATAGGCCATGGTAACCTGAAGAAAATAAATTTTATTTTTTTACCTGAATCCATCCTTCCTTTCTCGCGTGTCTATGATGCATTGGACATGCTGAACAACTTTCGTCCCAATACTGTCTGTGTGATTGGATTAGGTCCACTCACTCTCGGAGACTATAAAAAACTGCTGCAACAATTTGAAGCTGACAACGGCGAGGCGCTGGCGTCAGTTATTGAGGATTTGGATTCAGGTGATATTGAATCTCTTCCAGTAAACTGTTGTATGGTTGTTGTTAAGGAGAATGACGGAAAGCAGCGAGTCTTCTTCCAAGCAAAAAGCCACCCTTTTGGTGGCGAAGAAACTCTTGACAGCGATCATTATCTCTATCGCGGAAAAATATTTCCTTTTTTTCGTTGTCAACCCAGTTGTTACAATTTCATGGCACTTATCTGTCTCGACTATGCTTACCGGGATATTTATCAATCAAATATAAATACGATTATTGAAAAATCTAACCAGCTTTTTTTTGAAACACGCCAAAAACTTAACTTATTAGCTGTCATTGCTTGTAATCCTAAGCCAGAGCACTACGCTTTTGGTGACGTTGCGAGAGGGTTCTACGGGGAATATCTTGCGCGAGCTCCTGGCATTGACGACACTGTTACGGTTTTTTGTAACTCATCCGAAGACACGATCTGTGCCGAAAGTGACCCCAATATCCGCTATGGTCACTCGTCAGTTCTGATCCACAAGAACCACAAGCTTCGCCCCATTGAACTGCCGGAATATCTTATTGATGATTATGGTGGCCGCCCCCTTGGACGTTTACGGTTTGGTACTACAACCCGTTTACATTATTTCAGCCTCCCATTTTTTCACGAACTCGACCCCAGATCTACTCGCACACCACTCAAAGTTCACGCAGTATTTCGTCCAGATCAAGACGGCTGGCACCGAATCAATAGCGACGAACATATTGGTAGCGAACAAAGTGTGACCGACCCATCCTAAAGCTTTCTGCGGACTAAATCTCGCCTCTATCCCAACTTAGATATGAGTGGCAATCTCCAAGATAAAAAAAATGTAATAATTTTCTGTTAAATTGTGTATAATTATAGGTCTGATAATTTTAGTTTTCAGTATGTTTTTCTGAATTTACTCAATTCCTTTATTGGCTGGGTCGCTGTGCAAATTGATCTGCAAAGATTTCTCAATTATCTGCTGTTACTTCTGTCTATTGTGGGCGGGGTCATTTCCGGGTTGCTGGTAACACGGCTGGTTGACTTATCGCTGAGTGATGAGGTGATTTCACTTGCTGATTCCGTACCTCGACAGAGTGGAGTGCGTCAGCTACACGAAGACGATTTCCAGATTATTCTGGACAGAAACCTGTTTAATTCTGATGCTGCCGGGACTGCCGAAACAATGAGCCTGTCTTCAACGGTTATTGCTACGGAAGCTGCAGCAGAACCTTCTGCAGTAACTGGAGATCTGCTTCTTATCGGAACCGTTGTTGCTGGCGATGACTCTCTGGCTTTGATCCAGTCAGGGGGGAAAGCTGGTATTTTTCAGTTGGGTGAAGAGCTGGCGCCTGGATTAGTTGTGAACGAAATTGGTCGCAAACTCGTTGTGCTTATGGATCAGGGTGTGCGGCGAGAATTAGCACTGGAACAACGCAAGGGTGCTAAAGCACAACTTCTTAAGCAGAGCAATGCTTCTGTGACAAAGCAGGGTATTGTTGCCGTTGATGAAAGTCGTTGGCAGATTTCCAAAGCCGTTGCGGATAATGCTCGGGCGAATCTTAACTCTTTATTGCAAACGGCCCGCATGATTCCGCAGGTCAATAACGGAAACACGGTTGGATTTAAACTGGTGGAGTTGAACAAAGGATCTTTACTTGAAAAAATTGGCTTGCGGGTTGGTGATTTGATTGTTGAGATCAACCAGGTCAAATTGGACAGCCCTGAAAAAGCATTACAGATTTTTCAGCAAGTTCGTGAGGCTAATAATATCACTCTTGGGTTAGTGCGTAATGGGAAACCAGAAACTTTTGAATATAGTTTTGAATAGGAGCTGATTGTGGTGATTCGACGCGGCATAAACGTTTTACTGTCGATATTTTGTCTTCTACTGTTGTTGGCGTCTCAAGCTTCGGCAGTTCAGCAAGAAAAACTGGCAGGGGGGCTAGAGGTCACACTTGATTTTCAGAATGTCGAGTTGGTTGACATGATCGGAACAATCAGCGAATTGACCGGCAAGAATTTTGTTTATGACGAATCGGTACGTGGCAAGGTGAGTATTGTATCGCCTAAGCCAGTTTCTGTGGATGAAGCTTATCGATTATTCAGTACGGTTTTGAAGGTTAAGGGATTTACAATTGTTCCATCGGGAAAAGTGAACAAAATTGTCTCGATCCGTAGCGCAAAAGAGGAAAACCTGCCAATCAGTAGCGGGAAAGATCTCGGAGAACAATTTATTACCCGCATCATTGAACTGAAAAATCTGGATGCAACGGTGGTGGTTGATACTATTTTGCGTCCGCTTATGCCGAAGACCAGTCATGTCGTTGCTTACGAGCCAACGAATACCGTAGTTATCACTGACAGTGCCGCCAATATCAAACGCCTGGTTGAAATCATTGTTTCTTTGGATAAGTCCTGGGACAACGAAAAAACAGAAATTGTTCCTCTCCAATTTTCTGGTGCTGAAGAAGCCGCGAAAATGGTGATGCAGATTCTTGAAAGTGGTGCGGCAACGACGACTCGGGGAGCGAGAGCGGGAGCCGCTGTGCAAAGGAAGGCACAGGGACAGGTTTTCCCTTACGAACGCACCAATAAGCTGATGCTGCTTGGTGATGCAGAATTCATTGAACGGGCCAAAGAACTTATTGCTCAATTGGATGAAAAGGCTGATCTCAGGCGTGCAGGGGTGCATGTCTATTATCTTGAAAATGCTGAGTCTGAAAGTTTATCCGAAACTTTAAATAAAATTGTTGCTAGTGCCAAACAAGGACAGGCGGCAAAGAAGGATATGCCTGCGGGAGAAATATTTGGTGATGTTACAATTACCGCAGATAAACCTACCAATGCCTTGATCGTCAACGCGACAGCTGAGGATTATGAAAACGTTCAGGGCCTTATTCGCCAATTGGATATCAAGCGCAAGCAGGTTTTTGTCGAAGCCTTAATTCTTGAATTATCGATGAATGCTTTGATGGATCTTGGAACCTCTTTGCAAGGTGCGATAGAGGCCGGTAGCGACAGCTTGATCTTTGGTTCCAGCAACGCGGACGCCGGAGCGTTCTCTTCTACCGATGGTGTGCCAACTGTCCTGACCCAGGCTGTGAATGGAATCATGCTTGGGGGATTGTTTAACCCGATTACAACCGTCGTCAATGGTGAGGAAGTCACTATTCCGGCTCTCTCTGCTCTTATTGGCCTTTCTCAGACAGATTCAAACGTCAATGTTCTTTCTGCACCTCGATTGCTGACATCAGACAACGAAGAGGCTGAAATTGTTGTGGGTAAAAATGTCCCTATCATTACTTCCAAATCGACAGATAATGCAGGCAACCCGATCAATTCGGTTGAACGTCAGGATGCGGCTCTGACGTTGCGGTTTACCCCACAAATTACCGAAGGGAACCTGGTCCGCTTGAAAATTTATCAGGAAATCAGTTCTGTTGTTGCTGAATCAACAGCCACTGGAACCGTCGATGAGGTTGGCCCGACTTTTAAAAAGACGTTGCTGCGTAATTCAATTGTCGCTCGTGATGGTGAAACAGTTGTCCTTGGTGGCTTGTTCCAAACGGATACAACGGCCTCAGTGACCAAGGTTCCTTTGCTTGGTGATATCCCAATCCTTGGACATTTATTTAAGAGGACAAATGACATTGAGAACAAAACAAGTTTGCTGATTTTTATTACTCCTCGAGTGGTTCGTGATAGTGAAGATCTGAAAAGAATTACACAGGAAAATCGAGAAAGCTTGAAGTTGTTTAAAGGAGATTCTGGGTCTGATAAATTTTTTGGTCTGGGAGATCCAGAGGGTGATTTCGTAAAACCTGAAGCTGCAGTAAAGGATTAACCCATGCGACCATTGAAGTGGCGTCAACTTGGGGAGATTCTGATCAAGGATAAAGGGGTTCCAGAGGATGTCGTACGTCAGGCGCTTCGGGAGCAGGAGTCGAGTTCTTTACGTTTGGGAGAAATTCTCAAGCAAAAAGGTGAAGCGACAGAAATTCTTCTGGCTGAAGCCTTAGCCACTCAAAGTGGGATGGAATATGTTGCAGAGCCAAAGGTTAAAAGCAGTGCACTACACCTGCTGACTACAGTCCCCATCAGCTATGCAAAAGAGAACCTTGCCGTTCCTCTGGAGATTGATGGGCAAACCATCCGCCTGGCGGTTGTTGACCCGGGCAATAACCAGATATTAAATGACCTTTCGGTTTTGACAGGCTGCCGCATTATCCCCTGTCTGGCAGAACCAGACAAATTAATCGAAGCGATTAACCAAGGGTATGAAACCCTCTCAGGAGGCGGAGATAGTTCCATCTCTGATATTGGTCAGGATGATTTGGAGCTGGATGGTTCTCAAATCGAAGATCTTCTGGATACCAGTGATGAAGCTCCGATTATCCGTTTTGTCAATGGACTGTTGACCCAGGCCTACCGCAAGCGCGCAAGCGATATCCATATTGAGCCCTTTGAGACTGAAGTTATTATCCGTTACCGGGTTGACGGTCTTCTTTATGAAGTGCAGCGTCCACCTCATCGTGCTTTGGCAAATATTATTTCCCGTTTGAAAATCATGGCGAATCTTGATATTGCTGAAAAAAGATTGCCACAAGACGGTCGCTTTTCCGTGCGAATTGCCGGAAAGCAGGCGGATATCAGGGTTTCAACCCTACCCACAGCGTTTGGCGAACGGGTTGTGCTGCGCTTGCTGGATAAGAGTACCGGGGTTTTGGGGCTGGGGGACATAGGTGTCGAAGCCGAGATGTTACCGCAGATCAAAAGAATGATTCAGAAAAGTCATGGCATTTTTCTGGTCACAGGTCCCACTGGGGCAGGGAAAACGACCACTTTGTATTCAGCACTGTCGGCGATCAATTCTCATGAGCATAATATTATTACAGTTGAAGACCCCATCGAATATCAACTGCCGGGTGTTGGACAAATCCAGGTCAATGCCAAAATAAATCTGACTTTTGCTCAAGGACTACGTTCCATCTTACGTCAGGACCCTGATGTCATCATGGTGGGTGAAATCCGGGACAGTGAAACAGCTAAAATAGCTGTTCAAGCAGCTTTAACAGGACACCTTGTTTTTTCCACTTTGCATACCAATGATTCGGCAGGCGCGCTGGCTCGCTTGGTTGAGATGGGAGTGGAACCATTCTTGGCAGCCTCAGCTCTTGTCGGAGTTCTGGCGCAACGGTTAGTCAGAACGATCTGTCCCCACTGCCGTATCAGTTATCATCCCGAAGAGAAATTACTTGCTGAATTGTTTGATGGAACTCATGTCACAACGCAGGCAACTTTTTATCGTGGCCGTGGTTGCAGTCATTGTATGGATGTCGGCTATTTGGGACGTACCGGTTTGTATGAACTGTTGGAAGTCACAGACCCGATCCGTCACTTGGTTACGAATAATGCAGATGCTGCTACAATTCGGAAACAAGCACTGAAAATGGGAATGCGCCCTCTGCGACAAGCGGGACTTGCCAAAGTTCTTGCAGGAGAAACAACTGTAGAGGAAGTGCTGCGGGTGACTCAGGAGGAGGTTTAACCGGTGGCACTTTACGAGTACAGTGCATTCGATGCTCAGGGTAAAAAGCAGCGTGGTGTTGTCGAGGCTCTGAGCCAGAATGCTGCCAGCCGTAAACTTCGTGGTCAGGGGTTGTTCCCGACCAGTCTTGCAACGACCCGAAATGCTACCGGTCCAGCACAGAGAATGTTTTTACGCCCGGTGAGTGCCATTCAACTTGGTGTTGCCACCCGTCAACTGGCAACGATGTTAACCGCCGGGATGCCGCTTGATGAAGCGTTGGAAATGGTTGCACAACAACAAACCAAGGGGCCTCTTGGGCCGGTATTGACTCGGATACGGGATGATATTTTGCAAGGGAGCGCTTTTCATGCCGCCCTGCAAGCGCATCCTAAGGTTTTCCCACCGCTCTACAGCAGTATGATTCAGGTTGGTGAAGCGAGTGGCACCCTCGATAAAGTTTTGTTGCAACTGGCAGAATTTACTGAAGAACAATCTCGATTTAACTCTCAGTTCAAAGCAGCTTTGACGTATCCACTATTGATGTTTCTGGTTGGCAGCGGGGTGTTATTGTTTTTAATGACTTTTGTTGTCCCGAAAATTACCCGGATGCTCGAAGATTTGGAGCAAGCACTGCCGCTGCCAACCCTTTTACTGATGTCTTTCAGCCATTTTCTGGCGATGTATTGGTGGCTGATATTGGTAGCTGTTGTGGCCGCTCTCTGGGGAGCTCGACGCTTTATATTAACGACTCAAGGACGTTTTTGGTTTGACCAGAAGAAGTACCGTTTTCCTTTGCTGGGCCCGCTTGCGCTACATACTGCGACCGCTCGGTTTGCCCGAACGACAGCGACCTTACTGAATAGCGGTGTTCCCTTGTTAACGACTCTGGAGATTGTTCAGAACCTACTTGGTAACAACTATCTCCAACGGGCACTGGAAGTTGTTCGGGAGAAGGTGACAGAGGGCGCTGGCTTGTCTGAACCCCTTTATGAAGCAGACGTTTTCCCCGCAATGTTACCTCAGATGGCTGCTGTTGGTGAGCGCAGTGGTGACCTTGAGGGGATGTTGTTCAGGGTTGCAGAAATCTATGAGTATCAAGTCCAAACGCGATTGAATGGCCTGATGTCATTATTGGAACCGTTGATGATTTTATTGATGGGTTCGATTGTCGGTTTTATTGTGCTGGCCATCTTGTTGCCGATTTTTCAGGCCAGTCAAGGGATGGGATAGGATTAAATGTCAGGGGGAGAGGTGAATGGGGATCGATGGTCGGAATTAGCGGGGTTTACTCTGGTTGAACTGCTGGTTGTTATTGTCATTCTGTCGCTGATCAGTTTCATCAGTTTGCCCTTAATGGCAAATCGTGGCGATGGTGATGAAAAGTTAATGGTGCGCCGCATCGCCGGAACCGTTAAGCAACTGTATAATGAGGCAACCTTGACTCGCGATGAGCATCTGCTGATGGTTGATTTCAGTCGTAACAGTCTACAGGCCTACCGCCTGCAATCCAGTGGTGGTGTCATAGAGAAGAAATCCTTCGGCAGGGAATTAACTCTGGCGCCACTACAGGTTAAACAGGTGAATATCGAAGGGAAAGGAACTTTTCGCAGTGGTCAGGTTGTTACCCGGATCTTTCCACTTGGTTGGATGGAGCCAACCCGCATTTTTTTCGACAAAGAGAGTGGCGGAGAGATGCTGCTACTGTTTTCACCACTGACGGGATCAATAACGATAGATGAAGAGCAAACGACTGTGCAATAAAGGGTTTTCTCTGTTAGAGGTGATGATCGCCCTGGCGATAGTTGCTATTGCCCTGGTGTCGCTGCTGGGGTTGTCGAATCGGTCTATTCTGGTACAGAATAAAATTCAAAGGTTAACCCAGGCGACGATGCTGGCGCAGCAACTGATGAGTGAACAGGAGCTCAATGTTACCAAGTCGCGTGTAGATTGGGAACCGCAAGAGGATGCATTTTCCGAGCCTTTTGCCGCTTTTCGTTGGCAGATCAGTTATCAGGATACTTTGATTAACCAGGTAAAGCAGGTCACAGTGATCGTTATTTGGGGCGATGCAGAAAAGAATGAACAGGTTCAGCTGGTCTCTTTCCTGCCCGTTGGAGAAGCGGGATGAGGGGCATTTCGCGTGGATTTACCCTGATCGAGGTCTTGTTGGCTATTCTCATAGGAAGCTTGGTTTTAACCAGTGTCTACGGTGTCTTCAGTTCTGTCAGCGGGGCTCGAAATCGTCTGGAAACCGAAGGGAATTTATATCACCAGGCGCGGATTTTTTTTGATCGAATTAGCGGTGAGTTGAGCAGTTTAAGAATATCTCCACTTGGGAAAGAGGCTGTATTCAGCTCAGGGCAAACGTCCGCCAGTGATTTTTTTCTTGAGTTTAATACCGAACTGGTTTCTCCGCTGTTGCAAAAGTATGGCGGGATATCTCGGGTTCGATATGAATTCCAGCAGCAGGAAGATTCAATTCATCTGTTGCGCAGTGAAAAGGTCTTGCTTGCTGATATGGCGGCTTCAGAGCCATTGCTCTTTATTGCGGACATCAACAGTTTTCAGGTGCGTTATTTTTCTCAGGGGAATTGGCAGGAGAACTGGTCGGGGAAAACTCCACCACAGATGGTTGAAATGACTCTGGAATTAAAAGTTGATGGTCGGCTGATTCCGTTTCGTAGCAGCTTTGTTCTGTCCGGGGTGGGCGGATGAACAAGTTGGGCAATCAAGACGGTATGGCCCTACTGCTGGTTCTGATCATTGTTGCATTGCTCAGTGCTCTGGTGATTGAATTTTCTTTTTCAACCTTGGTTGATTTACGGGCGACGGAAACATTTCGTGATCGGACCAAGGCTTTGTATCTGGCCAGAGGTGGGATCGAAGCGGCACGAACAATTTTACAGGAAGATAAAAATGACTTTGATCATGTTTCGGAATTCTGGGGGAGTCCGCTGGCCAATATCCCCGCAGGGGATGGGGATGTCAGCATTACTATTTCTGATCTGACCGGTCGGTTGAACGTTAATTTTGTTGCTGATAATCGGGGCAACCCGTTACCGGGCTATCATCGTTTTGTCGCACTTTGTGAAGATATTCTGCTTCTGGATCGACTGCAGGCTCAGGAGTTGGTTGATTCTCTGGTTTATTGGTTCAACGGGGATAAAACCAGAACCACCCCGGATGACGCCTATTATGCCAACTTGCAACCCCCCTATTATAGACGGGGAGATAAATTGACGATTTTAGATGAGTTGAAATTGGTCAAAGGGTTCGATTCACAAAGGTATGAGAAGTTAAAGCCCTATATTCGAGTTGTCGGTGACGAGCAGATCAACCTTAATACTGCTCCTGCCGCCGTTATGTATGCCTGGCAGTTTTCAGCTGCGGAAGGCAATGTTGAAATTATTTTTGACCGCAAAGATATTGTTGCCCTTGTTGACTATCGACAACAAGCAGCCTATCAGACATTGTCAGATCTTTCTCTGGCTGCAGGGATTGGTGAACGCTGGTCTTCTGCATGGCTGTCAAATTCAGTTGGAGTATCAGGTTCGATTTACCAAGTGTTCAGTAAGGGGCGAGTCAATCAAGGGACTCGTAAT
Source organism: Desulfuromusa sp. (assembly GCA_036351455.1). Classification (GTDB taxonomy): domain Bacteria; phylum Desulfobacterota; class Desulfuromonadia; order Desulfuromonadales; family Geopsychrobacteraceae; genus Desulfuromusa. Next base: position 14,341 of record JAZBPC010000097.1, read on the forward strand.
GCAACGGCTATCATTGATAAGCAAGGAAATAAACTTTTGAGTCTCAAGGTGGAATAATACCATGTCGAAACGTTTTATCGGTATTGATCTGGAAGGAACAGATGTCAGGGTTGCTATTTTAACAGCGGCGCCAGGGAAGATTGATATCGAGCTGGATAAGCGCTGCTATGACACTCCTGAGGCGGCTGCCGTGGCCATTACAGAGATGCTGGGAGGTAAAATTACTCTGAGGGATCGATTGATTACGGCGTTACCTTGCCGGGTGGGTTTATTTCGTCGGCTCCGATTTCCATTTCGCGAAAAAAATAAAATTGAGGCGGCGCTACCATTAGAATTAAAATCTCAGCTGCCGATTTCGCTTGACGAACATGTCATCTCCTTTTTGCCACCAAGGGCACGTGAAGATGATTACGAGGTTGATGCTGTTGTTGTCAATAAACGAGAAATTGATGAACTTTTGAACCATTTTCCCGATCCTGAACAGAATCCGCGACGTATCGATCTTTTTCCTTTTGCACTCCTCCCGATTTTGCGTGAGCAGGATGGTATTCTGGTTTATTGCCGACGGCTCGAAGTTGTGGTGGCTCTTGTTTATGATGGCATGATTCGGGATTATCGATTGTTACCCGGGACCAGCGAGCTTAGTGAAAAAGAAGTTTTTGAGTTTATTGCCAATCAGATCAGTCAGCTTGAGAATGCTATCGGTCATGAAGGTCTCCCTCTCTGGGTTGTTGGGGCAGGTGTGACCGAAGAACTTTTGGTTATCCTGTTTAAAACAGATCGCACCATTTTAACTCCTGGAGAGGATATTTTTGGTGATGAGGTGAGCTATGAGATGGCTCCAGCGGCACTATTGGCATTGTCCGAGATGCGTGAGGAGAAGAAAGCAGTACAATTAAATTTCCGTCAAGGGGAGTTTTCCGCAAGGGGGCAACTTGAGATTTTTCGCACCAAGCTTATTGCTGTTGCACTGTTGACGCTTGTTGTTGTTTTAGCTGGTGCCATGACAATGCATCTTGGCTTTTTGCAGAAAACCCGTCAGGAAAAAAATATGAAGCAACAGCTGACAACGATCTTCAGACAGATTATGCCTGAAAATACTGTGGTCGTAGATGTCCCTTTGCAATTGCAGGGGCAACTCAATGACCTGCAAAAACAGGTTCAGCTATTTGGCCTTGAAGGACCTGGAGCGGCAAAGGTCTTACAGGGTTTGTCCCGCAGTATTGACCGGGATCTCCGTGTTGATGTCCAGGAATTTGACTATGAAAGCGATGGGGTGAAATTAAGCGGAAAATCTGATTCTTTTGAATCTGTTAACCTGATTGCTGAAAAGCTGAAAGAAAATTCTCTTTTTAGTCAGGTCAACATTAAAGATGCAAAATTGGCTACCGACAACAGCGAAGTAGATTTTCAACTGCAACTTAAGTTTCAAGGTGGGGGAGAGTGATGATTAAAAACCTCAACCCAAGAGAAAAAACAGTTGTTGCTGCTGGTTTGATTGTTCTGATCTTCTTATTTGTCTGGTTTGCTTTACTGAACCCATATCTCAAAACGATGAAGTCGCTTGATCGTAAAATTGCAGCACATCGACAGAGTTTGCAAAAAGTTGAAACAATGCGGGAACAAATCAGCCAATTACGCCAGCAACTTACGGATGTAAAGATCCTTAAACAGGGGACTCGACCACTTTTTTCTCTGGTTGAAAACATGGCCGTGCAGACGGGCGTTCGTGAACAACTGCTCTCTATGCGTCCACAACCAGCAACAATTCAAGGTCAATTTCGTCAGCAACTGGTTGAAATCAAGCTGGAAAAAATATCATTAGCGCAAATGGTCAGGTTGTTACATGCTGTTGAATATCGCAGTGAGGGGGTGCGGGTAAAATCGATGCAGGTTAAACCCCGTTTTGAGGATCGCTCGATCCTTGATGTCAATATGGTTTTGATGTCTCTGGAGAGTTTATGAGTCGTATGCTTCTGTTCTCTGGCTGGCAAAGATTAGCTGGTAGTCGCAGAGTATTTATGCTGTGCCTGCTATTATTTGTCATCAGTTCTCTATTTTCGATCTGGTTCTTTTTTCCGGTCAACGCTTTACAACGGAGCTTGTTACAGGAGGTTTCTCAACAGACCGGTCTTGAGATGCAGGGACGCAATGCAACCGTGCTTTTCCCTCCGGGTTTAGGACTTGATCTATCTATATACCCAGATATTCCAGTAATAAACGATCTTGAGTTGACTGATTTACAGATTTCTCCCGTGTGGCACAGTTTTTTTTCAGATGACCAAAAAGTTCATTTGACCGGCATATTAGCTGAAGGAAGGATTGATGTTGATGCGGCAGAGAGTGGTCAAGTTCATTTGAAATTCAAGGATATTGCATTAGCGAAATTACAGCAGGCAGATATACCTTATCGTGTTGATGGAAAAATATCTGGCTACCTTGCTGGAGAAAATATTTCGCAACAGATGCGTGGGCAAGGTAGCTTTTCTTTAAATCTTAAAGGAGCACAAGTTTTTGGGTTGGAAAGAATCGGCTTGCCGACCAGTTTTACTGCTGGAACGTTAACTCTGCAGGGTAAGTTTGATCAGCGGCGCTTTAGTTTGGAAAAAGTTGTTCTGACACAAGGGGATCTGGAATTAACAGGGGGGGGGAATGTTTTAGTTGGCGAAAGTTCTGAACAGACAAGGTTGAATTTGAACGTTCGCTTGCATCCGACAGCAACAACACCTGATAGCTTGCTTGAGCTGTTCAATTTAACTGGCATCAGACCAACCGCAGACGGAAGCTATCTGATGCGGATAGGTGGAACCTTGGCGAAGCCAATCATTCGTTAAGTTTTTATTTATTCAGGGTTTTGGATAAAGCGATAACCGCGCCCGCGAATTGTCAAGAAGTAGCGGGGCTTTGACGGGTCAACTTCGAAATACTTGCGCAGACGGACAACAAAATTATCCAGTGTGCGAGTTTCAGTTTCAGGCGACATTCCCCAGACCTGTTTAAGGAGTTCTCCTCGGGACAAGACTTTTCCTTCTTGCGCAAAAAAAAGCAGCAACATTTTCATTTCCAGTTCAGTGAGCTGGATTGTTCCATGGGTTGTTATTGCCTGATCTGTTTCCAGATCAATCTGGTTATTACCAAAAATATAGCGTTTACTTTGAGGTGGAATCGGCTGCCAATTGGCACGCCGTAGCAGACCGGCAACACGTAACAGAAATTCCCTGAGATTAAAAGGCTTAGTCAGATAGTCATCGGCCCCCTTACTGAGCCCGGTTATCCTGTCTTGCTCTGTACCCCGGGCAGTCAACATCAGGATGGGAATGTGATTTCCCTGATCCCGCAAGCGGTCACAGACTTCAAGTCCATCAATTCCCGGCAAAGAAAGATCGAGAATCACAAGGGCGTATGAGTTTGATAATAGCTTCTCAAGAGCTTCTTCACCGCTTTCAACATGAGTGACCTGGTAGCCCTCCTCCTCCAGATTAAAGAGAAGCCCCTGGGCGATATGTGGTTCATCTTCAACCAGCAACAGGTTTGTTTTATGATTCATTCCTCTGCCTTCCGAGACAAGGGTATCATCAGGTGAAAGGTGGTGCCTTTGCCACTTCCAAAACTCTCGATCCAGACTTTGCCGCCATGCAGACGAATGACATTCCGAACAATGAACAGGCCAATGCCACTGCCACGAATTGTTTTTCCATTGTCGCGAAGTCGGTAAAAAATGCGAAACACTTTTTTCCGATATTTGCTGGGGATTCCATACCCCTGATCGGTAAAGGATAAGTGTGCCATCTCACCATCACGAGTTAATTTAACGGTGACGACTGGAGGACTATCAGTGTAGAGAATTGCATTCTCCAGCAGGTTTCTCATCACGGTTTCAAACGCATCTGTTTCGAATCGCGCTGTCAGTCCGGGCTCAATATCCCAACTTAGAACTCCAACTTTCTGGAACCTCTCTTGCTCTTGTCTAAGATATCGTTCAATTGTTTCTGAGAGGTTGCCCTGTTGCAGGTTCAACTTAGCTCCTCTGTGTTCAATCTTGCCGGCTGTCAGCAGGTTATTGATCAAACCATTTAAACGCTCACTGTCTCCCTGCATTCGGTCGACAAATTTTTTCAACTGCTCCGGGCTTGGCTGACGTAGTTGAATCGTTTCGAGGTGGAGCTGAATCGATGCCAGCGGCGATTTTAATTCATGGGTGACCTGATTGATAAAGTGACGCTGTGCCCGATTCAGAGACGCCTGCCGCCGCCAGTAGAGGAAAATAACGTAAATACCGATAAGAATGGCAACCAGAAGCAATATCCCCTCAACCAGGATGAGCCAATCACCTGTTGCGGGTAGCCATTCAACCTTATACTTGCTGGCCAATGCTTTTAATTGCTGATGTTGCCCAAGGAACCAGTAGATCCAGGAGACAAGCAGCAAAATCCAGACAATCTGGATGACGATGAAGGTGATAAAAGGATGAAATAAACGACGAAAAAGTTTCATGACACATCTATTACCACTGTAAACAGGGCGTTACAAGTGAGTTTTAATCAACGAATACGTCATTGGAAACTGAATTAACTTGCCGGGGAAAACACTCGACTCTCTCCCAGTTACTTCAGTGGCTGTGACAGGTGTCTTTGGGCCAGTTGCTTCTACCCAGAAGAGTGATGTTTCTGCCTTTCGATAGATTAAAATCTTGTCTGGTGCAGGTTTAGTCTTTTCAGATGCCTGTAAACATAGTAGTTTTTACACAAGTATTACAATAAGAAGTGGGTTTGGCTGATAGTATCCTCAGGTTAAATTTAAAGACTTTTAGGTGAAACTGATCGAAGGTTTTTCAAATAGGAGTTAATTATATTATGCTTTCAGGATTGACCATAGGTAAGCACCATGTTCCTTTTCCAGTGATTCAGGGCGGGATGGGGGTGCGTATCTCAGGGTTTCGGTTGGCAGGCCATGTTGCCCTGAATGGTGGTATTGGTATCGTTGCCGCTGCGGGCTTGGCATTGAACAGTGATAGCTACGATGGTGGCAATTTTTTTGCTGCAGATCGCCAGGCATTGCTCGATGAGCTGCGTAAAGCCTATGAAATCGCCCCTGATGGGGTGATTGGAGTTAACTGTATGGTCGCGGTGAGAAATTATGACGAAGTTGTGCGTACCTCATGTGAAGGTGGGGCGAAGCTGATCATCAGTGGCGCTGGTTTGCCGATGAACCTGCCTGGATTAACAGTGGATTTCCCCGATGTTGCTCTGGTGCCGATTGTTTCTTCGGTGAAAGCCGCTGAACTGATTGTGCGTAAATGGCAGAAAACCTATCAACGTTTTCCTGATGCGATCGTGGTTGAAGATCCTGATACCGCCGGTGGTCATCTGGGCGAGAAGATGGAACGGATTGGTTCGGGAGAATATGATCAATACGCGACGGTTCGCGGAGTTAAAACTTACCTTCAAGATAAGTGGAATCTCAAAATTCCGGTGATAGCTGCCGGGGGTGTCTGGGATCGGCAGGATATGGAGTATGCGTTGGCTCAGGGCGCCGATGGTGTACAAATGGGAACCCGCTTTGTTGTGACTGAAGAGTGTGACGCTGATGATGCGTTCAAACAGGCTTATCTCGATTGCAAGCAGGAAGATATCGGTCTGATCATGAGCCCAGCAGGTTTACCGGGCCGTGCGATCAAGAAAAATATTGATCAGGTCCGTCAGCGTGACGTTGATCTGGATGTCTATTGCCCCTCCGCCTGTTTAAAAAAATGTGCTTATCAAACATCGCGGGAGCGGTTCTGTATCGTTCATGCGTTGGATCGTGCTCAGAAGGGTGATATGAAGACCGGCCTGGTTTTCTGTGGCAGTAACGCCTGGAAAGCAGACCGGATCTCAACGGTTAAAGAGGTGTTTGCTGAATTGTTCCCCTTGGAGGAACAGAAAACGGGTTAAGGTTGTTTTCAGCAGCTCAATAATACTCCCCCACCAATAAAATTGGCGAAAAGACCTGATTGAACAAGTTTTTTCGCCTTTTCTATGTCCGGAGCAAAATAGCGATCCTGCGCGTAAAAGGGAACCTCTTTACGTAACAGCTGTTTTGCCTGTTCAAGCAATGCAGAGGTTTTCAGCGGCGCTCGAAAATCGACACCCTGACAAGCGGCCAGAAGCTCAATGGCAAGAATCCCGGCAGTATTATCGGCCATTTCGCCAAGCCTTCTTGCGGCAAAGGTCGCCATGGAGACATGGTCTTCCTGATTGGCCGAGGTGGGGAGGCTGTCAACCGATGCTGGATGAGCACGTGATTTATTTTCACTGGCCAGGGCAGCTGCCGTGACTTGAGCAATCATAAAGCCTGAGTTCAGCCCCCCTTTTTCGACTAAAAATGGGGGTAGTTTGCTCAAATTACTGTCGATTAGCAAGGCTATCCTTCTTTCTGCCAAAGCTCCAATCTCTGCAATTGCCAACGCCATATTATCCGCAGCCATTTCTACCGGCTCAGCATGGAAATTTCCGCCAGAAAGAATATCATTGTCGCCGGTGAAAACCAGTGGATTGTCGGATACCGCATTTGCTTCAGTTTGGAGCACCTGTGCTGCATGACGAAGTTGGTCCAGACAGGCTCCCATGACCTGAGGTTGACAACGTAACGAGTAGGGGTCTTGTACCGATTCACAGGCACGATGTGAATCTTCAATTTGACTGTGATCAAGCAGTTTGCGATAAGCTGAGGCCGTATCAATACGGCTTTGATGGCCACTGACCTGATGAATGCGTTCATCAAAAGGGCTGCGACTTCCCAGTGCCGCTTCGACACTGAGACTGCCAGTAACTATTGCAGCTGCAAACATATCTTCAGCGGCAAATAATCCTTGCAGCGCAAAAGCTGTTGAGGCCTGGGTGCCATTGAGAAGAGCCAGCCCTTCTTTGGGGCCGAGGGTACAGGGTTTTAGACCCGCAATTTCCAGACCTTTTCGACCCGGCAAACGTTCCCCATGATAGAGGACTTCGCCTTCTCCAAGGAGGACTGTGCTCATGTGGGCTAGTGGGGCAAGGTCCCCAGAGGCGCCGACTGATCCTTTTTGTGGAATACAGGGGTAAACCTCAGCATTGACCAACTTTATTAATGCTTTAATGACCTTTAACCGGATTCCTGAATAACCGCGAGCCAGGCTATTGATTTTAAGGACTATTAATAGCCTGACAGTTGCTTCGCTCATCAGATCGCCAACTCCGGCAGCATGGGAGAGTACAATAGAGCGTTGTAGTTGCTTGAGGTCTTCATCGGGAATATGGGTGTTTGCCAACAAACCAAAGCCGGTGTTGACGCCATAAACAACTCGACCCTGGGCTATCACTTCACGGACCGTTGCTGTCGCAGCTTCAATTTTATCCAGGCAGTCGGGTGACAGGCTCAACTGCACCGGTTCAGCTTGAATGCGTCGCATTTGTTGCAGGGTTAGAAATCCTGGATTGAGTTCTAATTTGAACATTTATTTGTCCTCCAGCATGGGCAGATCCAAACCTTGGGCTCTAGCGCAATCGATAGCCAGAGGGTAGCCGGCATCAGCGTGGCGCATGACACCAGATCCTGGATCATTCCATAAAACCCGTTTTAAACGAATCGCTGCAGCCTCTGTCCCATCTGCGACGATGACGACGCCAGCATGCTGACTGAAGCCCATGCCCACGCCGCCGCCATGGTGCAGGCTGACCCAGGTTGCACCGCCGGAAGTGGAAAGCAAGGCATTGAGGAGTGGCCAGTCAGAGACGGCATCAGAATCATCGAGCATGGCTTCCGTTTCACGGTTAGGGCTGGCAACCGAACCGGAGTCAAGGTGATCCCTACCAATAACCACAGGCGCCTTGAGCTCGCCGCTGGCAACCATCCGATTAAAAGCCAGCCCCAGTCGTGCCCGATCCTTCAATCCCACCCAGCAGATCCGTGCCGGCAAGCCTTGAAACTGGATACGTTCTTTGGCCATGTCCAGCCAGTTGTGCAGATGGGGGTCATCGGGGATTAACTCTTTCACCTTGGCGTCGGTTTTGTAAATATCTTCAGGGTCACCGGAAAGGGCGATCCAACGGAAAGGACCGATTCCCTCACAAAAAAGAGGGCGGATATAAGCGGGAACAAACCCGGGAAAATCAAAAGCATTTTCAATCCCTTCCTCAAAAGCAACCTGACGAATATTGTTTCCGTAATCAAAGGTTTCCGCACCAAGTTGTTGGAGTTGCAGCATTGCTTCAACATGTTTAGCCATGGAGGCTTTGGCTGCAGTAATCACCTGTTGCGGGTTTTCTTGTCGCAATTTCGTAGCCTGCTCAAGGTTCCACCCTCCCGGCAGATAACCGTTCAGTGGATCGTGAGCACTGGTTTGATCGGTACAAACATCAGGGATGACTTTACGCCGGACCAATTCAGGCAGAATTTCGGCGCAGTTGCCGAGTAAACCGACGGAGATTGCCTGTTTATCGCCACAGGCGGTTTCAATCAATTGTAACGCGGTGTCCAGATCGGTCACTTTGTGATCCAGATAGCCAGTTTCCAGGCGCTTGTCGATCCTTGATTCGTCACATTCGATGGCGAGCATATTGAACCCTGCCATGGTTGCTGCCAGAGGTTGAGCACCGCCCATACCGCCAAGACCACCGGTGAGAATCCAGCGTCCACGGGCATCACCGGAAAAATGTTGCTTGGCGATCGCGACAAAGGTCTCATACGTTCCCTGCACAATTCCTTGCGAGCCGATATAGACCCAGGATCCAGCCGTCATCTGGCCGTACATCATCAGCCCTTTTTTATCCAGTTCGTTGAAGTTTTCCCAATTGGCCCAGTGGGGTACCAGATTTGAATTGGCGATCAGCACCCGTGGAGCATCAGCGTGGGTTTTGAAGACGCCGACCGGTTTGCCCGATTGGATCAGCAGCGATTCATCTTCTTCCAGCCGCTTCAGAACGTCGACAATTTTATCGTAGCAATCCCAGTCCCGCGCTGCCCGACCAATTCCACCGTAGACAACCAGCTCTTCAGGGCGTTCGGCAACCTCTGGATCAAGATTATTCATCAGCATCCGTAAGGGAGCCTCGGTCAGCCAGCTTTTGGCACTTATCTGTGGGCCACGTGGGGCGCGAATCAGGCGATTTGTGTCAAGTCGTTTGTTGGACATAACGATATCCTTTACTTTGTTAGCGGGCCAGCAGATGACAGAGTCTGGCTGCGACTCTGGCTGTTCGACCATCAATATCATAGTGCGGATTATATTCAGCAATATCAGCAATTTTGAGTCGGTCCTGAGAGACTGATTTTATCACAGTTAGCAGCTGTTCCAACGTAGCAAGGGGAACCCCTCTGGCTGCTGGAGCACTGACTCCAGGTGCCGTTGCAGCAGGAAGCACATCGAGATCAATACTCAGGTAAAGTGCCCGGCAGGGGCGAATAAATTCCGTCAATTTTACTTCGATTTGTGGCAACTGCCAGTTATTAAGATCTTCATCCTTCAGGTATTCAGCCCCCAGTTGCTCCGCCTGGGTAAACAGGGCGCTGGTATTGGCAACTTCACTTATACCAAGGCAACAGTAGTGAAACGGTATCCCCTTGGCCTGGCAATGTTTGGCAATTTGTAAAAAAGGGGTTCCTGATGTTGGCTCAGTGGCTTCACGCAAGTCAAAGTGGGCATCAAAGTTGATGATCGCAATCGGTGCAGCAGTTCTGGATGGGGACAGATGTCGTTCCAATCCCAGAAAACTACCGACAGCTATTTCATGTCCACCACCGAGGAGCAGCGGGAAATGGCTCTGCTCAAGAAGCTGGTGGACAAGAACTGCCTGTTCCTGTTGCAATGTTTCCAGGTTTCCCTGCTCGCAACAGAGGTTTCCCACATCGTAAATGGGGCGCTGCAGATGGTACGCCTGATTAGCTAATCTTTGGCGGATTGCATCAGGTCCGGCCGCTGCTCCGATTCTGCCCTGATTCCGTTTGACCCCTTCATCACTGGCAACTCCAAGTAAGGCGATGCCGGGTTGCTGATCTTTTTCCAGCCAGGGGACAACATGCTGGTGCCAGCGGAGGTCTTCCCCTTCGTCCTTGCGACCTGTCCAAAGAGTCATGTCAACAGTATTATGCATCGCTGCTTTCTCCTGCGAAGATCCGTTGCCGGAGTACATTTGTTCCAAATTGATAAGCGAGCTGAGCTGGGTCATCAATATCCCAAAGCAGCATGTCTGCTGTTTTTCCAATCTGGAGGGTGCCAGTCGAGTCTCCGAGACCGAGGGCAATAGCAGCGTTTCTGGTTGTTCCCTGCAGAGCTTCTTCCGGGGTTAGTGCGAATAAAACACATCCCATATTCAGCATCAGGCGCAAAGAGGCCAGTGGACAGCTTCCCGGATTGAGATCGCTGGCCAGAGCCATGGGAACCTGATATTTGCGTAACAGTTCAATTGGTGGTTTTTTCGTTTCACCAAGAAAATAAAAGGCCCCAGGGAGAAGAGTTGCAACCGTCGCAGATTTTTTCAGTGCCTGAATGCCAGTTTCATCCAGATATTCCAGATGATCGACGGACCAAGCTGAATATCTGGCGGCCAGTTCTGCCCCATGGCTATTGGAGAGCTGTTCGGCATGAACCTTTATCCCCAACCCGGCTTTTTGTGCCGCGACAAAAATCTTCTCACTCTGGTCCGGAGAAAATCCGATCTTTTCACAGAAAACATCAACAGCCTCAGCTAAGCCTTCATCTGCTACCTGAGGGATCATCTCTTTACAGATAAGATCAATATAGTTATCGGCAGCTTTGGTATATTCGGGGGGAACGGCATGAGCCGCCAACAGTGTGGTGCGTAAGCTTATGGGGTATTCAGCCACCAGTTTTTTAGCAGCTCTGAGCATTTTTAGTTCATCCTGAAGGGTTAAGCCGTATCCTGATTTAATTTCAACAGTCGTAACTCCTTCATTGATCAACGCTTCCAACCGTGGGCGAGCCTGTTCGACCAGTTCCTCTTCGCTCAGCGATCGGGTTGCTGACACGGTGGCAAGGATGCCTCCCCCGGAACGGGAAATTTCTTCATATGTAGCACCATTCAAGCGCTGATTGAATTCCCGTGATCTCTCCCCTCCATAGATCAGGTGGGTGTGACTGTCAATCAGGCCAGGAGTCAGATAATTATTTTGTGCATCAATGATCTTTCCCCGAAATGTACTGATATCGATATCCTGCATCGGGGCAATAAATGCAATTTTTCCATTTTTAACTCCCAGAGCATGATCCTCCAGTAAACCGTAAGGGTTTTTGACCTGTGGGCTCATCGTTGCTATCTGAGCGTTTATCCAGATTTTTTCGCTGCCACCAAATGCTGAATTCATCTAAATCTCTCCCTGTTATTATTTGTATATACAATTATAGACAAAGTTGCAAGGGATTGTGTATAGTTCCATTTAAAATTTTATCAACATCTAAAGGGAATGAAATGAAGAAACCAGGAAAAGTTGGGGTGCAACCGCGATTTCAGGTGATTAAGGATTTTATCTCTCAGGCGATCAAGGACAGAACTTATCCACCTGATGCGCAGATTCCGACGGAATATGAGCTTGCAAAAAAATTTGGTGTCAGCCGGATGACTGCAAATCGTGCCGTGAAGGAGCTTGTCTCTGAGGGGTTGCTGGTTCGCCATCAGGGGCTGGGGACTTTTGTTGCAATAGCTCAGGCTGAATCACCATTACTGGAAATTCGTAATATCGCCGATGAGATTCGGGGGCGGAACAATGTTTACAGTAACGAGCGATATCGTTTAAAGGCAATAAAAGCCAATAAGGATTTAGCCGATCAACTGGGAATAAGAACAGGTGATCCGGTTTACCACTCGCTGATTGTCCATAAAGAGAACGGCCAGCCGCTGCAGTTTGCAGAACGATATGTCAACGCAGCTATTGTTCCCGATTACATTAAGCAGGACTTTTCAATATCAACACCCAGTCAGTATTTGAGTACGCTCTTCCCCCTGTCAGAAATTGAACATATCGTTGAAGCCGTTTTGCCAACCTCTTTGGAACAGGATGCCCTCAATATCAGTGCAGGAACACCGTGTCTGTTGGTGAAACGGAGAACCTGGTCAGGAAATAACCTCATTAGCTACGCTCGATTGGTCCATCCGGGTAACCTTTATCGTCTGAGTTCGCGTTCAGAGATTTAAAAGAATTAGATAAGTTTAAATTCTTGTAAATATTTGAGTAGCTTCTCTTTTTCTATGGGCTTAACCAGATAGCCATCACACTGATCTTTAAATGATGTCATGATGCTTTTGCCATCACCGAGAGATGTTGTCATAATGATTTTTGATCCCTCGCCAGGAGCAAGGTTAAAAACTTCCTCAATTTCTCTGATCTTTTTTAATGCTTCTGTTCCGTTCATTTCTGGCATCATTATATCTAAAGCAATAAGACTATAAGGAACACCATCTTTGTGGGACAGATGGACCGCTTCTACGGCCTCTTTCCCATTGGAAGCAATATGAACCTCACCATATTCGCCTAAAATTTTTTGCAGGACCAAGCGAGATGTGAATTCATCTTCAACAACCAGGCTCTTCATTGAATTCTCCTTTGTATTGAGTTTTGTCATAATTGATTTGAAATCAACGTTATTAGTTTAGAATATTTTTCTCCCAACTCAGGCATCAGCTCTTTTATTTTTGCTCCGTTATTCTCTTTTCCGGCTATTTCAATTTGATAAGAAAGTTCTGAAAGCAATGGACTCCCAATATTGGCAAAAGCCCCTTTAACTTTATGAGCCTGAAGCCCTGCTGAAGAAGTCTCATTATTTTTAATCAGGATTGTCAGAGTCTCAATCTCTTCCGGGATTGTCTCCAAAAATGCAGCCAGAATCTGCTTTGTGAGATCTGCATCTCCCATCATCCGCGATAAAAAGGAATCATAATCAAATAGCGCCTTATTCTCCGCAATTTGTGTATTTGGTTGTACAGAGGCAGAAGGGTTATAAGTAGATTCATTCAGTGCTGCTAATTTATCCGGCAACCATTTGTAAATGACATTTGTGAGTGACGTCGCATCGATTGGTTTTGAAATATAATCACTCATGCCGTTTACGATACACCAGCTTCGGTCGTTTGACATGGCATGAGCGGTTACAGCGATAATGGGTATTGTGTTTTCAACCATCAGTGAATGTGACTGCCGAATGCGGCGAGTCGCTTCCAGACCATCCATGACCGGCATTTGAACATCCATGAGAACCAGGTCGTAAGTGTTTGCTTCCAGCCGCCGCAGAGCTTCTTCTCCGTGGTTGACAACATCGGCCTGAAAGCCGAGTTTTTTGAGAATTCCTGTGGCCACCTGCTGATTGGTGATATTATCTTCCGCAAGAAGGATTTTCACATTTGATCTTTCAGGAAATAGCTGATCTCTCTCAATTATTTTTTCAGCTGCTTCAATCAGGCAACGACCTTCTAGAACTGGTAGAATTGTTTTTCTGACGTCTGACGGTATAACGGGTTTGTCGAGTATTGCTGAAAATCCGGATTTTTTAATCTGTAAAAAATCATCCTTGATGCCAAAGCGTGACAGCATTATCAATCTTGATTTTATCTTTTCATCTTCCTGAATCACGCGACCTAGTGTTTCACCATCGATTTTAGGTAAATTCTGTTCAATGATAACCAAGTCAAAATGAATATTATTTTCTGCCTTACTATAAAGATGTTGAAGGGCTTCTGATGCACTTTCAGTTTCTGTTACAAGAGCTCCTTGATGTTTACAGAGATTCGCCAGGACCGCTCGACTCCTTTTTTGATGATCGACGATCAGAATACGCTTCTGGTTCAACAGTTGTTTTTCTTCTGCCGGGTGTTGTGCTTTATCCTGGATCATGAATTGGGCTGTAAAACGAAATTGCGTACCACAGGAATCCCCTGAACTTTTTACCCCGATTGTTCCTCCCATCATTTCGACAAGACGTTTGGAAATGGTCAATCCTAGACCACTGCCACCATATTTACGGGTAATAGATTCATCAGCCTGGGTAAATTTGTTGAAAAGCAGGGACTGCTTCTCTTTCGGGATACCAATTCCGCTGTCAGCAATCAGAAAATGTATAAGGACGAGATTATCCGTCTTTTCCTGTGCAGAGATATTGATACTGATATGTCCTTCAGAGGTAAATTTTATCGCATTTCCTATCAGGTTAATCAGTACCTGCTTCAGGCGTGTCATATCACCGATTAACTGAGTTGGCACATCGTGAGACAAAGAGCAGATGAACTCTAATTGTTTTTCGTGTGCGCTGACTGAAGTTAAGCTACACAGGTCTTCCAGCAATTCATCAAGGCTGAATTCAGTATTTTCCAGGGTTAATTTATTCGCTTCTATTTTTGAGATATCAAGAATGTCATTGATAAGTCCGAGGAGACTCTTTGCACTTTTTTCTATCGATTCAGCGTAACGGAGCTGTTCTTTGTCAAGCTTTGTATCCAGAAGGAGTCCCGTCATCCCGATAACGCCATTCATTGGTGTACGGATTTCATGGCTCATGTTTGCAAGAAAGTCACTTTTTGCCCGATTTGCACTGTCTGCAGCTTCTCTGGCAATGACCAGATCCCGGGTTCTTTGAGAAATTTGTTTTTCCAGCCCTTCCATCTGCCGGTTGATCATTCCATAGAGGTGTTTACTTTCAACAGCATAAGCGCAGGTAGAGAGGATGATTGAAAGGGCGTTAAGTTTTGCTACATCAATCGTTCCAACCTGTTCCGGAAGCAAAGCAACAAACATCCCGCGAATACGGGATCGAGTCTCTATGACGTGCAGGACTAAAGTTCTGTTTTCTAAGGTTGGGGATAAAAGTGCTTGGTTCCGGTTAAGGGCCCAGGCAAAGGTTCCATCGTCAATTTTTTTATCAAGTTCTGACTGAATGTGATCTCTACATGTATCGGGCAACCAGAATTTCTGCTCGAAGGTGCCATCATCCATTGATTCCATAAATGTAAGTTCAGGGAAGGGTAAAATCTTTTGAATCTGAATGGCTGTGGCTTTAAATATCTCTGTATTGCATTTTGCCTGTCCTAATGTGGCTTGAAATTCTCCGCTCCCTGCTAATAATTCAAGAATTGCGACATAGTTCCTGTTGCTTGCTTCCAGAAAATCAATCCTGTTTTGGAGGAATATTTCATGATTGGCAGAGATTTCTTGGTTCACGCAGCCTCCAGTAAAACGGAATAAATCCCATTAAGCTGAAGTTCTGATTGTTGTATGATCGTTGCAATTGAACTCACTGGTAGATTCAAGCTTTCAAAGGCAGCTTCATCCAGAGAAGTGATTCTTATCTCAGCGGTTAGCCCATAAGTCAGTGCCTGACACATGATGTCGGCAATATGAACAATCGCTGCATCCCTCTGGTATGTTTGAGTTTGAGTTGGCTTATGGTGGTAGGCAACTAAATCATAAATATTCTGTGGGATTCCCCAGGATTTTAACAAAGTTCCTCCCAGCTCTGCATGGTCAAAATTTAAATAGGACCTTTCTGCGTCACAAAGGGGTTGTTGTTTTTCAATACTTTCCTTTGTGATGTGTCTGACCGTTTCTGGAATTGAAGCACATAAAACTAATTGGCCAATATCATGAAGAATTCCTGCGACAAAGAAACGTTCGATGGAAGGTTCCCTGAGATAAATGGCAATGTTTCTGGAAATTACGCCACAAGCAACACCGTGACGCCAATACTTTTGCATATTGAGTAGATTCTCAGAAATTCCAGGGAAGGTTTTAATCATTGAGGTCGTAAGGGCTAGATCTCTTATTTCCTTTGTCCCGAGAAGAGTGACCGCTCTTCCAATAGAATCGACTTTGGCAAAGCTGTAGAGCGGGCTGTTCACCAGTTTTAGAACCTGGGCCGTTAACCCGACATCCTCTGAGATTATCTGTACAATTTCGTTAATCGTGGTTTCAGGGTGATTTATTGCATCGTTGAGTCGCGTATATGAAACGGGTGGAGAGCAGATTGTACTTGTGTTAGCGACAATCTCATCCAGTGTTGGTGCTGAATCAGGCATCATTTTTCATGACCTTTTTTTGCGCAACTAAATGGAGGAGTTCAATGATGAAAGGGTGCTTTAAGTTTGTGTGACAGAAGAGTGGTTTAAGCTCTTCTATTGTCGCCTCAACCAGAGCCGTGGTTTCTTCCGAATCGGCATTTTCCTCCGAAACTTTACTCTGCTCGTCAATGACGTCAGCTTCCTTAATGCCCCAAGTTTTAAACACCAGGAAGTGCTTTGGTGTGAGAACTGTCCCCTTGGCGGCTAAAAGCCTACCGGTTCTATCGTGGAGATCAGCAGATAAAACCATCAGCGGCTGTAATTTTTCAGTTGGTAATAGGGGCATGTGCAGACCTGTATAAGGGAAAAGTCGTTAGAGTGTATTTATATCAGTAGTGTTAGTTTTTGTAAATTATTTTTCACACATATTAATCGTCAGGTTCAACATACCCAGTGGAATGGAAGTATCGACAGCTTTTTGTATCAAAGGTTTTTCGGCTTTACCTGACGGGGGCTTGAAGCAGATTGTTTCTATTAACTATCCTCGGGGTAGTGTTTTTCCAAACAATCCGGACAGATACCGTGGCTAAATTGAGCGTCAGAGTGTTCTTCAACAAACTCTTCAACTTTCTTCCAATAACCTTCATCATTGCGTATCTCTTTGCAGAACATGCAGATAGGAATGATTCCTGAAAGTGTTTTGATCTGACTCTGGGCCTTTTGCAAAGCAATGTTTTTTCGATTGAGGTCACGTGTCAGTGCTGCCAGTTCATTCGAAAGGGTCGTCATTTTTTTAAGAATATCGGTGTCAGCTAAATATGCATTCTCTGCAAATAGTAGGTATCCATCGATCTTCTTTGCTGCATAGCACATCA
>JAZBPC010000098.1:0-2169 GCA_036351455.1 Desulfuromusa sp.
AAATCTTATAATTACAGATACTTTTAGGAATTGTATGGTCCGTCATCAGAGTCGGTCCGATAAGTCGTATTGAATTATGTCAAGGACAAAAATTAGCATGAAGTGATGCTTCTTGTTATTCCTGGCCTACGAGAAACGCCCTCAATCTTTGACCTGGGGGATTCGGTAGTAACAACCGCTGTCTTGATCAGGGAAGTAGGGTTCCCTCAGCAAAACCGATAGCTGCACAGGACTGCCGGATCATCTTGATCGTTGATCGTCCCAACTTATAACCGTGGGCTAGTGTTTTTAGGGTAGCGTGATCAATATGTTCCGCCAGCAACTGGCATTGTTCCAGATCTTTATATTTCTTCGTTTCTTTTTTTCGGCGCTGAGCAATGATCATCTTGTGAAAAAAAAGCGCTTCGGGACGAGGAATACGAATCGTGCTGTCAGGTAAACAGACAGTAATCGGATCGATAAACAAAATATCAAGGAATGGGAGGGGCTGTGCATTTACATTGTATTTTTTGATCAGCTGAATGTTATCTCGCCCGCCTGTGCGGGGAATAAGAAATTCGACTTCGTACAAGTCGAGCAGAAACTTTTGCAGGCCAGTTGTGCGATCGATCACCGGTTCCAAACCCACTTCGACAAGCTGGGCTTCCAGGTCAGCAACCAATTCGGGTTTTTTCGATACTCCTTGGATAATGGCAAAATCAATATCGCCGGTTCGCAAAACATAGCGGAACCCCAGAGCCTCATGGTAGAAGAGCATAGCCCAGCTGCCAATCAGCAAGCCGTCTGAAAAGAAACCCGCTCGATCAAGGACCCTAAAGACGCCAGTAATCTCGGCAGGCAGGTGGTGGTCGCTGTATTGATATTCCAAAATTAGGCTTTCAGGAGTTTATGGAGGTATTTGATTCTATCGCGATACTCTTTAATTTTCTTTTCTTTTCGTTTTCGCTCACTGATATTCAGCCTCAGATCGTCGATTTTCTGCTCAGGGATATGTTCGTAGACGCTCTTTTTGCCGTCCCGATATTTGAGATAGTGATAAACCCTTTCGCCATTCTTTTTAGCCGGAGACCTCCGTTGATGCAGAGAACCCTTGGGCAGGCACCGGATGGCGCTCTGCAGTGAATCTACCATTGATTCGCAGCGATCCAGCTCATCCTTGAGCATCCCTGCAACAATATTATTATTTTCATGCACCACTTTCATACCTTGAATAATATAATGTGGTGTAAATAAATACAAGCCGTTTTACACCACATCATTGGAGAGATAACAATAATGTGGTGTAAGTTCAGATTAATACCCCTAAACAGTGAAGAGTAGTGCAGCAAGTCACTATGGAGGTGATCCGCGTATCAGAAATATGAGTCTGATTAAGCCCGGACGCGATGCCTCAGCCACTTAGGGGGGGAAATTTCTTCATTCCGACATCTTTGAAATGGCGGCATCATATCTGTTCCACATCTTCAACACCACAGTCCTTGCATCCACAGCCAAGCCCTTCATTCAAGATAAACTTATGACTCCCTCAGAGTTGCCATTGCGGCAAGAAAGGAGACGGTCATGAACAAAGGGATGCGCGTTGGTTATGCAAGGGTCAGCACAGCTGGACAGAAACTGGATCTTCAACTTGAACGTCTTGCAGATTGTGATCGGGTATTTCATGAAAAGGTTTCGGGAAAATCCACCAGGAACCGGCCAGAATTGCAGAACGCTTTGGACTTTGTTCGGGATGGCGATGTCTTCGTTGTCACTAAGCTGGATCGCCTCGCTCGATCCGTCGTGGACCTCGCCAATATCGTGCAAAAGTTTGAGGTCAAAAATGTCGATCTGGTGGTGCTTGACCAGGGGATTGACACGACATCAATATATGGTCGTCTACAATTCAATATTCTTGCTGCCATCGGAGAATTTGAAAGGGGAATTATCCGGGAGCGCTCATACGAGGGCAGAATGCGCGCCCTGGCCAGGGGCGTCAAATTTGGAGCTAAGCCAAAACTTGCCAAGAATGAAATATCTCAATTGATCAATGACTATGAAGCCCCTGGCTGCAGCAAGACGGAGATCGCTGACCACTACGGAATAAGTCGGTCATCAGTCTATCGCATCTATTCTGAAAACTGCCAACACATGTCTTGAAATAGGTGCAATAAAGGAATGCCCCGTCCAGCA
>JAZBPC010000099.1:0-2468 GCA_036351455.1 Desulfuromusa sp.
CCAGCTGCTCAATTTGATGGTTAAGGTTTTTTTCAATCACCAGAAGATCAGCACCATCCTGGGCATATTTGATATTTGCTCCATAGGCCTTCATGGTAAAAAGAGTCGGCACCCAAAAGGTCCCTTTTTCAGCCATCAGTTCTAAATTTTCTCTTCCCATGAAAAAGCCATGTTCAATGGAATGGCAACCGCCGGCAACTGCCAGCTGAACAGGTCGCCGGCCATTTGCATGAACCATCACCTTTCTGCCCTGTTGCTCTGCCGCAGCCACTACCTCCGCAATCTCTTCTGTAGTAAACTGTGCTGTTGTCTCCTTGCCAAAGACCTTCAGGCTGTTTAATCCGGAATTGACCAGTTTAACCTGATCAATGTCATCATTTTCCTTGCCGTAGGCGTGGGCCAAACTTTCAGCTTCTCCCGGGTATCTGCCGATCAGGGTCCCGTAACGCCCCTTTTGGTGCCAGGCCCGACCAGCGACTTTCAGAACAACCGCCTTATGCATCTCCTCTTCCGTTCTATAGCGAAGTGCAAATCCGCCTCGATCGCCGCCATCGCGTACCGCAAGCACCCCATGTGAAAAAAGATAGTGGAGATGTTGACCAATGATTGGCTGCAACTCGTCGTATCCTGCAACCAATTGCCACTCCCGTATCCGGTTATCGATGGTCCCCGACATAAACAGATGGACATGGCTGTCGACCAGAGGAGGCATAATGGTACAGTGGGATAAATCAGTAAATTGAGAAGATTCCGGTACATTCTCCGGATGGTACTGCTCGATTGCCGCAAATCTGCCGTTTACAATCTTCAGCAGCACTTTTTCCTGAATCGGGCCACCACTGCCGTCAATCAGCCAACCGGCCAGTATATATGTCGTTGCACTCATATTGTTATCTATCTTCCATAGCAAAGCGGACACGCAGTAAAAAATGTTATGGATTTCCCAACACTTAGTTGAGAAACCCATTTTTCCTGCAACATATCTAAAGCTTCCATCTTTTAGCGAGACACATAGAGCCTGCAAGTAGCAATCGTAGCTACTTAAACTCGAGGCGGTCTACTCACTTAGCCGACATGTGTTTTAAGCGTTTGCCTATTCGGCAGCCTCAACACCCTTACTGAAATCGGTCGGAACATTTGCTGCTCGGCCGGCTAGCTCACGATCAAGCATCAGCAAGGCATGCACATTGTCCCCAATCAATTTCAGCTGGGCGATAATGTCATTGTCATTTTCTTCCTCTTCCACTTGCTCGATGACATACCATTCCAGAAAGATCTGGGTTGCATGATCCTTTTTACTGATAGCCAGTTCCATTAAATCATTGATCGAACTGGTTATGTACTGTTCATGGGTCAAGGTCATGGTGAACATTTCAAGTGCGGATGCAAACTCAGCAGGGGGGGCCTGGATGGTCTCAAGCTTTACCTCCTCTCCCTGACGCTGAACATATTCATAGAGTTTCATGGCATGATACATTTCCTCATGATATTGCACCATGAACCAATTCGAAAAACCTTTAAGCCCAACATTAGCGGAATGGGCAGACATCGACATATACAAGTAGGCCGAATACATCTCTTTGTTTATCTGTCCATTTAAGGCCTCAGCCATTTCTTTATCTATCATGGGACTCTCCTATCTAAATTTTTTCTTAAAAAACCGACTGCCTGTAATGTTAAGCATAAAGCAGAAACGGGCAAGTTGAGAGTCATCTCCTTTGTGTCGTCAATGGTGTGGAATTCGAGTTTTCAATCATCGCCAGTTTCGTGTTGCTCCCAATTTCTCAATCTCAGTGAGATATTGTTCCGACCTGTCAAGATAGAAGGAAAGTGCTTTAGCAAAATTTTTCCCTACCAAGCCATCAACAAAAAACTGACTTATCTCCCGTTTCCGTTTAAGAACCAGCTGAGAACGGTAGAAAATCAGCCACTCCTCCCGAGACATCTCTTGCAAAATTATTTCCAATGCCCTTCTGGCTCGCGGTTGGTACATCCAGAAATACATGAGGTCCAGGGCATTGACAATGATAAACCTCTCTTGCTCCCTGGCTTCGTAATTCAGGGTTTGCATCATCATCTTTGGTGATTGCAACATATCAAGGACATCTTCTTCTGGAAATTGCAGATCCAGCCGGGAAAACACAGCAAAGAGCTGTGAAATCTTAGTCTGGTATGCGGCGAGTCGAGCCCGAACATTAGTCTGGCGGTCCGCCAACCCTTCAATGACTGCGGCAACACAGTCCGAGGCAAACTTGGAAATAATTGCTGCCCACTTCTGTAAAACACCAGAGATATCCGGGATTCCAGTCAACTGGAGCACCAGCCCAATCAACGAATTCAAAGCAATAGCCAGGGGAATTGCCAAAATAGAGCGAAAGAAGTTTCCGACCGCAGCAGTTCTAGGCAGGCCACGAAACGTATTATGGGTAGAAATATAGATACCGTTGGCAAGCCCCATTACCGAATAA
>JAZBPC010000100.1:0-6309 GCA_036351455.1 Desulfuromusa sp.
CGTAGTTAAGGAAACACCTGGGTTGTCAGTTCTGATTGGAGGGGGATTGGTTTTATCCGTCGCCGCATACGAATCGGTACAAAAAAAACAGACCATGAAGTTAGGCCCCCCTAAATAAGAGCGCAACTGGTCATCATCAAAAAAACCACCCTGTCGAAGTCAAGGGTGGCGGTTACAGTCAAATCTGGAAATGGGTAGTCAGCACACTAAAATCATTGACACTGCTTTTCCATCACACATCCCTCTTGCGCTGTTTCTTCATTTCATCCTTATGGAGATACATTCTTTGATCAGCACATATCAGCAAATCTTTCGTATTATCCCCATCCTCTGGAAAGAATGCTTCGCCAATTGCACCACTGACAATTGAAATTGTTTTCTCCAGTGAGATAAGAGGTTGCGCCAGAGCAACTTCAAGAGTTTTACGAATCGGCACCAGATCGCTTCTGGAATGAATATCTTCCAACAACACAACAAATTCATCTCCGGCATAGCGGGCAACAAAATCTTCCTGGCGGACATGGGTGCGCAAACGCAAAGCCAGTTCAATCAAAGCCTGATCACCGGCGTCGTGCCCATAACAGTCATTGACCAGTTTAAAATCGTTGATATCAACAAAAAAGATTGCGAATTTCGAGCCTTCGTCACGACCCTTGGACTTTTCAACCGCGGCATTAAGCACCTGCTCGAAGGCATAGCGATTGGGAAGCCCGGTCAAGTGATCTGTCTGCAATCGATATTGCATCGCCTGAAAACTTTTTGCCAGCATCCCGATCTCATCATTGCGGCGGATAGTGATCGGCTCTTCGATAGATCCGCTGCCAATCTTATTGACAGCAACAGAAAGCTTGTTCAGGTCAGTCGTCACCCAGTGCAGAATACGTAAACCAATCATCACCACAAAAATTGTAGCCAAGACCCCGAGTATCACTGTCAGCATCACGTTTTGACTGATTCCACCCATAAAATCACGGTCGGGAAGAGCGACAACGTTGATCCACTTCAATCCAGCATTGTCTTCAAAAAACTCAAATGCCACATTGATTTTCGCTCCATCCTGATCTTCAAAAAAGAAGGTCCTGATTGCAGAATTTTCTGTTTCCACACTAAGCTTTGGTTTTAATTGCTGATAGATTTTGCTCAGCAAAGGATGTCCACTCTCAGCAGCGTTGACACGAACCCTCTGCCCATTGGCAAGTTTTTCGATGTTAGGGCTCACAGATGATGCAATCAGCTCACCGCTCGGTTCAATGATAAAAGCGATGCCATTGGGAGAGATATTAAGACTGCCAACAAAATCATTGAGAGCACGTAGCGACATATCGGTAGCAACAACACCAGCCAGCTTACCATCGACCCCAAGGACCCTTCTGGCACGGGTTGAAACTAATTCCAAAGTCCCGAAATCTATGTAGACGGAAGTCCAGACATCTTTCTGCGTGGTTCTTGCAGCTTGAAACCAGGGTCGTACTCGCGGGTCAAACAATTTTTCTTCGACCGATTCAAATTGCGGCACCCCGCCAATCCCTTCGATCCGAAACCGCTTACGGTGATCTTCAGCCCGGTATTTTACCCTGAGTTCCCCCAAAGAGTCAGAATGGCGATAAAGTCCGATCGCCTGCCCGGCAATATTGCCATAATACACATAATTATTGGGATCTGAATGCAATGAAGTCGCTATCCACAACCTCGTGAGGATGTTGTCAAAATCGTCCTCAATTAAAGGAGGAGCGGAAAGATCCTCAGGAAAGGCTGTCTTCAGCGCCGCCACCGAACCAACAACATGTCGGTCCACAGCTTGACTGATGCGGCTGACGGTTTCATGCAGCAGGTGTTCAGAAACTGTCTTGACCGCATGACTGCCAGTCCGATACGAAAGCAATCCGATGGCAATAGCGAGACAAATAACCAACGCAACATAAGGGCAGATCAGGAGTATTCTCAAAGAGACATTTTTTTCCCTGCTTTTCCCAAGACTGTTTTTTCCCCTCATGTCATCACACCAATACAGTAATAGTTAAAATTATATAACGAAAGATAATAGCTTCAGCCTGTCAACTGTGCAAGAGGAAAAGCCATAGAAACCTGAATGCTCTTCTTTACAACTATATCCCCCCAAATACCGACAATCTATTCACTCGGAAGTCCCCACTCGTCTCACGATAATACGGCCACTTTCCGCTCGCAATCTCGTTTGTCATAATACTGCAGACACTTCGCTTGACATGCTTAGGAATCAATAACACTTCTAAAATTACAGGGAGGGCATTAAGTTCAAGGGAGAAGGAAGAGAGTCAACATACTCTGAGAGTCCTTTCAGCAAGAAAAGGACATAGACTGAACCTTCATTTTTCAAACTCTAAATTGCAATGTAGAAGCGTCATCCAGATAAGTATCGAGCAATGGTTGAAAGTAAGAGGAAAAATGGTTAAACAACCTCAAATTCAAAGCTTCAGCGTAGTCCGTTTCAGTCATCATTCCATTTAACCAATCATCCCGCATTGTTTCAAATTGCTTGAGGATTTGCCTGTGGTCTTCCCGGTTCTCTTCTGGAATTTCCAAATGCAATGATTCTACTCGATCAAAATGGTTCTCAATTGCGTAGGTTATTTTTGTCAGAATTTCAGTTGAATTTTGGCCATCCTGAGCCATACGCAGCAAGGATTGGATGTTGAAGGCATTGCTTCTGAGTGAGCTAAGAGCTGACTTCATTTCACGGTAATCATCTGCCATATTTTCCTCATTAAATCAATGAACCCCCAAAGAAATTAATAAATTGCCCAAAGAAAGGCAAGCAAAAATAACCTTTCTGGTAATCTATATATCACAAAACAACTGTGTTAACAATAAATACCAAATGAAGTCTGAAAAATGAGGTCAATAAAGAGTGCAGTTCTTCCCCTCCACCTAAGAGAGTATTTAAATAAATTCATTTCAGCCAATGACTTTTTCTGTCATTATGACCCTGTAAAAAGACAATAAGCCAGCCCAAACAATCACCGAGGTAAAATTTAATGTCAGTCACGCAAATAGGCAAAAGCAGCAACTTCACTCCCCTGGAGATCCCATTATTTCTGGATAATGTCCCCGCAGGCTTCCCCAGCCCGGCATCTGATTATTGCGAGCGGAAACTGGATTTAAATGAACTCTGCATCAAAAAACCGGCAGCGACCTATTTTGTCCGAGCGCAGGGTGATTCCATGATTGATGCTGGTATCTTCCCCGGGGATGTTCTGGTGGTGGATCGTTCCATAACAGCCCAGCATGGAGATATTGTCATTGCCGAGTTTAATGGGGAGCTGACGGTCAAGAAGCTGGAGCTGACCCCGGTGACCCGATTGCTCCCCATGAATAAGCAGCATGCCCCGGTGGATATCCCGGAAGGATCGGAGCTTGAAATCTTTGGCGTGGTGACCACATCCGTCCATTCTTTACGTAGATCATGACCACTTTTGCCCTGGTCGATTGCAACAATTTCTACTGTAGCTGCGAGCGATTGTTTCGGCCAGAGCTGAGAAATGTCCCTGTTGTAGTGCTGTCCAATAATGATGGCTGCATCGTTGCCCGATCCCAAGAAGTCAAAGATCTGGGGATTAAAATGGCGACCCCCTTGTTCAAAGTGATCGATCAAATCAAGCAGCATCAAGTCCAGGTTTTTTCTTCCAATTACACTCTCTATGGTGATATTTCCGCACGGGTGATGCAGACACTGGAAGAATTCACCCCCAACCTGGAAATCTATTCCATTGATGAAGCCTTTCTTGATCTGTCCGGATTCAGCCACCAGGAAGAACATGCTCGCAAGATCAAAGCAACCGTCTACCAGCATGTTGGGGTGCCGGTTTGTGTAGGAATTGCGCCAACAAAAACCCTGGCCAAACTCGCCAACTATGCCGCCAAGAAGTTCAAGGCCACAGGGGGTGTTGTTGACTTGTCAGATCCCATCCGACAGAAGAAGTTGCTTGGTATCACCCCGGTCTCAGAAGTTTGGGGAGTTGGTCGCAAACATTCTGAAAAGCTCAAACGGATCGGAATCACAACCGCCCTGCAGCTTGCGCAGATGGACAGCCAACGGATCAGACGACTCTACTCTGTGGTGATGGAGCGAACCGTCAGAGAACTCAACGGTGAAGCCTGTATTGATCTTGATCATTCTCCTGCTGCGAAACAACAGATTATGTGCTCCCGTTCCTTTGGTGAAAAAATTACCGAATACGCAACCCTGCGTGAAACCATCTGTGAATTTGCCGCAAGAGCAGCAGAAAAACTCCGCAACGAAAAACAACTTGCTCATGTCGTCAATGTCTTTGTCCGCACCAGCCCATTTGTTAAAACAGATCCGATTTACAGCAACTCTGCAACAGGAAAACTGGCTCAGCCCAGCTCTGATACTCGCGATATCCTCTCTCTTACGGTCAAACTGTTTGATTCAATCTGGAAGGATGGCTACCGCTATGCTAAAGCGGGGGTGATGCTGGGGGATTTCTGCTCACCGGAGCTGTTGCAGTATGACCTGTTTCACCCGCAGTCTGGCAAAAGTCACCGCGACAAACTGATGCAGGCCGTTGATAATATCAATCACAGCGGGCAGGGACAGATCTGGTTTGGGGGACAGCGACCTAAACAAGACTGGTTTATGAACCGAACGCGGCTTTCCCCCTCCTACACAACCAGGTGGGAAGACCTCCCTGTTGCTAAATAATATTAGCGCGTCTCACATCATCAGTGTCCACACTTGACCATACATATACCATTAACCTTCGGCCAATTTTCAGTCCCCCTGTTGTCGGTTGGAAATAAGGCTAACGGGTCTGCCAGTTAAAAAACCGGTTGAGATTGCTGCCGCCGCTTTCGCAATCCAACAACAGGGCCAGAAAATATTATTATTTTTTTCAGGCAAAGATGATACCTTGTTGGCAGAGGGTAAAATGATTTGGCTTGGCGCAAGAGTCCTTAACAGAATTTTGAACATCTATCTTTTAGAAAAGGAATTGGCATGAAGATCAATAAATCACTGGGTGAATTTATCGTTGAAAAACAAGCTGATTTTCCCCACGCAAAAGGTGAACTTAGTGCTCTGTTAAGTGCAATCAAACTTGCTTCAAAAATTGTGAATCGGGAAATCAACAAAGCGGGTCTAGTTGACATTACCGGCGCCAGTGGTATTGAAAACATTCAAGGTGAACAGCAGCAAAAACTTGATATGTTTGCCAATGAAATATTTAAAAATGCCCTTATCGCTCGCGGTGAAGTCTGTGGAATTGCATCTGAAGAAGAAGATAATTACGTATTTTTTGACAACAAGAACAGTCGTAATGGCAACTATGTTGTACTTATGGACCCATTGGACGGATCATCAAACATTGATGTCAATGTCTCTGTGGGGACAATCTTCTCAATCTACCGTCGCGTATCTCCGGTTGATGGCCCTGTAAACATAGATGATTTCTTACAGATCGGACGAAAACAAGTCGCGGCAGGTTATGTGATCTATGGTTCTTCAACCATGCTCGTTTTTACTACAGGCAATGGTGTTCATGGTTTCACGTATGATCCATCAATTGGCATGTTCTGCCTTTCTCATGAAGCTCTCATGATTCCGAAGACCGGCAAGATTTATTCACTCAATGAAGGTAATTACATCAAATTTCCACTCGGTGTAAAAAAATACCTGAAATATTGCCAGGAAGAGGACAAAGCAACAAACCGCCCTTATACGTCACGCTACATTGGTTCTCTGGTTGCAGACTTTCACCGCAATTTGCTGAAAGGGGGGATCTATATTTACCCGCAAACAGCACAGACACCATTGGGTAAATTACGTCTGCTTTATGAATGTAATCCCATTGCTTTTCTGGCAGAGCAAGCAGGTGCATTAGCGACTGATGGCTACAATCCAATTCTTGATCTGATACCCACAGAGTTACATCAACGTGTACCCTTCTTTACGGGATCACCAGAGATGATGGAGACTGTACACCGATTCATGACAGAGTTTAAAGAGGACGAATGACCTTTGCTGGCAAATCTCAACGGAATAATGATGAAAACAGCACGTTGAGATCAATTTAGTCATCAGTCTCTAGCCGGGACGATCCGGTCAGAAGCTAACTGTTCTTCCATACGGCCGGCCGTTTTTCAAAAAACGCGTCCATCCCCTCTTTTTGATCCGCGGTCGTAAAACACATCCCGAACATCTCGGCCTCATAACGGATCGCCTTTTCCTGATCCATGTCCATACCGTTATTGACCGCTTCTTTAATGATCCGGATAGCCGTTTGCGGCTTGGCCGCAATGGTCTGGGCCAAC
>JAZBPC010000101.1:0-12217 GCA_036351455.1 Desulfuromusa sp.
AAGTTTAGAAGTCCTCAACGAATTGAAATCGTTCAGGGAATTTTGTCAGATTCAAGAAAGAAGTAAGGCGGTGTTGATCCATGAAACGTCAGGTTTTACAGGGACTCGCTATCATGTTGGTCAGTTTTCTGATTGGTGGTTCGTACATTATCTATGCGATCGGGGACGCGACCAGTCAACTGGAACGTGCGGTGACCCTGCATCAGGCGCATGATGTTGTTAGAGAAGTTCAGCTGGGGGTTGAAAGAGTTCAGAGCAGGTTGAAGCTGAGTACCAGTCCTGATACCAATGACTTAGCATTATTGCAGGCAGATGTCGGCGGGGTCAGAGAGCATATAGCGAGTTGTTTCCACTGTGAATATTCCAAAGAGGCGCTGCTGCAACTCGACCAGATCATCGTTTTGAACAAAAACTATACCGAGCAACTCAGCCAGCTGCTGCCGCTCTCTCCAACAGATGCTAAATATCAAAATTTTGCCGCTGAAATTCTTAAGCAGGGGGCGGATTTCAGTTTTGCAATCGATGATTTTCTCAAGAGTGTTTCCCAAGAGTTTCCCAACCGTTCCAAAGTTCTTTACAGTGATATTACCAAAGTTAGGCATCTGATCATTTTTCTGGTCATCATCGGTCCGATTGCTATCCTTTTTCTTACGGCCTATTTTCTTAAGCGTTTTACCGGTTCCGTTGACGTGCTGGTGGAAGCATCCAATATGCTGGGGAAGGGAGATCTTCAATATCGTATAAACAAAGATTTGAAGTTTGAATTTAAACAGTTGGCGGATGCGTTCAACAATATGAGTGATTCCCTCAAACTGCAAAGGGAAGAGTTGCAGTCAGCCAGAAAGCTTTATCAGGCTTTGTTTGAAAGCGCTGGGGAGGGTATTTTTATTCTGGATCTCGCTGAGGAGCGCGAGGGATTGATTATTTCTGCCAATCCCGCAGCTGCGGCTATGCATGGTTATCAGGTTGATGAATTGTCGGGGATGAACATTGCCGATTTCTCCTGTGACGATGAATGTTACGAGCGCCTTCAGTGCGCTTTGGCCGGTAACTGGCTGGAATATATTGTGGAACGGAAGAAGAGCAATGGAGACCGGTTTCTGGCAGAGGTCAACGTTGGCTTACTTGATTTGATTGAGAAAAAATATGCGCTGGTTGTCAGTCGTGACATCACCCAGAAGAAAAAAGAAGAAGCTGAGCTGCAGCGGGCCAATCAGATGGCCTTGGTAGGGGAAATGGCTGCTGGTCTGGCTCATGAAATCAAAAATCCTTTGGCTGGAATTAAAGTGACTCTTGAAGTTCTGGCGGATGAACTGGAGCTCAGTGACGAGGATCAGGATCTGTTTGTTCGGGTGATCAACGAAACAAATCGGGTGGAAAAATTGCTCAAAGGATTATTGAATTACGCTCGGCCTCCGCAATTACATTACGAGAAGTTTGATGTGCATAAGCTCCTGGAGAATTCAATTCAAAACATGTCAATTACCGGAAAAACGTCATCCCGTGAGGGGGTGGTATTCGTCAGGGATTTTGCAGCGGACCTCCCTCTGCTTGAAGCTGATTCAGCCCAATTACAGCAGGTGATACTGAATATTTTTCTCAATGCTATAGAGGCAATGCACAACGGGGGGCAGATCAACGTTTCTACTCGCAAGAGGGACGAAGAGTCGCTCGAAATAGAAATCACTGATACAGGGAAAGGGATCTCTGCTGCGATACTGGCAACCATTTTTCAGCCTTTTATGACGACAAAGTCTAAAGGGAGTGGCCTGGGACTTGCTATCAGTAAGCGAATTATCGAAGAACATGGAGGTACGATTGAAGCAGACAGCCCTTCCAGTGGGGGGACTCGATTTGTTATTATCTTGCCATGTAAACGTTACCACCGAGAGGGTTTGTGATGAGAAAAAAAGGGCGAATTTTACTTCTGGATGATGATGAGCTGATCATTTCCATGCTGGCCAGGGGATTGCGGAAAGAAGGCTATGAAACCCAGCTTCTGCATAGCTCGGTGGGGGCTGTAGAGAAAATTATTGCCTGGCAACCCGATATGATGTTGCTTGATATCGAATTGGGGGAAGAGCTGAACGGTCTTGATATTTTGAGAATGCTGCACGATGAGCATATCAAATTTCCGGTCGTTATGTTGACAGGTGATGATACCAGCGAATCGGCCATTAGGGCATTACGCTACGGTGCTTCGGATTATTTGCATAAGCCATTCAATGTCGAAGAAGTTAAAATTGTTGTTGCTAGAATTCTTGAAAATGCCCGGTTGCAGGATGAGATTGCCTACCTGAAAAGAACCAATGTTGAGATTTCGGGACAGTCCTTTGTCGGTGATTCACCTGTTATCCAAAAATTGATTATCGACGCCCGTAAAATTGCTGAAGCTGGTGTGACTTCAATCCTGATCACTGGCAAGTCAGGAACCGGGAAAGAAGTTCTGGCACGAAATCTTCACTATTGGCGTTTTGGCGCGCGGGAAGATTTTAACTCTATCCCCTATATTGCCATCAATTGCACCGCTTTGCCGGAAAATCTGATTGAGGGGGAGCTGTTCGGTCATGTCAAGGGAGCCTTTACCGATGCTAAAACCGATAAAAAAGGGGTTTTCGAACTGGCCGATGGTGGGACCTTGTTGCTGGATGAAATTGGCGATATGCGGGCCGATCTGCAGGGTAAATTGCTGCGGGTTCTGGAAGAGAGAACGGTTCGCCGGGTGGGGGGGAAAGTTGATTTGCCGATTGATATCAATATTATCGCTTCTACCAACCGCAACCTTAAAAGTCTGGTTGATGAAGGTCTTTTCCGCGAGGATCTCTATTACCGATTGAGCTCTTTTCTGATTGATATCCCTCCGCTCAATCAACGAGACGGAGATGTTGTTCTTCTTGCGAATCATTTTTTGCAGAAATTTGCAAAACAATATTCGAAGAAACCTGTAACATCCATTTCCAAGGATGCCGAAAATCTATTGCGGGATTATGCCTGGCCAGGCAATGTGCGTGAACTGCGAAATGTCATTGAGCGCTGTGTGGTGATGGAAGATATGTCGATTCTGAACGTAAACAGCCTCCCACGTGATCTTGGCGGAAGGAAATCTGATTCTGCTGAGCGGCGGAAAAAATTCCAGATTTTACTGCCGGAGGAAGGGATCTCACTGGAAGCGGTAGAAAAAGAATTATTACAACTGGCGCTGGAGAGAACTAAAAACAATATGACCCAAGCAGCAAAACTGCTGCAAGTCAGCTACGATGTTTTTCGCTATCAGGCAAAGAAATATGACCTGGTTTAGACCGTTTTAAAACTTATCCCGGAGCTTGGAGGGGAAGCTCTTCCAACCGTTGGATGATCGGCAGGTGCTGAGTGCAACGTGCTTCACAATCACCGCAGCGGATACATTCTTTGGCTTGTTGCGGGGTAATATTCCAGTGCATGCGGTAGCGATTCAGAACCGCCTGCTGATCTCCGCCTGTCAAAATAAGTTGGTTATAACTGTCAAGGTATTTGGGAATGGGGATGCCGACAGGGCAGGGGAGGCAGTAACCACAACCGGTGCAGAACCCGGCAAATGAAGTTTTGATGTTCTGCTCCAGCTGTTGTTGCTGTTCCAGACTGTAAGCAACAAAGCTGTCCGCGGCTGCAACGGCCTGATCAATTTCCTGATGATTGGCAAATCCGACTAATGCCGAAGTGATTGCCGGGTGGGAAAGGTTGAATTGTAAGGCTGCGCTGACAACATCATTGGCTGTCTCTGTTTTTAGAAAATCAAACCGTTCCGGGTTCTGCGGGATCAGGCCACCACCCAGTGGATTCATGGTGACAACGCCGATACCCTGTTTTCCTGCCTGTTCTACAGCAATGCGGCGATAGGGGAAGTTGATAGCATTGTAGCCGAGCAAAACTCCTGCAAAGATTTTTTCATCAAGCACCTTCGCGAGACCATCCCCTTCCATGTGAGAAGAACAGAGCAAATCACCGATCAGCCCCTCATTTTGGGCCTGTAATGCCGCTTCTACAGCACCCTCATGCTTCCGCTTCTCCCAATCTTCCGGTGACATCAGATGCCAGATGTAGA
Organism: Desulfuromusa sp.; assembly: GCA_036351455.1. Lineage (GTDB taxonomy): Bacteria > Desulfobacterota > Desulfuromonadia > Desulfuromonadales > Geopsychrobacteraceae > Desulfuromusa. The sequence goes on from JAZBPC010000101.1 coordinate 4,082, forward strand.
AAAAATCAATTTTCTCCACTTTAAGTCGTTTTAGGCTGTGTTCAAGGCTTTTACGCAGATCGTCACCTTTTGAGTGGCCGCTTTTGCTTGAAACATAGAAGCTGTCTCGTGGGAGTTGCTGTAAGGCATGACCGAAGATATCTTCACTTTGATCGCCACAGTAGATGGGGGCGGTATCAAAATAATTAATCCCCTGACTGTGGGCATAGAGAAGGGTATCAGCACTTTTTTGCAGGTTTTGCGGATCAGAGAAGCGCATGCCGCCAAAGCTGATAACAGAAATATCTTTGCCTGTTTTACCAAAAGGTCTGTAAAGCATGGAATTCCCCACCTCTAAGCATAAGGGAGACGTTTTGTGCCGCCATCAATCTTCTGCATTTACTCTTGTGGGACATCGGAACTGAGAAGGATCGCCATCCAGCGGGTTGACTCATTCACTTCCAGGGCGATTTTTACCACCATGGTCAGGGGAACCGAAAGCAACATCCCAACCGGGCCGAGAACCCAACCCCAAAAAACTAAGGAGATGAAAATAACCAATGCTGAAAGCCCCAGTTTCTGCCCCATCATCCGGGGTTCAACGGCATTTCCCATAACCACATTCGTGACAAGGTACAGGGCGGCAACCAGAAGAGAATAGATTGGCCCTAACTGTACGACTGCAAGCAGAATCGCTGGAATAGCCGCAATGATTGAACCGATATTGGGGACATAGTTCAGGAGAAATGCGATCATTCCCCATAGGGGCGCATAATCGAGACCGAGAAGCAACAGTCCGACCGTGACGACCAGGCCGGTTCCGAGGCTGACGATGGTTTTAATTACAAGATATTGACGGACACTGGTAGAAAACTTTTCAAAAGAGGCCAAGGATGAGTCAGCATCGGGTAATGCCGCACGGAGTTTATTGGGCATTCCTGCGGCTTCAAAGAGGATGAAAACCACTGTCAGCATAATCAGGAAAGAGTTGGTCAGGACACCCCCGGCTGTTGCCAGCATGCTGGCCGCAGACTGCATAATTGAACCGGGATTGAAATGTTCCAGGAGTATTTGTTTTGATACTTTGATCCCCAATCGGTCGAGCCAGTCGAACAGGGAGAGGGTCTGAATCTGCAGCTTTTCTTGATACACGGGGATTTCGTTGGTGAAGTCGTTGACTGAGGTGCCAATTAAAGTCACAACGACAAGGCCTCCGAGCATGACAACACTGATGACTATGAGCAGCGCAACCGGAGCAGGGATTTTACGTTGCTGTAGCCAGAAGAAGGGGCCAGCACAGATAATCGAGATGAAGAAGGCGAGGAGAAATGGAACCAGAAGTGCCTGGGCGGTTTTAACCCCGGCAATGATGATAATCAGTGCGGCCAGTGTCAGAATAAATCCAGCGCTTTTGTATTCAGTTCCGGACATTGATATTCATACCTGATGATGTCTCTATAAAGAAAACCTGCCATCAATAAACAGCAAGAAAGCTGACTTGTCAATTCTCTCGTTGGTCATTATGCCACAGAGCAACGTAAAAGTTTGATTCCATCGCGAAAACTGACTTCCATTTTGTTTGGTTTGATGGTGTTTACGACACAACCAAGGCCAAAACTCGGGTGCTGGATTAAATCTCCGCTATTCACCACCATTTTGATGTTGTAGGGGGTGGCGCTGGCCGGGTCAGCTGCATTGATCTGGGCTTCCCAGTTGGCTTCCAGCTTACTGATTTTAGCTGGTTTAGCAGTGCTTGTTTTACTTCTTGGGGCCGCTTTTTTAACCCTGGCATCGCGATAATTATGTGTTCCACCGCAGGTATTGCATACGACACGCGCAACGGTATCTCCAACCATCGCGACGATGGTGTGGTTGGTTGTATCTTTACATTTTGTGCACTTGGAGGTGATATGATCACCGGCCGCATATTGCTTTTTTGTCATCTGCTCTCCTTGGGAAAAGGCGTTTGTTGTACCTTGCCACAGAGAGCCTGTCAATTAATCTTTATCTGTAACAATTTTATTCGGGGGTGAAATCAAGGGCCGCTGAGTTGATACAAAAACGCAATCCTGTTGGTTGTGGGCCATCAGGGAATACGTGCCCCAGGTGAGCATCACAACTTGCACAGAGAGCTTCGGTGCGCACACGGAACAGGCTACGATCTTCTCTGGTGGTAATATTTTCCGCAGCTATCGGCTGATAAAAACTGGGCCAACCTGACCCTGAGTCAAATTTACTCTCGGAGTGAAATAATTCCTGACCACAGCAGATACAGTGATATTTTCCCTTGTCGTGGTGATCACAGTAGCGACCGCTAAAGGGGGCTTCTGTCTCGGCTTCACGAGCAATTGAATAGGCCTCTGGTGTTAATAACTGTTGCCATTCTTGCTTTGAGCGATGAATTTTCTCTGCCATGGTGACCTTTTCAATTCTGTAGAGTTACATTGTATAGATATCTTGAGCCCATTTGACAGCATCAAGGTATGCCGCAGAAAGGGATTCCTCTTCGATCTGGAGTTCCAGTGCCAATCTGGAAACCTTCTCCCAATCGCCCTGCTCTGTAGCGATGACCAGGTCTAAAAGAGAACGGAGCTTTCCTGGTTCTCCTGTTAAAGCTTCAAGGATGTCATCTTCAACGGTAATTTCCTGAAGAATTTCATCAATTGGACGCGACATAATGGCGTCCAGTAGCGAGAATAATCCCATCAGGAACAGATCAGACTGCCGATCGCCCATTTTACAGGATTGAGCCAAATGCTCACAGAGTCTCGCCCGGATAAGGGAGCTAACAACCAGTTCTGCCGGTTTGTCATCAGCCATAGATGCAATCGACAGCAGAGAGACCCAGGATCTGATCTCTCTTAGACCAAGCAGCGATAATGCCTGCAGGATTGATGTCACTTTATGACGCAGGGCAAAAGCAGCAGAGTTAATGAGTTTGAGCAGTTTGTAAGAGAGGGAAACTTCACTCTGAATTGTCAATGCGAGTTTTTTAAAATCAACTTCCTGGGCGTGGATATCCTTAAGAATTCGTAAAAATTGGATTTTATTGGTTGGGATATCCTTGCGGGAAATGATCACTGGTTTGGCGAAGAAGTAACCCTGGAATAATTGATAACCCATTTTTTTTGCGTGCTCATAGACTTCATGGGTTTCAACTTTTTCGGCGAGCATTTTGATTCCGCGCGGAATCATTACTTTTGCAAGGCGTTCCTGTTCATCAACATCACTGAGGAGGAAATCAACCTTGATAATATCGGCCAGTTCCAACAGGGGCTCAAAATTTTTATGATAAACGAAATCATCCAGAGCCAGAATATATCCTAGTTCCTTGAGTCTCTGACAGGCAGAAATTATGGCTTCATCCGGTTCAACATCTTCCAGGATTTCCACGACTGCTTGTTGCCGTGGCAGGGTGGTCATTAAATCATTGATCAGAACTGTGTGGGTACAGTTGATGAATGCTTTGGTGCCCCCAGTCATCTCCGTCAGGTCAAAGAGGAGATTGCTGTTGGCAATAACGCTGGCGGCAGCAAGATCCTGATCATCACAATCAAAATAATTGTGCAGACCTGAGCGAAACAGGAGTTCATAGGCGTAAACTCGACCTTGGGTGTCAAAAATGGGCTGTCGAGCAATAAAATGTTCCAAAGTGATGTACCTCGGTTTAGGCTGATATTTACAGCGTTGGGTATATTAACTTATTTCAAATAATTTTCATAACATTTCTTCAACGACACTGTATTGACTACAAGAGTAGAATCGGATTATGGTTCACGGTGTCTATCAGGCGTTTCATAATAATTATCTCTTACAAACAAAGGAAAAATCGGATGAGAAAAATTACGTTACTTTTGTCAATATTGATTTTTTGTGCTGTAACCGTTGCTGTTGCTGTTCCCCCCGGTAAAACTCTGACGTATGACAATTCATCAATGGGTCCGGTGACCTTCTCTGGCAAGGTTCATAAGGATGCAGGTGTCAGCAGTTGTAAAGAGTGCCACAATAAAGACATGTTTCCCAAGATGAAACAGGGAACAGTTGAAATCACGATGGATAAAATTTATGCAGGCGAACTTTGTGGTGAGTGCCACAATGGTACCCGCGCTTTTGCTGCGAAGACGAGCTGCAACCGCTGTCACGTGAAGTAGAGATCGTCACCTCCCTTTTTCTATTGTTATCAAGAGTCCCCGGTCAACATGTATGTTGCCGGGGATTCTTTTGTGAGAAACAGACTATCGGTTTTTATCCAATAATTCTTTTTGCTTACGAGTGTCCAGAATAACAGTTTTATCGAAATCCGCCAGGGTTTGGCTTTTACCATTGGTTAAATGGAATTCCAGACTGTGCTTGCCGATGATCACTTCATCGCCATCGAGGAGTTCGTATTTTGTTATTTTTTTCTCGTTGACAAATGTTCCGTTGGTGCTCCCCAAGTCTTCCATGTAATAGGTATTCATGACTTTTCTGATGACCGCATGGGAACTTGAAACAGCTGGATTGTCAATGTGAATATCGTTTTTCGGATTGCGGCCGATACTGACCTGTTCGTTTTCAGTTTCAAAAACTGCGATAGTTTTTCCCTGGTACTTTAATTCAATTTTTAACATTCTTCTCTCCCTTTTCATTTTTGTTGGATCTTCAGGTTAAATCTCGTCGATTTGCACTATGATAGCTGTAATATTGTCTTTTCCTCCGGCTGCAATTGCATTATCAATTAATTGATTGCAGCGGTTGTCTAAATTTCCTGTTTGCTTGAGAACTTTTTCGATTTCAGTATCTGCAAGCATATTGCTCAGGCCATCACTGCAGAGGAGAAAACTATCCCCGTCAGTTACCGGGAAGTGTTTCAGGCAGATATCCAACTCTGCAGAAATACCGATAGCCTGCAATAAAATGTTGCCAAAATTAGATTTTTGCGCTTCTTCGAAGGTAATCATCCCCTGGCGTAACTGTTCCGCAGATAACGAGTGATCATCGCTCAACTGTTCCAGCTGCTTATCATGCAGGCGGTAGACGCGACTGTCGCCAACATGGGCAAGATGTGCCTGTTGTTGACTGAGGAGGAGAACCGTCAATGTGGTTCCCATCCCCTTGCAGGCAATAGTGTTGTTTGCGGCCTCTACAACGGCCAGATTTGCTTCTTCTATTGCTTGCTTTAGTTGCTCAAGAGGGGGTTTTCCGTCCGTGGTCTGCAGAGAGCGACGGACGGTTTCAACAGCAATCTGGCTGGCAATTTCGCCCGCAGCATGCCCACCCATCCCATCAGCAACGATAAACAATCCCTGTTTGTTGTCAATAAAGAAGGAATCTTCATTATTGTTTCTTGTCAGGCCGATATCGGTTTTTGCGCAAGCTTGCAGTTTCATGAGGTTTCCAACTTTTGTTGTATTGTTAACAGCTCTTGCCTGAGGATTGCCGCAGATTTGAAACGTCGCGTCATGGTTTTCTGCAACAGTTTATCCACTATAGTGTAGCAGGAGGCTGGCAGTTTGGGACAAAGTTCCATCAGAGGACGATAGCTGGAGCTGGAAATGTTGTACATCAGCGACGTCATGTTTTCACCTTGGAACGGTTTTTCTCCACTGAAAAGTTCATACATGACAACTCCAAGAGAAAAAAGATCCGAGCGTCCGTCCACTTTTTTTCCTGCGACCTGTTCTGGCGACATGTAACTGGGGGTGCCAAGGATGATCCCGGTTTCTGTGTGGGAGCTGGTGGTAATCCGGGCGATGCCAAAATCGGTGACTTTGATCTGTCCTTGCGGCAATAAGATGATATTTGCCGGTTTGATATCTCGATGGATAACCCCCTGTCGATGAGCATAGTCAAGAGCTGTGGTGACTTGAGAGATAATGTCGATCACCTGAGTAATCGGCAAGCGTTGCTTCGGTTTACAGTAGCTACTGAGGTTTTCACCTTCGAGATATTCCATGGCAAAAAAGGCCAGGTCCGCTTCTTCTCCAACATCATAGATGGTGACAATGTTGGGATGACTGAGATTGCCAGCAGCTTCTGCTTCACGGAAAAAACGCTCTTTGATCCGGGGGAGTTTTTCCTGTTCAATTTCCTGGTATGCCAGGGTTTTGATCGCAACCTGACGATTAATTTTGGGGTCGATCCCGAGATAAACGGTTCCCATGGCTCCCTGACCGAGCTCCTTCTCAATTCGATAGCGACCCAGTGTTGGTTTTTCCCCTGGTTGATTCAGAATAACGGTAGCATTGTCATCTTGGCTTAGAATCGTTGTCTGTTCATGCTTTGCTAATTGTTTCAGCCGGTTTTTGCTGTCGCGGAAGCGCCCGGCTTGTAAGAGGTGCCGATAAACGGTCATTGCTTTGTGTGGCATCCTTTTACGTTCCAATTCAAGCCCGAGGTTGTAGAGTATCTCCTTGGCCGATTTTTTTCTGGGATCAATCAGTAGCGCTTTTTCTAAAGCCAGATCAAGGCTCCCATGTTCTTGAAACCGTTGGGTTAGAACCTGGTAGCTCTCCTGTTTGTGGATATTTTGTTGCTGATGCTCGACATGCCAACGTACCAGGATGAAGTTGAGCAGGCAGAAAATAGTAGTTGGGACTATTTTAAACCAGAGGTCAAAGATGATGAGTGCGCCTGCGGCAACCAGAATCCAGCTGGTTAAAAATAGTAAAATGATCGCAAGCCCGCTGCGGAATGAAAGTCTGGGAACAAGCATTATGAGTAAGACTGCAAAGTAGAACATAACGATTACTTCCAACAACCAGCCCCAACTTGGTCGTTTGGGAACCGAATCTCCCAGCAGAGTTGCCGTTGCCAGGGCTGCCAGTTCGCTGGTGCTCATGTTGCCATAACCAGCAACTTGATGTTGGTCTCCATAGCTGTTGATGGGGCCAATAAGAATGACTTTATTCTGTAACGTCCCCTGTTGCAGGTTCCCCTGTAACAAGTCACCGATACTGTATGTCTGGAAGGGGAGGTGCTCTGGTTGAATGGCAAAAAGCATCCGGTAGTAGCCGCTGACCGGAATCTTCAATCTGGGGGTTTGTAGTGTCCCCGCTAATTCTGCAGGGATGGTTTTTAAGCTTTGCAGGTTTTCACCTTGAGCCTGTAGAGCTAATTGCAGAGGGAGTGAGGGGATCCATTGTTTCAACCCGGGGAGCAACAGGGTTTGACCACGAATTTTGCCATCAGCATCGGGGGAAAAGAACAAGTGTCCGGTTGACAGACTTTGATCGGTGGTAAAGTCCAACGCCCTGAAACTCCAATTTTCGGGGCGATTTTGGCGGTACTTCGCCAAAGGATTCTGTAAGTCGAGCAGCAGTTGCTGCATATTTGGCAATGAATTATCTGCAGGTAAGAGAGAGGCTGCAGGGATGGGTCCCATAGAAGATCTTATGTGTCGGGAGTTTTTTGCCGCAACCACAACATGATTGATCCAGAGGCTGTTGTTGAGGGTCAGATTGTCGGTTGATAGCTGATCAGGGAAACGGGGAGGTGTGAGTAAGGCAATGTTTTCTCCCCCCAGTTGCTTTATTTTATCGATTATTGCGGTCAGTTTTTGAGGGGAATCAAAAGGTTTCTCCCCTCTAAGATTACTAGATTGGTCGGTAGCGATCAACACCACCCGATCATTGTCTGGTGTTGTTCTGAATGCAAGCAGTTGATCATAAACCGGGTATTCAAATTGCAAAAGGGTGGGCTGATCGGTGAGCGACAGGCCAAGTAATAGCAGTCCCAGAAGCGGACACCATAGCCATGGAGATAACATGAATTTGCCGAGTAAGCGCATTAAAATCCTCAACAGGCTAATAAAAATTTAAAAAATCACATTATTGTACAATAATTTTGTTGGGATTGGGATGTTTTTTTCTCTGTTCCCCATCCATTGATTCAGGTGTCAGATATCGTGGAGTCATGACTTGTTTTTATGATACAAATCGATTTTTGATGCAGGACGCTGATTGGAGAGTCAAAGATGTCTGAAGTTGTTTATCCTGATCCTCAACAATTGCGACGTTTGGCCGTTGCCCGAATGCCTTACGGGAAACATGCCGGCAGGCTGTTGCTGGATTTACCCGAACCCTATGTTGTCTGGCTGGTGGGTCAGCAGTTGCCAAATGGCGTGTTGGGGCAACAATTGCTGGAAATATATGAAATCAAGGTGAATGGACTTGAAGG
>JAZBPC010000102.1:0-3300 GCA_036351455.1 Desulfuromusa sp.
GCACCCCGCGCGCGGGAGATTTCCTTAAGTTTTTTTTCTTAAAACCCACCTTCCCTGCTTCTTTAAAATACGGCAGACTGACTGCATGTTTTTGGCGTCTATTGAAATGTGGAAACCGCTCATCGTGCCTTTCGGTGCGGTGGCTATCCTTTACATCATCATTCAAATCCTCAGCAGCAGACCCAAACACCGGAAGGCCGAGTACAAATCCTGCGGAACGATTCTGACCCCCGCCGAACAGACCTTTTTCAAAGCACTCAAAGAAGCGGTTGGTGACACCGCCGGTATTTCACTCAAACCGCGATTGGCCGATGTCCTGCAACCCAAAGCCAAAGGGAAAGCATACATTCAGGCATTCAACCGGATCTGCAGCAAGCACGTCGACTTTCTGCTCTACGATCCTGTTACCTTCCAGATCAAAGCCGCCATCGAGCTGGACGACAAAAGCCACCAGAAGCCCAAACGCAAACAGCGCGACGAGTTTGTAAACCACGTCTTCCAAACCGCCGACATTTCCCTGCACCGATTTAAAGTACAAAAACAATACGACCCGCAACACATCGCAGAAAAATTAGAACCAACAGCAGATCAAAGCGTCCGACCGGCGCGTTAGGCGGCCACATTAACAATTAGCTGGCACTCACCATTATGGAAAAAGTACACAGACGATATGGAACCTCTCGAGTTGACTATCAACTACATGCAGTTTTGAAATCGAATCATGAAAAATACAATGATTTGGAAAACGAGATTGAACGACTGGAGCAACAAGATGATCCAAAAAACATCCCTCTGTTTTTTAAGCTCCGTTATGAACAAATTCAGCACGGAGTAATTTCGATAATAACAGCAATCGCACATCTCGAAGCCGTAATATTCGAGTATGGAACACATTTTATTACACCAAAATCATACTTAGAACATCTAGATAAGCTCAAGTTAGTCTCAAAATGGATTGTCATCCCAGAGATTTGCCAAAAAACCGAAATAAAAGAGGACAGGCCGGAGATCAATGATTTGAAAGAACTAATTAAAGCCAGAAATGCGATTATTCACCAAAAAATCCAATGGATTGACCCCGAGAAACCTTCTGTTGTGAACAACAACACTGAAATCGATCGGTTTCATAGAGCAGCTTCCAAATCGCTCCAAACCACTGACAATTTAATCAAAATTCTAAAAATAAAGAAAAAATAGAGCCGACAGAAAGCCAAAATATTAATTCATAGAACCCCTTGATTTTAGACATTTATGTCCACGACATTTACAACCGAAAGCAAACAACGAACCCAGTTGGTCAATAGTATTGTGCCGGGGTCGAGCAACCTCGTTGTTGTTACTGGAACTGGGGTCTCTCTGCAAGCAGCAGGATACCCTGATCAGCCTAATGCTGAAGTTGCAGGGTGGGCGGGATTGCTCGCAGAGGGGATCGAATATTGCCAACGTTACAATCTCATCGATACTGAATATCCTGATATCGTAAAGCAACAGATAGACAGTGGCGAAACAGATAATTTAATTACTGCAGCACAGACAATTAGGGGGTGGTTTAACAGGGGAATAAACCGGCGCGAACACTGGATAAACGAGACAATTGGATGCCTGAAGGTCCGTGATAATGATGAGCTAATTCCGGCGATCCAAAAACTCGGCGGGTTAATTGCCACGCTTAATTACGATGATTTGCTTCAGCAGGTCACGAATTTACCGACGGTGCACTGGAAAGATCAGCAAGTAATTGACAAACACTTAATCTCGGGGGCATGCGATTTCATTTTCCATATTCACGGGCACTGGAAAACCTTAGAGTCCATCGTTTTGGATCAGACGTCATATGATGAGTTTCTTCGGGACGAGAATATGAACTTGGTGATGAAACGATTCGCGCGCTGGCACTGCATGGTTTTCATTGGCTGTCTCGGAACATTTAAAGATCCGAATTTTGAGCGGTTGATTAAGTGGTGCGGGTCTGCGCTGAAAGGGTCATTACATCGCCATTTTGTTTTATGTCTAAAAGCAGAGGAGAAGAAATTTTTAAAGTTGTGTGGCCCCTACGGTTTTTTGGAACCGGTAGTTTACGGAAAAACTCACAGCGATTTGACTCCCTTTATAGAGTCACTTGCAGGCGAATTGAACGCAAAAAAACAATCTGATACTTCGATTCCGCCACCTTCCATTGAAAGCACCAAGCATGTTCAAAAGGCAACGGATATATGGAAAACACTAATACAGCAATAACGCCCAAGCTTTTACAGGAAATCTATCTTTGTGGGCGTGATCTCGCGGCCTCAAAAGTAAGCGCAGTGTTTGATGGTCAAATAAGCGATCTGTGTATACGCACCCGCTATCCGAAGGAGGTTCAGACTTTTATTGCGGCATGTCTTTCCAAGCGAGGGGAGCTGGAAGCTGGAGCAGGAGAACGCTGTTTATTTATTCGAGATCTCGAAGCGTGGAAGAAAACATGTAGCACATCACGAGGGAATATTTTAATCGCACATCCAGAACTTGATTTTGAAGGGGCACGAAATGAATTGTTACAGTTGGCCCGCAACGGAAATCATTCGGTGGTTTATGCTCTTACAAACCCACGGGCTGATATTCCTGAAATCATAGATCTGGTTGAGCCCAGCCGATATGACCTTTTAGAGATTCTTAAAAATAACGATTATCCTCCAGCTGATGCAGAGAGCCTAGCCAATCGTTCAAATGGAAATGTTTACCTTCTTACACAATTGCTAACTGGAACGACAGAACGTCGTGCATGGGCAACGGGGAAAGAAGGATATAATCTTCGCTTGTTGGCTCTGGTCGGAGGATGGAACGATGCTTCTGATCTCGACCAGTCAGCTTTAAATGACTTGTTGGACCTGCCATATAAAGATTGGGTCAAAATTCTTTATCCGCTCACCCGAGAAAAAGAACCTCCCATTTTATTGGAGGGTAAAGTTTTTCGTCCAATCTCTCGCTATGAGGTATGGCAACAGCTTGGGCATTATTTGATAGATACAGATATTGAACGGTTCGCGGATGTAGCCGTTAAGGTGCTTAGCAGTACAGAAGCCGTATTAGATCTGCCTGAGAGCGAAAGGTCTGCTGCATTTATGCATCGAGAAGGCCCTGCGTATTCAAGAGTTCTACGAAAAGGTATTGCGGAAACTCTTGCATTGTTGGGGGGGCAAGGAGCGGCACTAGAATATAGCCCGCCGGGGCCAGCGTATGCCGCAGAGCGAGTTGTTCGTTCGCTACTTAATCAAGCGGACTGGAAGACTTGGGCAAGCCTTTCAGATGTAATGCCGTTAC
>JAZBPC010000103.1:0-3800 GCA_036351455.1 Desulfuromusa sp.
CTCCAATCCGAATTAACATCGCTGTTCTGGATCCTTGCTGTGCTGACGATGACAATCGGTAACTTCGTTGCCTTGAGTCAAAAAGATCTAAAACGGATGTTGGCTTATTCTTCGATTTCACACGCGGGATATGCCCTGGTGGGTCTGGTCGCATGGAATGAAATTGGTTTGTCTGCCATCCTGTTTTATATGCTTGTTTATACCTTTATGAACATGGGCGCTTTTGCCGTCCTGATTCTGGTGGGTAAACAGGGTGAAAATAACCTGACCCTTAATGGTGTTGCAGGTCTCGGTTATAAAAAACCAGCATTAGGAATTGCTCTTTCCATTTTCCTGTTTTCCCTGATGGGGCTTCCGCCAACTGCAGGTTTTATCGGTAAATTCTATATTTTTGCTGGAGCGATTAAAGCGGGCTATATCTGGTTGGCAGTCTTGGGAGTTTTGAACTCAGCGGTTTCTTTGTATTACTACCTACGTGTGATGGTACAGATGTACTTCAAGGATCCTGAAGAAGATTTTTCCTGGGTCACAATTAATGTGCCGACAGCTATTTCAATTGTGATTTCGCTTGGCGGTGTTTTGTATCTAGGCATTTTCCCAAATGCACTGATGCAACTGGCTAAGATGGCTGGATTTTAGAGTTAAATTCTTTCCTGATAAAAAGCCCTTCAGCTTGCTGAAGGGCTTTTTTTTGCCTTTAAAAAATAGTTTTCAGGTAGAATGTTTGCATGGATCTGCAAAAACATCTACAAAAGTTACATGACTTGGGCGAACTGCAAACAGTCTCAGCCGAAGTGGGTGCGCGCTTGGAACTGGCTGCACTCTGCAGGAATGAATTCAGAAAAGCAGAGGGGGGGAAATCTCTCTTATTCAAGCGGATTTACAGTCGTTCTTTTCCAGTCATTGCTAACATGTTCGGCTCTGAAAAAAGAACAACTCTTCTTCTCCATTCGACCGATTTTGTAGAATTTTCGCTCAAGCTGCAGACTCTTCTACGTACTAGAAATGGTAATGTTGAGGAGCGTCTACGGTTCAGAGAGAAAACGAATCTCGTTGAGGACTCAAAATACCAGATTTCAGAGGGGTTGAACTTACTTGATCTCCCTGCGATTCAAAGCTGGCCTAAAGAAGGTGGCGCCTATTTAAACCTGGCCCTGTCAATCACTGAACATCCAGATACCGGTCAAAAAAATCTGGGATTATACCGTGCTCAAGTTGTTGATTCTGACCATCTTGCGATCAACTTTTCTCCTGCTTCAGGAGCTGCAAAACATTTTGCTGCTGCTGCCAAAGCAAAAAAAACACTGCCAATAAGTCTGATCATGGGCTCGGATCCGGCTCTGATTTGGGTTGCAGCAGCACCATTGCCCGAAGAGTGCGAAGAATTTGCATTTCACAGTGCGTTGTTCGATCAGACGTTAAAATTCACGCCAGGGTTGACCCAACCGATAGCGGTTCCGGCAAATGCTGAGATCGTTATTGAGGGACATTTACTTCCTGAGGTTACTGTAAAAGAGGGGCCGTTTGGTAACCATACCGGACAATATGTCTGCCGAGAAGACTGCCCACTGATGCAGGTCACTGCAATACGGCATCGTCCAGGAGCTATATGTCCAACCACCGTCGTCGGTCCTCCCCCCAGCGAGAATATTTATCTTGGCAAGGCCAATGAAATATTACTGCGGGAAATGCTGAAGATTGATTTTCCACAGATCCGTAATCTAAAGATGCCAGTGGAAACAATCTTCCATGGAGTGGCTCTATTGTCAGTGAAGCAGCAGTCAGCAAAAGAAAATAAAGAACTCCTGCATACCCTTTGGGAGAGAAGTCCGCTGCGACGGGCACCATTGTTAGTCCTGCTGGATGAAGATATCAATTTATCATCGCTATCACATTGCTGGTGGAGAACCATTAACAAACTAAAAAATCAACGGATTTATCAGGAGTGTGGCCGAATAGGAATTGATGCTACCGGAGTGAACCCATCATCTTTGGTAGAAGAAGACCCGAACACCCGTGAACTTCTGCAACGGCGGATGGATGAATATTTTCGATGTTAGATAGTAGCGAAAACATAGAGACACTTCTGTCGCTGGACAAAAGCAATGCCGTTCGGAAAACCTTGAATGATGTCTTTGGATATCAGACTTTCCGCCCATATCAGGAAGAAGTGATCCAAAATCTGATCCAGGGGCGGGATGCTTTTGTTCTGATGCCGACGGGTGGAGGAAAGTCGCTCTGTTTTCAAGTTCCGGCACTGCATCGATCAGGGATAGCAATTGTTATATCGCCATTGATCTCGTTGATGAAAGATCAGGTCGATGCTTTGCGTGCCAATGGCGTCCGGTCCGCTTGCTACAACTCATCGCTGGGGGCAAGTGAATCCCGTCAGGTCCTGGCTCAATTGCACGCGGGACAACTCGATCTGCTCTACGTTGCACCGGAACGGTTGCTCAGTGCTGAATTCCTGGAGAGGTTACGTAGTTTTGAGGTCAGCCTTTTTGCTGTTGACGAGGCTCATTGTGTTTCCCAGTGGGGGCACGATTTTCGCCCGGAATATGTGGGGTTAGGAAGACTGCGGAATTATTTTCCCAATGTTCCTATGGTCGCTTTAACAGCGACCGCTGAGAAGCAGACTCGCCTGGATATCCTCAATCATCTCCAGTTGCAAAACTCCTATCAGGTTGTTGCCAGCTTTGACCGTCCCAATATCCGCTATACCGTGATTGATAAGACCAAACCGTATCAGCAACTCTGTGGTTTTCTTGAAGGTCGCGAGAATGAATCCGGGATTGTCTATTGCTTGAGTCGCAAGCGCGTCGATGAGGTGGCGAAAAAATTGCATCAGGATGGTCTCAAGGCTGCGGCCTATCACGCAGGGTTATCGGCAGCTGAGCGCAAACAGGTTCAGGAAGACTTCATTCGTGATGATTTGCATATTGTTGTCGCGACAGTCGCTTTTGGAATGGGGATTGATAAGCCGAATGTTCGCTTTGTCGTCCATTATGATCTCCCTAAAAACCTCGAAAGTTACTATCAGGAAACCGGTCGTGCTGGCCGGGATGGATTGCCTGCGGAAGCGTTGTTACTGTTTGGTTATGGGGATATCGCTATCAGCCGTGGGTTGATCGAAAAAGGGGGGAACCCGGAGCAAAAACGGATTGAAATTCACAAACTGAATGCCATGGTCGCCTTTGCTGAATCGGGCACCTGCCGTCGCCGCGCACTATTAGGTTATTTTGGTGAATCCCTAGAACAGGATTGTGGAAATTGTGATATCTGTCTCAATCCTCCGCAGCGTTACGATGCCAGTGAAGATGCTCGTAAGGCACTTTCCTGTGTCTATCGGGTCGGGCAGCGTTTTGGTATTGGCCACGTCATCGAAGTCTTGCGGGGTGCCAAGACGCAAAGGATTTTTGACTTACGCCATGATCAGCTTTCCACCTACGGCATAGGGCGGGACCAGAACCAGGATCACTGGAGTCATTTACTGCGCCAATTGATCCACTATGGTTATCTGGAACAGGATATCGGCAATTTTTCAGTTCTGAAGCTGACAGAAGCCGCCAGACCGCTGTTACGAGGAGAAGCAGAACTGACGATCACGAAACCACGAGTGAAGCCGGGACGTAAAAAACGGCCTGAGCGGAAGATTGTTGGTCTTGAATATGATCAGGAACTGTTTAATCAGTTGCGGATTCTACGCAAGCAAATCGCCGATCGTGATGAAGTCCCCCCTTATGTTGTCTTCGGCGATGCCAGCCTGGCGGAGATGGCAGCCACCCTGCCAACCAATAAAG
>JAZBPC010000104.1:0-8139 GCA_036351455.1 Desulfuromusa sp.
ATAAAAGACACCGCTAAATTTGAAAAAATGGAAGATATCCGCATGTGTATCGATGCGGTTTTACAAGCGGAGCGGGAACCGGTGTACATGGTGTTTATGGATGTTCCAGCTGCGGTACTGACGCAGGTTGAGAAGATGTTGCCGTCGGTTATTTCGCCGACGGTCAGCCCGGTGGTCGATGAGGCTTGGCGAAGTGTTGCTGCGGTTATCCGCGAATCGCAGTTAAATATTCTGGCACCAAAACTGTTACGGTTAGGCGTTGACGGGATTGTGCCGATTCCAGCACCGAAGGTGTTTACGCAGGATATGGTGAAGGCCAACCATTTTTAATGGTATTTCAACGCAGAGACGCTGAGACCGGAGAGTAAGCAGAGAAAAATTTGAGATATTTGTGTTTAATCTGAAATCAAAGATCAAATTTTAGTTCTTGAATTTCTCTGCTCCTCTCCGCCTCTCCGTTAAAATATTTCTTTTTAGGGAGATTGCAATGGCTAACAAGATATTAGAAGAGGGAACAGAGTTACTGATCGATTTTGAAAAACGGGGTGGCTTGATTCCCGCGGTGGTTCAGGATGTTGCTGATGGGCGGATCTTGATGGTTGCTTACGTCAATGAACTGGCACTGAAGACCTCTTTTGAAAAGGGGATGGCCACTTTCTGGTCGACTTCGCGGAATGAGCTCTGGACCAAGGGGGAGACCTCAGGTGATTTTCTCAAGATTGTTGAAATTTTGACCGACTGTGATCAGGACGCAATCGTCTACCGTGTTGAGCCGCAGGGAGGTGGTGCTTGCCACACCAAGAATCCAGAAACCGGAAAAACCCGTGAAACCTGTTTTTATCGCAAGGTTGATTTGCAGAGTAAAAATCTGGAGATGGTTTAGTCAGAAGTTTCACAACGTCTATGTCATGAGCTCCAGCTCTCCGGTAAGATTGATAACTCTGGCTGAAGTTGTTTGTCTGCCAAAGTGTTAGGGGCGGATGTACGATGTAACAAATGCTGATCAGTCAGGGGTGCCTTAAGCCGAACGGGACAGATAAAATTGTCCTGTCCGGCTTTTTTTCTATCTCATTCTTGTTATATCATTGAGATACAATGACATTTATGAAGTCAGAAGTCCCTGTCTGAAGTTGAAACTTTTACTGGTGATTTAAACTCATCACCATAAAGTGGAGAGAAGTTATGCAATCATTCCGTTTAATACGTTATTTGTCGTTTTTGTTACTCTTCCTTTCCTTTAACACTTCCTACGCAGAGTCCGCTGGGAATATAATTCACGGGAATACAGGTTCAAGGCTCTACGCCGAGAGCTTTGGAGAATTCAACGAACCTTGGGCGATGACTTTTCTACCTGATGGCAACCTGCTGGTCACTGAAAAATCAGGAAAGTTGCTCTTAGTAAATCTTGATGATCGTTCCAAGGTCCCCGTCAAAGGCTTGCCCAGGGTCGCCTACGGCGGTCAGGGTGGTTTGGGTGATATAATTCTCCATCCTCAATTCAATAATAATCACTGGATTTACCTGTCGTATGCTGAGCAGGATACGTCATTTAGAAGAGGAGCCGCTGTCGCCAGGGCTAAACTCCATCTCTCGGCCACAGAGCCAAAACTTGAAAACTTTGAAGTGATCTGGCGGCAAAGTCCTAAAGTTACAGGGACAGGACATTATTCGCACCGATTGGCATTCAGCCCCGATGGGTATTTATTCATTACATCGGGTGAACGGCAAAAACAGACACCAGCTCAAAGTTGGGAACAAAATCTGGGCAAGGTCATCCGGGTGAACGCAGACGGATCAGTCCCACCTGACAATCCATTTCAGAACAAAGGAGAGCTCGCAAAAACCTTCTGGACCCTTGGACATCGCAACCTGCTTGGCATAGCTTTCGATAAAAAGGGCCAACTGTGGACCCATGAAATGGGGCCTAGAGATGGTGACGAATTTAACTTGATCATCGGTGGAGAGAATTACGGCTGGCCGATTGTTTCCTGGGGCGATCAATACTCCGGCATTCCCATTCCCGATCATGACACGCGTCCGGAATTCCATGCCCCAGAGGTTTTCTGGGTACCAACTGTTGCTCCCTCAGGCCTGATAATATATGACGGTTCCATATTTCCAGAGTGGCAAGGCAATGCGTTTATCGGCGGACTCAGATCAAGGTCCCTGCTACGGATCAGGATTGAAGGTGACCAGGCCGATGAAGTCGAACGTTTCGCTATGGGGCAACGGATACGAGAGGTGGAACAGGGGCCTAAAGGTGCAATATGGGTTCTGGAGGATAAAAAGGATGGTCGCCTGCTTCGACTTACAGCAGACAAATAAGCAATGACATTGGGATCATGTCTCTGGTGTCATTTTGACAGCAAAGTCAAAATTAAAATTCACGCAGTTATTGACCTTCTGACTTTTTAAATCAGTGCGACTCTGATATCCTGCCTGATCTATTAAATTCAGGAGTTGATATGGACGAAAATCGCGGTCACCGTTTACCGCCGCAGAACCTTGAAGCCGAAATGTCAGTGTTGGGTGGCGTGCTGCTGGAAAACGAAGCACTCAACCGTGCTCTGGAGTTTTTGACGGTTGATGATTTTTACCGTGGTAGCCACCGGAAAATATTCAGTGCCCTGATTCTCCTCTCCGAAAAGAGTGAACCGGCAGATCTTGTAACTTTAACTGCAGTGCTTAAAGATCGTGGTGAGCTTGAAGAAGTTGGGGGCAGTACCTATCTGGCAACCCTGGTTGATTATGTACCAACAGCCGCCAATATTGTCTATTACTGCAAGTTGGTGAAAGAGAAATCGGTCGCTCGAAAATTGATTGAAGCATCAACCGCCATCGCCACCCGTGGTTATGAGGGCGGGGACATGGAGGAGATCCTTGACCAGGCCGAAAAATCAATTTTTGAAATCTCCGAAAACAGAATCCGTCCTTCATATTTTCCCGTACGGGATATTCTTAAAGACACTTTTAAATCGATTGAAGCTCTTTATGAGCGGAAAGAACTGGTGACCGGGGTTCCGACTGGTTATCATGACCTCGATAAAATGACCGCTGGATTGCAACCGAGTGACTTGATTATTGTTGCCGGCCGTCCATCCATGGGAAAAACAGCCTTCGCGTTGAATCTGATCGAATATGCGACGACACACGCTGATAATTCTGTCCCTGCAGTTATTTTCTCCCTGGAAATGAGTAAAGAACAACTGGTTCAGAGGATGCTCTGCTCTTTAGCTAAGGTTGATGCCGGGCGGTTGAGAACCGGGCATCTGGGTGAGTCGGATTGGCCAAAACTGACGATGGCGGCTGGTCAACTGAATGATACGCAACTATTTATCGATGACACTCCGGCTATATCGGTTCTTGAATTACGCTCGAAGGCCAGACGTTTGAAAGCTGAACATGGCTTAGGGTTGATCATAGTTGACTATTTGCAACTGATGCGTGGCAGTAATCCGGAAAGTCGACAACAGGAAATCTCTGAGATTTCCCGTTCTCTCAAGGCTCTGGCCAAGGAATTAGGTCTGCCGGTTGTGGCCTTATCACAGTTAAACCGCTCTTTGGAAAGTCGTACCGATAAACGACCGATGATGGCAGATTTACGTGAATCAGGTGCTATTGAGCAGGACGCCGACGTCATTATGTTTGTCTATCGCGATGCCGTGTACTGCGAGGATTGTAAGAGTCGGGATCGAACCTGTGAGAAGGGGCATGACAAAGATGCCGAGATCATCATCGGTAAGCAACGGAATGGCCCGATCGGGACCGTTCATCTGACCTTCCGGGGTGAATTTACCCGCTTTGAAAACCAGGCTAAGCGCGACGACGGCTACTAAGTCAGCCGAACAAGGCTGAAACTGTTTAGCCCTTAAGTCTGGTTTTCTCATAGCCTAACTGTCTACAGCCTATAGCCTAAATAGGTTTTTAACCCCCACGTTTGACATCTATTTCCAGAGTTTTTATTTTTTTTCTTAGCGTATTGCGATTGATTCCCAATATCTCGGCAGTTTTGATTTGATTGCCACGGGTTTTTTTCAAGACGATGTTAATCAGTGGACGTTCTATCTGGTGCAGAACCATGTCGTAAAGGTTGTTCATTTCATGGAGATTCATGCGTGCCAGAGAATTTTCCAATTTCTGGGCGACCAGGGTTTCCAGCGATTCATCCTGATGTTGATATGTTTTCCCTTCGAGTAAATCGGGGAAGTCTTGTGGTGTCAGAACCTGATTGGGGGAAAGGAGAGTGGCTCTTTTAATGTTATTTTCCAGCTCTCTGACATTCCCAGGCCAGTTGTGCGACTTGAATAAGTCCAAGAGCTCCGGACTGTATTCCATGAAGTCAATCCCCAGATCCTGCTTTGATTTCTGCAGAAAGAAATCGGCCAGCAGGGGGATATCGTCCCGGCGCTCGCGTAGGGCTGGAAGTTTAATGGGTACAACGTTGAGGCGATAGTAGAGATCTTCGCGAAACCGCTTCTCTTTAACCAGAGAGAGAAGGTCCTGATTGGTTGCTGCAACGATCCGTACATCAACCCGAAGGGTTTGGTTTCCTCCTGTGCGGGTGATTTCCTTTTCTTGTAAAACGCGCAACAGCTTTGCCTGTAATTCAAGAGGCATATCACCGATTTCATCCAGGAAAAGGGTGCCTCCTTCGGCTTGTTCGAATTTCCCGGTTTTACGTTCCGTTGCACCCGTAAAAGCTCCCCGTTCGTGACCAAACAGTTCTGTCTCCAGGAGTTCATGGGGAATCGCTGCGCAATTGAGGGCAATAAGTGGTTTGCCAAGACGTTGGCTGTTGACGTGAATCGCCCGAGCAATCAGTTCCTTGCCTGTGCCGCTTTCACCTGTGACCAGGATCGTGACATCGGACCCTGCAACCCGGCCAAGAATTTTATAGATATCCTGCATAGCTTGACTGTTGCCGATGATGGCCCGCCCAAAGCTGTAATGATCTTGTATTTCCTCTTTCAGATTATCAATCTTGCCAGTCAATTCTGCCGCTTTTTCAGCTTTCAGTATTATGGCGTCAAGTGCCGTCAAATCAAAAGGCTTGGTCAGATAGTCGTAAGCACCGTGTTTCATTGCTGTTACAGCATGCTCCATGGTTGCTTCTGCAGTCATGATAATAATTAAGGTGTCTGGATACTCACTTCGAAATTGTTGCAGCAGGTCAAGTCCTTGAATTCCTGGCATCTTGATGTCAAGAATCGCCAGATCGTAGTGGTGTTTTTCAGCAAGGTTTTTAGCTTGGGTCCCGTCTTCAGCAAGGTCAACGCTGAACCCTTGTTTTTTTAAGGCTTTGGATAATACCCAGCGGATGCTCTCTTCGTCGTCAGCCACAAGAATGCGTTGAATTGGCATTGTTTATTTTCCTTTGTCAGTTTCATTCTTTGTAAGATTGTGAAGTAGTGGTAATGACACTTTGACTTTGGTGCCACCTTCAGGTTGTTCGATAAACTCTAACAACCCCCCATGGTTGGTGACAATTTTCTGGCAAATTGGTAAGCCGAGGCCATTTCCACCCTCTTTAGTGGTGTAGAAAGGGGTGAAGATTTTCTCCAACTCTAGCGGTGAGATTCCTGGGCCCTGATCACTGATAGAAATTTGTACCATTGGTGTCGGAGAAGTGTCAGGCAGTCTCAGGTGATATTCAGTGTCAATACGAGTTTTTATCGTAATTTTGCTATTTTCTATTGTTGCTTCGCAACTATTTTTTATCAGGTTCAGAAAAAGACTCATCAATCGGTCGCGGTCTCCAGGAATATCTGGAATGCTGGGGTCAAGTTGCCATTCGAAAACAACTCCACGGTCGGAGACGGTGTTTTTTTGTAACGTAACAATTTCATTAAGGAGTTGACTGATATTGACGGATTCAAGCTGGGCTTTCCGTGGGCGCGAAAGGTTCAGCAAGTCTTCAATAATGCGATTGACCCGGGTTGTTTCTCGCACGATGAGTTGTGTGTATTCTTGTAGGTCAGCGTTTCCATCCAATTCCATCTGCAGGAGTTGCGCAGAGCCTTTGATCCCACCTAATGGGTTTTTGATCTCGTGCGCCAGTCCTGCTGCCATGGTTTCAATCATCGCCAGACGGTCGGCATTGCGTACAGCGCTTTCGAGAGAACGGACTCGGGTCAGGTCATGGAGAACAATAACCGCCCCTTGTTGTGGGGCAGAGGCCGGAAATATTGGTGATGCAGTAATGCTCACCTGTCGATGCTGTGAGTTGGCGGTTCTCAGGGTCACTGTTTCGTGGCTGGAGATAGAGCGCCCTTCTTCAAGGGTTGTGCGAGCGAGATAACAGAGTGTTTCCTGTTCTTGAAAACACTCGAAAAAGGATTGATTGATTGATTGTTTTTCCGATAATCCCGAAAACAGTTGGGCCGAGGAATTGAAATATATGATTTTCCCTTGTTGATCGACAGCAATGATGGCGTCATCAATATTTTCCAGAATCAGTGCGTATTCTTGATGAGTGAGTTGATGTGGTTGGCTCATACCGCCTCAGATTGAGAAAAAAACATTTTGGTCAACTCCCGCACTTGGTCGAGACGGTCAGTCTTTTGTAGGACCGCTCGAAAATGACTGGCACCTTCCAGTCCGCGTGCATACCAACATAGATGTTTGCGCATTTCCAGAAGAGTTTTCTTTTCTCCAAATTGTTTATAATGTAATTGCAGGTGGTGAGTTGCAATCTGATATTTTTCCAGTAGACTTGGATGGGTTACCGGTTTGCCTGTAAGCCCTTCGATGATTTGTCGAATTAACCAGGGGTTACCGTAGCCCCCGCGGCCAATCATGACGGCGTCGCAACCCGTCTGCTGGAACATGTTTAAACCGTCTTCTGTGCTGAAAATATCACCACTTCCAAACACTGGTATATTTAGAGCCGTTTTCAGTTCAGCTATGTGTTCCCAACGGGCCTTTCCGGAGAATCCTTGGCTCCGAGGGCGTGGATGAAGGGTGACTGCATCGACTCCTTCAGCCTCGGCAATCCGTCCAATTTCCAAAAAGTTAAGGGATTGGTCATCCCAACCAGAGCGAATTTTAATCGTCAGGGGGCCAAAGTAAACTTTACGTACGGCTGCGAGGATTTGACCAACTCGGAGAGGGTCTTGAAGTAGGGCGCTGCCCGCCCCACTGCGCACGACTTTTTTGACTGGACAGCCCATGTTGATGTCCAGAAGAGAACTTTCATCTTTGAGAATTTGCGCGGCTTCTGATAGTACCGATGGGTCATCGCCAAACAGTTGAATTCCAAGGGGAAATTCATCTTTATGGGTAGTGAGTAACAGCCGGGTTTTTTTGCCGTCGCGAATCAAACCGTTGGAACTGATCATCTCTGAGAACACCAGACCGGCGCCGAAGGCTTTCATGATCCTTCGGTAGGGTAAGCTGGTAATACCTGCCATGGGAGCAAGGAGCACAGGAGATGAAAGTTGCAGAGATTTTATTTGAGGTTTATTTGTTTGCATAATTAATAGGCATTTTAAGCTGTCTTGATTTAAGGAGCAAGTAAAAAAGACCATTTTTGTCAGCTAAAGTCTCTTAGTTTATGTGGGTACATTTTTGGATACTGTATACAATTTACAGCTTGACAATGGGGAAGTGAGTTGTTAGAACAATATTTGTGATTTTAGGCGAAGGAAGGTTTAAGGACTCATGAAAAAGGGTCCAGAAACTCATTTCTAAATTCAGTTTATAACCTGCATAAAAAGATGTTTTTTTGTGCAGTTCGCTTTCCGCATTGCGGAATTATTTCTTTCTTGGCCCAGATGGGCATTTCAAATTGTTTTTCAACAACCACAAAAGGAGAGAGAGTATGTCGACATTGAAAAAGGTATTAGCAGAAAAAATCGCTGCACACCGTCCTCGCACAACTAGGTTGGTTAAGGAGTTCGGCGATGTTAGCCTCGGCGAAGCAACTATCGGTCAAGCTATCGGTGGCGCTCGCGGTATCAAGTGTTTGGTTACTGATATCTCCTATCTTGATCCAATGGAAGGAATCCGTTTCCGCGGTATGACCATTCCTGAAACTTTTGCTGCTCTACCAAAAGTTCCTGGTAGTGATTATCCCTATGTTGAAGGTTTCTGGTACCTGCTGATGACCGGTGATGTTCCAACTATGGAGCAAACACTTGA
>JAZBPC010000105.1:0-3224 GCA_036351455.1 Desulfuromusa sp.
GTTTTTTCTGTCAGACAACGGGGTGTGGCTGACAGAGTATGTGCCGGTATCGTTTATCAAGTTTTCTTGATTATCCTATAACGTCTTATAATAGAAACAGGAATTACTTTTGACAGCCAACTGTCCACAAGCTAATCAGGAGATTGGAGGAATCGCAGCTCTGCGCGGCTTCCGCAAGCAGTTCCTGCACACTCTGAACAGCATTCTTTCTTCAGAAACAGGACAGTTCTATCCAGAATCGCTGGAAGACTTTGCATCTCGTGACAGCGCAGGTAGAGTAATTGAAGTTGTTCAAGTCAAAGATTATAAGGCCGATTTAGTATTTTCTGAGCTGAAGACGTTTTTTGAACGTGCTGCTGAGTACATCATAGACTACCCGAATGTTCAGATTGTTCTGGCAAGCTACGGAAAGCTGGGGCCGGAATTGCAGAAGTACATAGGTGCCGATGAAGCGACTCTGAAGAAAAATAAAAAATTCAACACACCGGAATTGCTGAAGGTCTTTCAGCGTCTCAAACATCGTCCTCTCAATGAAGAGAAAGAACTCAGCTCTATCCAAGAACAGCTTACGCAGTTTCCTTTAATAACTGGTGATCTGGAAACGGCCTTTGATCTGCTGATGCAGGAGCTTTACCGTGGTGCTGAACAGGAAAAGGGCTATACTCGGCAGGACTTGCTGGAATGCTTGCAGCAGATTGGTCAATATCTTGCCGCCCGTGAAGGTCATCACAGGGAATGGGGTACCTCCATCATCCCGTTACTGGATCAGGAAGTTGAGGACAGGGAACAACTGCGCAAAGCATTTCATGAAGGTGTATCTGTTGGCTGGCAGCATATCCTGTCTGATCTGGATGTTAAACGCCAGCAGCACTTGAATGCCATCCAAGAAGGTTTCAGGAAAACAAAAATTGTTATCGTGCATGGCGCATCCGGTCAAGGGAAGTCGGCCTTGGCCTACCGATATCTGCACGACTACTGTCCTGCCGTTTCCTATGAAATCCGGGATTTAAGCACGGAAAAACGGGCCTTGGAAGTAGCCGCCGCTCTTGCCGGGTATAGCATTCCCTTCACCTTCTATGTTGATGCCAGCCATAATGACAAAGGACTTGCTGAGTTTTTACAGCGCATCCATGAAATGCCGCATATTAGCTGTCTTGTCACTATTAGGGAAGAAGACTGGCGGCTGACCGACATAACTTCGGCTGACATCACGTTTGCAGATATAGAGCTTGTCTTTAATCGGCAAGAGGCACGGGAGCTTTATACAGCATGGGAAAGTGCGGAAGGGTGTCGCTTCCCTGATTTTGAGCAGGCGTGGGCAAAGTTTTTAGAAGAAGGTCCTTTGCTGGAATTCGTCTATCTGCTGACGCACACTGAAAATTTACATAATCGCCTGCAAAAGCAATATGATCAGATTGCCGATGAGGTTGATTGCCAACAACGTTCTGAAAATGATCTGAAGTTAATCAGGCAGGTTGCAGTGGCCGGGGCTTGCGGTGCCCGTATTGATTTAGCCAAGTTAGCTCAACTGCCCGGCAACACAACACTGCAACGGTCAATTGGCCGCTTAGAAAAAGAATATTTGCTGCGCCGCAGCAATGATGCCCGTCATTTAACAGGACTACATCCTGTCCGTTCCGAAATCCTCACTTCAATTATTGCAGACCCTATTCTGTGTTCTTGGGAAATATTGGCTTTGGAATGTCTACCATTGCTGGAAGATGCGGATGTAGAAATATTCCTTCTCCATATCTTCCGATTTTACTCAGAGGCCACGAATGCCGTTCTTTCATATTTGAACACGGCAAAATACGAGACTTGGGGTGCGGTAAATGGTGTTTTGCGTGCTCTATTATGGCTCGGGATATATGAATATATTCATAATAATGCCAAACTGATCAAGCAGGTTTACGACAAAGCTGGTCATGGTTGGTTTACTGTTTTGGATTTTGTGGACTTCGTTGGAGTTCTGGAAGGGAAGCCATTAGGTATTATCGACATGCTTCCTGAAGAAGGACAAAAAGAGGCAAAGCAGTGGCAAAAAGAGCAACTGCCTAAATCGCAGGTATTTGCACGGCTTGATAACTGGCTACAACAGGTCGCGCTTCCACTGCTTCCTGCTTATGACCAAGAAAAAGACTGGAACGAATTTGGACAGGTTACTTATTGGACGGGATTCAGGAAAATCAACAAACGGATAGAGAAACTTATAGATTGGAATGCACTTCGTAACACTTTAGAAAAACTGCCTATAGACACGTTGGCTGTTTTAATTTATGGCCTTTGGCAGGCTCTTTCAAAGACGGATGATTTTATTCAATGGTATGAAGATATTCGCCCAACTTTACTTGATCGTTACCGCAGGGAAACCAATACACCATATATTGAAGAACAAGATGGAGTTATTCGGGCGTATTTCATTACTCCTTTAGATGATGAAAAAGAAGAAGCAGAAGAAGCTCAGGGATATTTTGCTGTTTGTTTACATGATAATAAAGTAGATTCAAACTCCGTCGAAACGGAACCTTTTCACGCGCTGGCGATGCGTCATGTCGATCTTTTAGCGCGATTAGTTCCAGATTGCATAGGATATGGCTGTCAAGGATACGGGCATCAAGTTCTTGATTTTGAATATCCTTACGATGAAACGAAGAAAACAAATATTCCAGCCAGTCATCTGAAACCCAACTGGGTGCTGCACGTCAACAAGACTGCCCGTATTTTAGGCAGCCAGATATTCAGACCTGCAACATGGCAGGAATACAGCAGCCAGATGTTTGTAATACGAAAGGATGTGGTTTCGTGTCTGGATGAACATCGTAGAAAATTGGTAAAACATTTTCGCAGTAAGGAGACTGTTCAAGAACTCAGTAAGTTTTCAGATACCGCTGAATGGAAAAAAACGGCGCGGCAAGTTATTAATAGACCTTCTTTTCCTCTGGAAACAATTGATAAGTTTGGATATGAGGAAGAACTCGGAGATGCAAAAAAAGCCAGAAAAAATAAAGATACAGAAAAGAAAAAGGAAGAACTTATAGTCTCTGCATACCTACAAAAGTATCAACCGTACCTACAAGCAACAAGAGAATATTTTAAGAGTATATCGAATTTTTTAGATTTAGCTGCATCAGTAATATTGGCAAATGCTCACCTTGGCAAGGCTGAAACTCCGCAGAGACGCATCGAAATTAAACAGTCAGCAGTCAATTTGGCAGAATCCATTA
>JAZBPC010000106.1:0-2697 GCA_036351455.1 Desulfuromusa sp.
ACACCTTGGCAGGTCGAAAATTACAGAACAGATCAAAATGTTTTCTAAGGGGCAATAATGCCGCACGCTCCGGTTGTTTTTCCGGAGGTAGACTTTCCCATTTAGGTCCGCCGACAGAGCCAAACAGAATGGCATCACTTGCCTCACACAAGGCAAGCGTAGATGCAGGTAAAGCCTCACCGTGGTTGTCAATTGCAATCCCGCCAACATCCGCATATTCGTAAGCGAGTTCAAAGGAAAACTTTTTCTGCGCGACATCAAGGACCTTAATTGCCTCTTTCATCACTTCGGGGCCAATACCATCGCCGGCCAGAACTGCAATTTTTTTCATTTTTTCACCTTATTATTTTCTATTTAGTTCATGTACATCAAAAATTAGTATATTTCGTTGTGCTTTTGAAAAAGGCAGTTCACACTCAACAACCCGGTTTAATGCATAGGAAGATTGAGCTAAAATCTCCGAGGCCGCGGCAAGTTCATCCTGCCACTTCGGGCCCTTCATACAGATAAGCTGCGGCCTCACTGGAGAAAACCTTTCCACCATCTGCAGAAATGAACCGACCTCAGTTACCGCCCTTGCGGTTATGTGGGTAAATTTTCCAGCTGCAGGGAGCTGTTCCTCCTCTTCCACCCGGCATGAAAGTATTTTGACCTCTCCCAAACCAAGTGTCCTGACTATATGTCCAAGAAAGCTAACCCTTTTCAAACGGGGCTCCACCAGAGTTACAGTTAATTCGGGACGTGCAGCTTTGCAGACCAGAGCCGGAAAACCTGCTCCAGTTCCGATATCCAGAAGATGTGCAGTAGTACCATCCAAAAGTGGTAAAATAGTAAGTGAATCGAGAAAATGGTTTTCAACGATCTGCTCATCACTCGTGGACTTAGCGATCAAATTGACCTTCCTGCCCCATTTTTTCAATTCTCTGAAATACACTGACAGCCGCTCGACGGCTTCAGGAGAGACTTCAATCCCCTGGGTTTTCAGTCCTGTTTCTAGTCGTTGACTAAATTCGAACATTATTTCCCGAGCCGGACTGCAACAGAATTGGCATGAGCTGTCAATCCTTCGAGCTTTGCAAGCCGCATGATATGTTCACCATCTGCGGCAAGCGCTCCTGCGGAATAACTAATTATGGAGCTTTTCTTTAAAAAAGTTTCAACTCCCAAGGCTGAAGCAAACCTCGCCGTCCCCATGGTCGGCAAAACATGATTTGGTCCGGCAAAATAATCTCCTGCTGCTTCCGGAGTATTATTGCCAAGAAAGATTGCCCCCGCATGACGAATGTGGGGGAGCTGAGCCCATGGATCTTCAATTTTCAGCTCAAGATGTTCTATGGCTATTCCATTTGCCACTTCGATGGCCTCTTCAATATCGGCTGCAATGAGAATAACTCCCCGATCTACAAGCGATGTTCTAGCAATTTCCTGCCGGGAAAGGAGTGGCAATTGTCGTTCAAGTTCTGCCAGCACTTCTCCTGCAAGAGATTCATGAATGGTAACAAGTATTGCCAAAGCAAGAGGATCATGCTCCGCCTGGGCCAGCATATCGGCTGCGACACTGGCAGCACCAGCTGTCTTATCAGCCACAATCAGCACCTCGGACGGTCCGGCAATCATATCAATGCGTACCATTCCGGAAACCTGTCTTTTAGCTTCAGTAACATACTGGTTCCCCGGCCCGACAATTACATCTACCCTAGGGATAGTCTCGGTGCCAAAGGCCAGAGCAGCAATAGCCCATGCAGATCCTGCTTTATAAATCTCTGTGATTCCAATTTCCTGAGCAGCAACAAGCAGATGAGGACTGACAGAGCCATCCTCTGCTGGAGGGGTAACCATCACCCGCTGGCTCACACCTGCGATTCCTGCTGGGATACCGTTCATCAGAACTGAGGATACCAGCGGCGTAGACCCTCCCTTACCCCCCGGGACATAGAGCCCTGCTGAATCCACAGGTCGTACCAGTCTGCCAACAATGGTCCCATCCTCCCTGGTCTGTAGCCAGGAATCTTCCATTTCCCTTTCATGAAATGTCTGAATGCGCTCAATAGCCTTGCCGAGAGTATCCAAAAAATCTTTGTCTACCAGATCATAGGCTTGTTGCAGTTCCTCACTGCTAACCTGCAATTGCTCTGCGCTAAGATTTGGCGCATCAAATTTTCGGCCATAGGATAGAACAGCCTCATCTTTGTTGTTCTTGACCGCCTCTAAAATTTCCGTAACCATCTGTTGACAGGTACTATCGGCAGCTTGGAAACGATCGATTAACCCATTGAGAACATTTTCGCCTTCCGGGCTAGCAAGAACAACCGGTGAAATCAACATAATATTCCTTTTGCTATGAACTTACTGGTAAATTTAGATGAAAGAAAGGGTGATGGTCCAGCAGAACTACACCGACTATTCTGAATAATTTAGCACAATATAACCGCCCTATCCCTACAAGGAGCTGAGCTGGGACCCCACTATAAGCTATTTATTACTAATTATAAAGTTCAACAGTATAGGAATTTGTCAATATCCAGATGAATCCATTTCAAACATTTAGCACCACATACCGCTGTAGTAGAAATCTTTCCGACCATTTCATCCAAATTTTTCCCAATTTATTCAACAATACAGTCTCTTTATTTTCCCTGAAAAATACTTACAATTTAAAATCTTGGCAATTTTCATGTTTTACACATCGAAACCAAT
>JAZBPC010000107.1:0-5563 GCA_036351455.1 Desulfuromusa sp.
GAGAGCCACCAGCTGGCACGCGGAATGGCACCTGGAGAAGACTTGGTCAGTTTTGCTGAGCAACATACTGTAGACCAGATATTTATAGGGGTAGAAAAAGTGTCACGAACCCAAAAAATCATTGTCGGGTCAAATGCGCAGTATATAATCCTTAAAGCTTCCTGCCCTGTTGTTACCGTAAGACACTATTCTGGATAGTGTTGTTTGTTTGAGGAAAATCGCTGAAGATTCATCGAACCTCGCTTTAAAACGTGGGGATTTTTAAAACCTCAATTGTGGGTAAGGAAATCTTTCACACAATGATAAGATAATCGTTTTTAAGTCACTAAAAAATATGGGAGAATTTCCATGGGGCTTTATGACTTTACTTTCTATGATCTGATAAACAGGAATGCGGTTGCTTTTAGTAATCGGAATTGTTGGCAGGAAATGGACGATGGTCGTCAATTGACCTTTGCTGAATATAAGATACGTGTGGACCTTTTGGCAGGCGGACTTTCACGTGTAGGAGTTGCAAAGGGCGACCGTATCGGAGTGCTTGGTAAAAATAGTCTCGAATTTTTCCTTATATATGGTGCAGCTGCCCGGTTAGGAGCTATTGTATTGCCGATTAACTGGCGCCTTTCAGCAGACGAGGTTTGCTATAACCTAAACGATTGTCAATCCAAAATTGTTTTTGCCGATGAAGAGTTTCAACATATCCTGAAAGATAATCGTGAGCAATTACCTTCGGTTGAAGCCTGCTTCAATTTGAAGGGTGATCAGGGTGATGCCCTGCAATTTACGTCACTGTTGGAAGTAGGAACACAGGTACACTCTGGGGAGGTGGCGAGTTCAGATGGTTTTGTTATCATTCATACTGCTGCAGTTGCCGGACATCCTCGAGGTGCTCTCTTAAGTCATGGTAATATACTGTTTGCGGACATGCATTTTAATCACTGCATGGAATTTACTCCACAAGATGTGAATTTGAATCTGTTACCTCTTTTTCATGTGGCTGGACTTTTTATGGCCACGAGTACTTTTCATGCTGGTGGTTCGAGTCTGAATATCAGCAAATTTGAAGCTAAAGAGACAGCAAAAATCATAGAGGAAAAAGCAGCGACCCTCTTCTTTGATTTCCCTCCGATCCTTGATTCCATATTAAAAGCAGCTGCTGAAGATCAACGGGATATAAGCTCACTCAGAGCCATAGTAGGGCTTGGAACTCCAGAAGTGATCGAACAATTTCAATCATTAAGCGGTGGCAGTTATTATTCAATGTACGGTCAGACGGAAACATCCTGTCTTGCAACCATTGGGAAATACAATGATCGACCAGGATCAGCTGGTAAAGTGATCATGCTCGGGGATGTGCAGCTGGTGGACGAGCATGATCAAAGCGTCGCCATTGGAGAAGTGGGAGAAATAACTGTTAAGGGCCCCATGGTTTTCCTGGGATATTGGGGGTTGCCGGAAGATAACGCCTACGTATTTCGTGAGGGTTGGCATCATACCGGTGATCTTGGTCGTTTTGATACTGATGGATTTTTGTTTTATGCTGGGCGTAAAGCTGAAAAAGAGCTCATCAAGCCTGGTGGTGAGAATGTTTACCCGGCTGAAGTTGAAAAGGTTATTCTTCAACATCCAGCTGTTGCAAAGACCGTGGTTATCGGCGTACCGGATCCAAAATGGAAAGAAGGGATTAAGGCGGTTTGCCAACTCGACGTGGGCAAAAGTTTAACGGCAGCTGAATTGATAGCGTTTGTCGGTGAACGTATAGCCCGTTTTAAAAAGCCACAATATGTTGAATTTGTCAGTGATTTGCCAGAAAAAGATGACGGGACCCTAGATCGGGAAGCAGTCAAGTCCCTATATGGTAAATCCTAAATATCTTATTGGTTTTCCTGCTGATAGGCGCAGACATTATATGTCTGCGCCTATTTTATTTTCGACCAAAAAAAAATTTGGCAACACTGTTACCCCAGCAGTTTGCATTTCGTCGTTAAGGCTCTAACTATATGACAAAGCAGCTAAAAACTGAATCCTTCTGGAAGCAGTTCTTCTGTTGTCCCTTCAGGGACCCAGGACAGGTCAAGGATAGTGAAAGTCGGTACGCTTGTTTTGAAAATCGGAATAACTTTCATATCGAATTTTGGCTCACCAAGACTGAGGTAACTCATTAATATGGTGGCAACTCCATCAAATTCAATATTGATGAACTTGATGGGTTTGTCAAGCAAGTTGAAGGCCCCAGATCTTTCACAGACCATAAAGGTATGAATACGCGCGGTCTTTTGGGCGATAGTTGTCAGGTCGATGACACTATTTTTGGAGAGACAGTCAGGACAATGGATTCGAAAAGGAATATATATGGTTCCTTTGGAATCACAGTCGGTATGATCACAACGGGTAGCCATTAACTTTCCCTTGCTGAGCGATTCGAAAAAAATAGCCTCACCACCATAAGAATGTATATACGTCATATCTCTAGGATTGGTAACCCCTAAGAGTTTCCAGTCGTTCTCGGCATCGCGAATAGGAGTGTTTGGAGTGAGATGATGAAAATCGCCTTTTGGCTTATATTTATTATTTTTGACAAAGACCTGTCCGAACGTACTCATAGTATTTCTCCTTTGGTAACTTAGGCATCTTGTTTAATTAAGTGATCAGGATTCATAAGGATGGTTGAAGTGACATGAGAACCGACACCAGCATGGCTGATTGCCATTCCTCTTTTTGCATCCTTCACCTGTAGATTTGTCCAGTCACTCGGCTTTACCCGCTTAAATTGCTGCCAGATCTTTTCGTCTCCATGGAACTCTTCCCATCTGTTCCAGATATGTGAGGCGATTTCAAATGCTTGCATTATACCGGTTGCACCCACTGAATGCATACAACCGATTAAGCCTCCGGAAAGGTTAGATGGAAGTTTACCAGGTTGTCCTGTATGTGGGTTAGTATGATAGCAGTCACCGGATTCAACATATTCACGGCCGTATCCATATGGGCGAATTCCGATATCTTCATAGGTCTGGACATCGCTGATGGTGAAGGCGTCATGCAGTTCTACCACGTCGAGGTCTTCAGTGGGGTCAGTGATTCCAGCCATGCCATAGGCATAATAGGCTGCGATCCTGGCGGCGAGGAAACCGGTGAATCCAGGATATCGGTCTCCCCCAGGAAAACGTTCTCCAAGATCTTTGTATTGATCGGCAGTTTCGTTAGGTAACAGCGGTATCTCCATATTCTGTCTATCAGCTGGGCGCAGGGTATGCGAACCGGCAGCGACCCAGATGCGCAAAGGTATATTCTTGGTGTTTTTGGTGAGTTGAACTGCCGTGTCTTCATCACAGAGAATCGTGCAGGCTGCTCCGACGCTCATTAGGCAACAGTCGAGGGCGCGAAGTGGATAGGCGACGACAGGTGAATTAAGCACATCATCAACAGTAATCTTCATCGGCGATTGGGCAAAAGGGTTAAACCTTGCGTAGCCATGATGTTTTACGGAAATTTCGGCCAGGGTCCTTCTGAAAGAGTCCTCTGATTTACCGAAGATCTGCCAGTAGCGCTGGGCCATTACAGCATAATATCCGGTGTATATATGACCAAGAGGAGATTCCCAATCTTTATCAGCAGCGCAGGAAATAAGGAAATTACCTTCATCGGTGGGGACCTCATCCATCCGCTCCCAGCCCATGACTAGAACGCAGTCCGAGTATCCTGAAGCAACAGCTTTCATGCCCTCCCAAAGAGTTGAACCTCCAGTTGCCCCGCCTGTTTTTACACCAATGTTGCCTAGCGGATCTAAACCGAGCCGGTCGTGGATGACGGATTCACCTAAGAGTTGATCTCCGAAATGATCTGCGAAATGACCATAGTAACAGCTATGTATATACCGTTTTAATTTAGCAGGGGATATGTTCAGTAATCTCGCTGCCATAGTGAATGCTTCAATACACAGTTCTTCGGTACGCTTGTCTGGAAAGGCACGATCAAACTTGGACTGTCCCGCCGTTACCAGGTAAACCGGTCGCTGCAATTTAGGAATTTTCAACTGTTGCTTGCTGAACGTGATCATACCTCAGTCTCCTTTTTGGTTATGGTTTCGTATCTTTAGAAAATGATTCACCTAAAAAAAGGAATAAATTCCAGCTACTAAGTCATTCTAACCCATAAAACAAAACTGAAACAGGCGCTTTTGTTGGTAATAATCTGGCTTGAAGGGTTGTATAAGAAATGGACGGAATCTCTTTCAACTAAAGTATAAGTTTCATGGCTGGGCATAAGTTCGACAGATCCTTTCGATACACAAAGAACTTCCTGGCCATTTTTTATATTATTTAAAGCAGGGATTGATTTTCTACATGGTTCTAACATCAGGACAGATGAGACGATGACCTTTCTGTCTTCTGGGGGGAAGAATCGGCGGGTGACAAAACCGGTAAGGGAGAGGTCTATGTCATCCCATTCAGACTTTTGGGTTAGTATTGTTTTTTCTTGTTTACTTGCTAGGGTGATGAGGTTACCGGCGTCTATCCATATGGCATTACTGATCCGCACAAGGGTATCCACAGAACTTGAGGTGACATCGTTTTCAACCTGAATGAGAAAGCTTTCAGAGATGGACGCTTTTTCTGCAACCACCTTTAGTGTCAGTTTTTGTTCCTTTCTGGACCTATTGATCAATGTGCCAACATTCATAGTGATTCTCCGCAGTGCTCTTTAAGAGGGGAGAAGGTGTGATGCTGTTACATGCTTGTTAGGATTTTTAAAAGGTAAATATTAAGCTATATATACAATTAGTTTCAGTCAACTGAATAAGTGATCATTGCGACCAATATTGTCGCTGAGTCAGCGAGATAGAAGGCTGATGTCTTAACCGAGTATTGAGGATATGGGTTAGTTAGTTCCGATCATGTGTGGAGCCGCCTGATTTCCTCCCCCCCTTTCAAAACAAGCAACACTCCCTCTGGCAGAGGTTCCCATCCTGTTTCGTCAAGGGGTACACTGGCGATCAGAATCGTTCGGTTGGAAGCATGTTGAATATCTAAGCCGTCGCAGGTTATTTTCGGGCCAGCAGCACAGGCGCAACAATTTTTTATTTGCAGACCTGGTGGCTTTGGTTCTGTGAATTGATTGTTTTCTTCATACACTCTACGATGAGCATGGACATATAGTGCGGTTGTATCATAATAGAGAAAATTGAAGGCGCCGAATGCAGTCATCTCCGTTGCAAATTCTGCGATTTTTTCCTGTTTCAGGGCTGCATCGGAATCTTCTTCCAATTGGTCCAGCCGTTCCAGCATAAGACAGAAGGCATGCTCTGAATCGGTTTGTCCGATTGGTCTGTAACGTAAATCTTTTTTAGGATATCGACCTGACAATCCTGTCAAAGTACCATTGTGGGCGAAAACATGGACTTTCCCCTGGGCAACATAGCGAAATGGGTGGGTGTTTTGCAGGACTGGGTCGCCAACTGTTGCATGTCTGACATGGGCAATCACTGTGTGACTTTCTAAGTGCTGTTCTGCAGCAAAATTGACCCAGGGACTGTCAGTGGCGGGTTTAGCTTCTCTGATCA
>JAZBPC010000108.1:0-19843 GCA_036351455.1 Desulfuromusa sp.
CAGAGTTTGCAGCGTTTGAAATTGTATTCAGAAGCGTCCATAGATGTTACGATCATCATTAATTTGGGAATAAAGTCAAGGGGCTGCTTGGTTGCATCGTTGACTTTTTATAAATGTTCCTTTGAATAGGAGTTATATCGTGGAAGGAAATGTCTTGGTTCTTGGAATTACCGGAAATATTGCTTCGGGGAAAAGTACCGTTTCAAAAGAGTTGGCGCGTCGTGGTGCTGTTGTTGTGGATGCCGATCAGCTGGCTCGTGAGGTGGTCGCATCTGGATCTTCTGCACTCAGGAAAATTGTTGAAGCCTTTGGAAAAGAAATTCTCAATAATCGTGGGGAACTGGATCGGGATAAGCTGGGACAGATGGTTTTTGCTGATGTGAAAGTTCGGGCCATGTTGAACCGGATTGTTCACCCGGAAATAGCAAAACAGTCGGTTGAGCGCCTCCACGAGTTAAAGCAGAGAAACGATATCCCTCTGATTGTTTATGAAGCTCCATTGCTTTTTGAGGTCGGGGCAGAAAGCCGTGTGGATAAAATTCTGGTTGTGAAAATTAATACCGAAGAACAACTTAAACGTTTGCAAGTTCGCGACGGCTTAAGTGAAGTCGCAGCACAACAGCGGATGGCAGCGCAGATGCCGCAACAGGAAAAAATAATACGAGCAGATTTTGTTGTTGATAATTCCGGATCCATTGAACAAACATTGAAGCAGGTTGATTTATTGTGGCCGCAGCTGGCGGCCATTGACCCCACTTGAAATTATGAGTGTAGAAATCGGGTTTCTTGTGCCTATCAATGCGGAGTTTCCAAAAAATTAATACAGCGTTGCAAGGTGTCCTGCTGCTGTGGATTTTCGGCTGTGGTCAAAACGTGGGGAACCTCATCACCGTAACAGTGAAATTGTTTCTGGGCACTCCCAAGTTGCTGGTAGACTTTTGATGCAGTTCCTGGTGCTATGGTTGTGTCTCCAGTAGATGTTAGGGTCAGGCTTGGTGCTTTTATTGTCTCGAGTTTGTCAGACAGTTGTTTTATCAGGATATGAATTTGCGCGATTCCTTTCAAGGGACGCCTCTGATAGTAAAAAGGGCTTTCTTCGATGGAGATCTCTTTTTTTTGATAAGGAATCAGGTAGCTTAGAACGCCGGCAAACGGCGCCAGCACATGGTGTAATTTTAAAAAGGGGGAGAGTAATATCAAATTTGCCAGTTGTTGTTGCAGTGCTAGTTTTAAAATTAATAATGCCCCAGTACTCAAACCTGCTGCACTAATTTTAAAATCTCTTTGTGCCAGAGATAGGTACCCATTTTCAACCGTTGCCAGCCACTCTTCAGCACGGCGATTCGCAAGATCTTCTGGGGTCGTTCCATGGCCGGGCAGACGGACGCCAAGTACGGTGAAATTATGCTGCTGCAGTCTCTTTCCTAAAGGAAACATCTCTCTTGGACTTGATCCAAAGCCGTGCACTAACAGAACTGCTTGTCCGTTGGGTTCTTCTGGTTCCAGGAAAAAAGGGAGGTTTTCTGGGTGGGAAACTCCTTCATTGTATGCAAGCTCTATTTCCTGATCAAACCATCGCACTGGTTTTAGTCTCCCTGTAAACAGAAAAGGCCCCTCTATAGAGGAGCCTTTTAACCTTTTGAAAATAAAAGTTGCCTATGCAGGATAGCCCAGCCGGGTTGACAGCTCCGTTGATGCTTTCAAGACGAGAGGCACTAATTCACTTTCTGTTCGCGCATTACTGACCCGCATCGTGGGGCCAGAAATACTGATGGCACCGACAATTCGGCGGGTATAATCGCGAATTGGTGCGGCAATGCAGCGGACCCCAATGTCTAATTCTTCATCATCAAAGGCATAACCCTGCTCACGAATCTTTTCGAGTTCTTCATTTAACGCTTCAGGGGTGCTGATTGTCGTCGAGGTGTGCTGCACAAGTTTGACGTTTTCCAACAAAGCTTCTAATTCTTCTTCGGTCATGTAGGCCATATGGACTTTTCCGGCTGCAGTACAATATGCGGGAAGTCTTGAACCAACACGAGAAACTACTCTAACTGTGAGATTGGTCTCAACAACATCCAGGTAAACAATGTGGTTTTCTTTGTAGATGGCAACGTAAGCAGTTTCGTTGCTCTCTTCGACAATTTGTTCAAGGATTGGTTTTGCCTGCCGCAACAGACCCATTTGTTTAATAAAGGTTTGGCCTAATTCCAGAGCTTTGAGACCGAGGCGATAGTTTTCAGTTGCTTTGTTCTGTTCAATATAACCACGTGATTCAAGGGTGGCAAGCAGCCGGAAAACGTTGTTTTTATGCAACTTCAGGCGCTTGCTCAGTTCGGTAACTCCAAGTTCATCAACATCATCATGGAATTGCTCGAGCAGGTCTAGAGCGTGGGAAACTGCCTGAATAATATATTCTGATTTGTCTTTTTTGACCATGGCGCTTGTACCCTTCTTGTTTTTTTCTTATATATAATGGCGATGATACTAGCCCCGAGGGGAGCCACTGTCAAGCAGTATAGGTATGGTTATAGTGAGTTTTTTCATGTTTTTTAAACTATAGAATGCTGTTCTATTGTTGTCAAACGTTTCTGGAGTAAAAAAAAAGAAAATATATTGTCTCTCGGGCATAAATCGAGCTGAAGCGTTTATTTGCTTATTTCACGCAAAACGCTTGTTGCATAACTGCCCTTAGGTAACATGAAACTCAGTGTTAAATAGTGCTTTCCAGTATTAACGATTCGCGGGGCGCCGAGGGGGACTCTCAACGGACGGCGTTCGCCGGACATAGTTAACCCTTGAGGGAGTTTCCAGCTGTCAAGAGTTAATCCGGATTTTCGTAATAGCGCCTCTTCTTTTTTTCCGGGGCGACCTGTAGCCAGCATAACTTTACTGCCAAAAAGTGGTGCGGAGGGGCTGATTTCAAAATTATCAGCTCGATGTTGCTCTTCAGATGCATTTTCAACCCTGAAACATGCTCCGTTACAATGTTTGACGGCAATATCGCCATCTTCGAGCAGGTCAGGGCTGGCAAGCCGCTGCTCAAGGAGTTGGTCAAAGAATTGTGATTGTGTCGCAGAGAGAAATAACCGCAACAGGTTGCGTGGTAAGGCTTTGACCGCGGCTTGATGAGATTTCCCTTCGAGTAGCATACGGAAGAGACGGCGCTCATCGCGCATCTTATTGGGCAGATGGTCACATGCGGCCTGAATTTCACCAGCCCGATAGAGTTCGGCGGCTTTTTTCCACTCCGGATTGCGGATCAATAGCGGATCACCGATAAAGTCCAGGCAGAACAGGGTGAACTTTTTCTGCAAAAAAAGCGTTCCCAGTTCTGCCGAATTTCCCAGAATGCCATAGCGTTGTTCACCAAAAAAGTTTGGCACACCTCGTTGCTGTAGTTGTTTCAAGATTGCGTCTGCACGTGGCAGGGCTTCTTCATGAGTCTCCCGTA
Organism: Desulfuromusa sp.; assembly: GCA_036351455.1. Lineage (GTDB taxonomy): Bacteria > Desulfobacterota > Desulfuromonadia > Desulfuromonadales > Geopsychrobacteraceae > Desulfuromusa. Next base: position 3,455 of record JAZBPC010000108.1, read on the forward strand.
GAGTGATAGTGAAGCGGTTTCCTACGAGATGTCCAAGGCGAAGCTTGTTGGTGTGACGACAGGTATTGAGTATTTTCGCGTCTTTAAGGTTCAGTTTTTCAATCTGAGAAACTTTATTGAATGGGATAGATATCATTTGTCGGGTCAAAGCACGAGCATCTTTGAGCCCGGCATAGCCAAGATCACGATCTTTAAGTTTAAGCCCTTGAGCTATTTGAGATAACAGGTTGTGAGTCGTGATACCAGATTTTTCAATCCAGAGGTAGAGATGTTCTCCTTCTCCGGAGCATGGGTATAAGGGGATTTCATCAACCTGAAAATCCTCTGGCGTTTGTTTGTAGATACCACCAACTCCGGGGAGGTCTGCCGTTAACCAATTCAACTTTTTTCCTTTGGCCAGCGGAGTCTGAATCCCTTACTTAATCGCGGTTCACCAATCTGGAGCCCCGGCTTTTTTCGATAGCGGCATAAATAGATCGGCTGTCCCAAATCGAGAAAGCGTTGCATGTATTTGGAAATTGGATAGTTGCCAAGGTCGTGGGTATAAGGTGTTGACGCAAGGTTTTCGAATCGCTGTTCCTGATTAAGGAGCTCTGCGGCCGACTCACCATAATCAGCAAAATCGGTACAAAAGTTCAATCCTCCGTTATCCTGCAGGCAATAGAGGGAAAGATCAAGGAAGTCCTGATTCAGCAATCTGCGTTTACGTTGCCTTTCTTTAGGCCATGGATCCGGGCAGTTGATATAAATCTCTTGCAGACTGTTTTTTCCCAGGTAGTCGTGCATTAGATAGCGTGCTTCTATTCGCATCATTAATATATTGCTCAACCCGGAACGCTCGATTCTACTGCAGGTCTGGCGGCATCCCTGGTTGAAGATATCGATGGCAATAAAATTTTGTTCAGGGTGGCGTGCGGCAATTTGCACCACGAAATCACCAATTCCGCAGCCAATCTCAAGGGCTAAAGGGTTATCGTTGCCAAACAGTGCGCTGAAGCTGCCTGCATTCTTTAATCGAGCTTCAGGAATAAATATCGGAGATGTAATCAGGGTCATTCGTTGGGACATGGTTTCTTCTTTTCAGTCTGGATTAAGGGAGGTTGTAGAGGTATTCACTGATGCGTTCTAACTCGTTTTCTGACAGTGAATTGTAGCTGGGCATAAAACCTTTTGTTCTCATTGCACGCTTAGCGATGAGTTGTTCCTTGATTTGGGTTGCAGACATACGACTTCCAATCTTAGAGAGATCTGCGGCTAAAGATCCTCCCTCACCACTGATCATGTGGCAGCCTTTGCAACCTAGGGCATGGATAAGTTCCAGTGCCGGGTCGATTTGAGGGGTATCATCCGTAGCCATAGTCGTGGCGGTAAAACAGAAACAAGAATATATAATGAGAACTATTGCTGTCCGTGATTTCATCGAAGCTGATCTTTCCTGATAAATTTTGTCTTACCGAAACTTATACCTTCAGTTTCTGTTCATTGCAAACGATTCTCACTGAGAGCACGGGCAAAATGGTTGCAATCGATCTTGGTGAGGATTAGTCTGAAGTGTTATTTATGAACAGGGAGATATCTATATGGACATACCGATCTCAAAGCGTGCCGAGCAGGTTGAACCTTTTCTGGCGATGGAACTTATGGAACGCGCCAAGGAGTTGGAAGCTGCTGGGCGTGACATTATCTATCTCTGTCTGGGAGAGCCTGATTTTAACACCCCACCAGCTATTTTGGCGGCGACAGGGCAAGCGTTGGCAGAAGGAGCGACATCATATACTCACTCCCTCGGGTTACTGGAATTGCGTCAGGAGATTTGTCGCCATTATCGAGATTATTATGGCGTAGAAATTGTTCCCGAGCAGGTGATTGTTTCGTCGGGAACCAGTCCGTTGATGCTGCTACTTTTCTCGACGATTCTGGATCAAGGCGATGAGCTGATTCTTACCGATCCCGGTTATGCCTGCTATCCCGGGTTTGTCAAATTTTCCGGGGGAACTCCGGTGCTGCTGAAAACTGATGCCAAAGATGGATTTCAGCCCCGGTTTGATCAGGTACAGGCACTCATCACATCAAAAACACGTGGTCTATTAATCAATTCTCCGTCCAATCCGGCTGGGTCAATTATCTCCGGAAAGGAGATGCAGGCTCTGGCGAAATTGCCGATACCGATTATTTCTGATGAGATCTATCATGGATTGACCTACGAGGGAGATGAACGCTCTATTCTGGAGTTTACTCATGATGCTTTTGTTCTGGGAGGATTCTCCAAGGCCTATGCAATGACTGGGTGGCGCCTGGGGTATTTAATCTCACCACTGTCTTGTGTTAGAACATTGCAAACCCTGCATCAGAATTTTTTGATCTGCGCCAACCATTTTGTTCAACGCGGAGGGATTGCTGCCTTGCAGCAATGTGCGGATGATGTAACAGCGATGCGGGACGTCTATAACAAACGTCGCAAAGAGTTGGTGTCTCGCTTGCGTGATCTTGGTTTCGGAGTTCATTTTGAACCTCAGGGAGCTTTTTATGTTCTTGCTGATGCGCGACATATTGATGGCAATTCACAAAGACTGGCACTTGATATATTAGAAAAAACAGGGGTTGCAGTGACTCCTGGTGTCGATTTTGGAGAAGGGTCTGAGGGGTTTTTGCGGTTTTCCTATACCCGTCCTTTCGCTGAAATTGTTACCGCATTGGAGCGCATAGGAGGTTACTTGCGGCAACGTGGGCACTGATCTTGGCACTACTAGTAATTTCAAGAAAAATTATCAGATTGATCGCTTCTTATTATCCTTGAGGGAGTTTTTTTATGCTTATTGTCATGCATCACCATGCGACGAAAGAACAGGTTGATCAAATTATTGCCGCTGTAGAACTGATGGGGTTAACAGCCGAACCCATCCCCGGCAGTTTGAGAACGGCAATAGGAGTTTTAGGGAATCAGGGTTATGTTGATGATTCCACTATTCGTACCTTACCGGGGGTGCGTGAAACAATTCATGTCAGCAAGCCCTATAAAATCGCCTCACGTGACTTTCACCCTGAATCGTCCGTCGTTGATGTTTCCGGGGTTAAGTTTGGTGACGGTCAGAAGCCAGTAATTATCGCCGGTCCTTGCTCAATTGAAACTGAAGAACAGATGTTTGCGGCAGCAAAAGAGGTCAAGTCTGGAGGGGGGCAAATGTTGCGGGGTGGCGCTTTCAAACCTCGTACCGGGCCCCATTCTTTTCAAGGATTGGGAATCGAAGGCTTAAAGTTTCTACGGCAGGCTGGTTCAGCTGAGGGTTTGCCTGTGGTGACCGAAGTGATGCGGATAGAGCAGTTGGATACAATCTGCCAATATGCGGATATGTTGCAGATTGGGGCCAGAAACATGCAGAACTTCGATTTGCTTAAAGAAGTTGGTAAAACTAAGCACCCGGTTCTGCTCAAGCGTGGCATGAGTGCGACAATTGAAGAATTTCTGGCGGCAGCTGAGTATATTTTAGCAGAGGGGAATCCCAACGTCGTTCTTTGCGAGCGTGGGATTCGCACCTTTGAAAAAGCGACCAGAAACACTTTGGATTTATCTGTAGTGCCACTGATCCGGGAGATGAGTCATCTGCCAATCATTGTAGATCCGAGCCATGCAACAGGCAAACGGATGTTGGTTCCAGTCATGAGCAAAGCTGCGTTAGTCGCAGGTGCTCATGGGGTGATGATGGAAGTGCACCCTAATCCGGCTATGGCACTTTGTGATGGAGCTCAAAGTTTATCAGGGGATGATTTTATTTCGCTGATGCGGGAAATAAACAGTTTGCTTGAATTTTTAAATAAACAGGATTAAGAAAGATTTTATCTGATAGTTACTGAAGTGCCGGCCGGCTTTTTAAATAGCCCGCCGGCACATAGTTCGTGTGGATTTATAATTCGTTATGCGTGAATAGGCTCAAGGGAGTGGTTCCAATTTTCAATCGCCTCTTCAAGGCTGTCTCCGGTGGCCATATGCTCACAGGAATCGCTGCTACAATAGATTCCCCAATGGCTTCGAGGGGCAAAAGAACAGGGGCCAAAAACTTTGACTTGTCCACCACAGCGGCAAGGAGCAGCCTGTTTTACATTCAGATTTTCCATAATTAATACCTTTATTTTTAAGATTTATTCAAGCAGCCCAAGTATAATCATCGGCCTCAACACATTCACTTTGTCCTTCAATAAAGGACAAGAGTTGTGTATCGACAATCATATCAGCGTGGCCATGGTTAATTGACCAGCTGCTACCGCAGGCTGAGCAGTCAACCAGGCTTTCTTTGAACTGATCGGCTTTAATTTCAAGAGTTATTTGTTCATAGCTACCACAGACTGGGCATCTCATAATGGCATCCTTTCGCTTATATAGTTTTTATTACCCGAAATGGTTATGCTTCTGTTTTACTCTCCCTGGGTTATGAAGTCAATAGTAGTTTTAAAAAAAACGTAAATAAAACGATAGGTTACGGAGATTTGTGTTTTACTGACCATACTGATAGTTTATTTATTATCTTTTATGGTTCTAGTGTTTCGAAAGTGGTTAATCCAACTATCTGTTTTCACATCAATAAACTGAGATCAATAGAAGTTTTAAGAATGACTTGTAAACATTAGAAGTGTGTATTGGTTTTGAAAGCGGGTGTTGACAATTTTTGTAGGTGCCTGAAACGATCATACATGCTTGCTCAATGTTGTGGTAAATATAAACAAGTAAGAAGATTCCCTGATCCTGAACCTGATGAGGCCGATTTTGTCTGATTTCATTGCCGATATTGCCGTCAATGTTCCGCTGAAACAATTGTTTTCCTACCGGATTCCCGAAGCATTGATCGAATCCACAAAAGTTGGGATGCGGGTTAAAATACCCTTTGGGCGTCGATTAACTATAGGTTTTGTTCTTGGCGTTAGAAAGGGGGATGCTGCTGGACTAAAAGATCTGGATCTGGAAGGGACGCTTGGCGAAGAGCCAATTTTGACTTCTGCCCTGATCAAACTGCTACGCTGGGCAGCTGACTACTACTGTCATCCCATCGGTCAGGTTGTGCGAACTGCACTTCCTGCAGCTCTCGGCAGCGAAAAAAACACGACAAAAATTCTGACAGAGATTGTTTACAAACCACTCAATCGTGATATTCAGATCCGCGGGAAGACACAGCAGGAGCTATTTAACTTTATTGTTCAAAACGGGTCTGCAGGCCTGACACAGATTCGTGAACATTTTTCTGCTCCTCATGCCGCTCTGAAGCGGTTAGTTGAAATTGGTGCTGTGACCGTCAGTGAACGAGAGATGATTCGGGACCCTTTTCACCTTGAAAAATTACCCGAAGATAAATGCCTGACCCTCAATAATGCACAACTGGAAGCTGTTAATAGTATTGGATTGCAGATTTCTAGGGAAACTTTTTTTGGGTTTCTTCTTCATGGAGTGACAGGAAGCGGCAAGACGGAAGTTTATCTTCATGCTGTTGATCAATGTCTGTCGATTGGTCGCCAGGCCTTGATTCTGGTTCCTGAAATTTCATTAACCCCGCAATTAGTCTCCAGATTCAGAGCCCGGTTTGAATTAAAAGGAATTCGTATTGCTGTCCTGCATAGTGGCCTTTCCGCTGGAGAACGTTACGACGCCTGGAGAGAGATAATGCGTAACCAGATTCAAATTGTTATTGGTGCGCGTTCAGCTATCTTTGCTCCTTTGCAAAATCCTGGACTCATCGTCGTTGATGAAGAGCATGAATCCAGCTATAAGCAGGGCGAAGGCTTCCGTTATAGTGCCCGTGACCTGGCTTTAGTCCGGGGGCAGCAGCAGGATTGTCCGGTCTTGCTTGGGAGTGCAACCCCCTCTTTTGCCAGTTATTATCGCAGTGAACAGGGTGCATTGACCAGATTATCCCTGGATAAACGTGTGCATGCCGGGGATTTGCCGAAGGTTGAAATCATTGATCTAAAAGAACAGGTCATGGATGGAGAGTTATCCAATGTTCTGATAGAGGCGATTCAACACGCTTTGGAACAACAAGAACAGGTTTTACTGTTACTCAACCGTCGAGGTTTTGCACCATTCTTGTTGTGTGCTGATTGCGGAGAAAGTTTTCATTGCCCGAATTGTGAAATTACTTTGACTTATCATCAGCAGAAAAGAGAATTAAGATGTCATTACTGTGACTATTCTGATGTAGTACCAGAAAGCTGTCATAAGTGTCAGGGTTTGAATATTGAGCCTCAGGGAGCAGGAACTGAAAGGCTTGAAGAGGAATTGGAGAAATTATTTCCGACAGCCAGAATTGCGCGTATGGATCGGGATACGACCAGTCGTAAAGGGGCCCATCAAAAAATAATGACGGCAATGATGGCACGTCAAATTGATATTCTTGTTGGTACGCAAATGATTGCAAAGGGGCATGATTTTCCAGGCGTAGCATTGGTTGGTGTGCTAGCTGCTGACAGCACTCTGAACTTCCCTGATTTTCGTTCTGGAGAGCGGAGTTTTTCTCTGTTTACCCAGGTTGCTGGACGGGCAGGGCGGGCCAGTGGAGGTGGCAAAGTCTATATTCAGTCATACAATCCTGACCATTATGCATTAACTTGTGCCGCAAAGCAGGATTATCATGATTTTTATTTGCAGGAGCTCCCTTTCAGGCAGGAGCTTGGCTACCCTCCCTGTGGCCATCTGGTCAATCTTGTTTTCTCTGGCAACAATAATCAACAAGTTCAAGCAACTGCCAGTCAGCTTGGCAATTACCTTTCTGGAATTGCTAGTGCAGTGGAGGTTCTTGGCCCTAGCCCTTGTCCGTTAGCGCGACTGCGTGGTAAAAGTCGCCATCAGATACTTCTGAAATCAATGGCCCGACCTGAACTCAGACGTTTGCTGAATGGCCTTGATGACAAAATCAAACAATTGCCACGGCAGGTGACCTTGCATATTGATGTAGATCCAATTGATATGTTGTGATGTTTTTTCCGGTCAGGGAGGGTTTGAACCTCCTCTAACTTATTTGGTGATATCATGAAATATTATCTACTTATAAGCCTTATAGTCGTCTCTCTTGCTGGTTGCATGGGCAAGCCTCCAGTTGAGATTCCCCCCCCTGAGGTTAAAGTTTCAACTTTAAAAAAAGTGTCTTGGGCTCAGGTTGACGGGTGGTTACTGGATCACCCTGCTGCTGCGCTGGTTGCCTTTCAACAGAGTTGCAAAGCGATTGGTGGACGCGAGCAGTGGCAAAATGCTTGCGCTGAGGCAGTTAAGATTTCAACCGTTGGCGAAAAGAATTCTCGCGATTTTTTTGAATTGTATTTTCAGCCATATCAAGTGCGCAACTCTGATGGTAGTACCGATGGTCTTATCACCGGTTATTACGGCCCGGAACTTCTCGGTAGCCGGATGCCAACAGAAGAATATAAATATCCGCTTTACAGACAGCCAGATGATATGTTGATTATCGATATGGATGATCTCTATCCAGAATTGAGCCAATATCGTCTGCGTGGGCGTATTGTTGGCAATCGCGTGGTCCCATACTTTGATCGTAACGAAATTGACTATGGTGAAAATCCCCTTGCCGGGCAGGAACTTTTTTGGGTCAAGGATCCTGTGGATCTGTTTTTTCTGCATATTCAAGGCTCTGGACGGGTCCGTTTGCCTGATGGTGAGCTGGTGATGGTTAACTACGCCAATCAGAATGGTCATCCCTATCGATCCATAGGCAAGCTGTTGCTCGAGCGAAATGAAATGACACGGGACCAGATGTCAATGCAGAATATCCGTAAATGGGTTGCGGAAAACCCGGATGCAGGCCGGCAGCTGCTGGCGGAAAACCCTAGCTATGTCTTCTTTCGTGAGCTTTCTGCTGAATTTAAGTCTCCTCCTGGGGCACTTGGGGTTCCTCTGACCGCTCTCCGCAGCCTCGCCGTTGATCCACGCACAATTCCCCTTGGTGCCCCGGTGTTTTTATCAACGACTTTTCCCGGAACAGATTTTCCTTTGAAGCAACTGATGGTTGCACAGGATACCGGTGGAGCTATTAAGGGGGAGGTTCGAGCTGATTTCTTTTGGGGCATGGGAAATGATGCCGGAAAAATTGCCGGGAGAATGAAACAGGACGGTCGTCTTTGGGTTTTGTTGCCCAAAGAAAAAAAATCTGACTCTCTGCAGAGCCGTCTAGAAGGTTCGATATCCAGTGAAGGAGCAGTGAATTGACAACCCAGCCAAAGCATGTTCTGGTCGTCAGTTGTTTGATCCGGAATCAGGAAAATAAAATTCTTTTAGTGAAGCATCATATTCGGGGATGGGAATTACCTCAAGGACGAGTCGAAGAGGGAGAAAATCTGATTTTTGCTCTCAGTCGTGAGGTTCTGGAAGAAACAGGGGTGACCATCAGCCACGCCAGGTTGGCAGTGATCTGGTCGAAAATATCAGCTCCGGCAGCGGTGATTTTTTGTTTTACTGCTCAATATGCTTCCGGAGAACTGGTTCCCAGTGATGAAACTCCATGCGTTGACTGGTGTACCGAAGCGGAAGCCGGTCGTCGGGTTTCCCACCCAACCAATCGAGATCGAATCATTTCTTTGCTCGAATCCGATGGCTCTCTGCAGTTTCGCAGTTATGCAACCGGACCATATCGTCTCCTTAGTTAATATCCGTCCGCAAATTGTGGCTGGCACGAGATAATTTGCATATGGGAAACGTCCAGTTTCAAGATAAAATTAGTCAATTTTTGCCAGGTTCTCCTGAAACACTTGTACTCCGCGGCGACCGAGCAGACTCCCTTCGGCAAGGTATAATTTTACCAAAGCAATACGATAGTTGACGACCGCTTCTATCTCAGAAATCTGAGTCTGTAGCAGGTCACGCTGTGCCTGGGCGACCAGCAGGGTAGTACTGGTGCCGACGTCAAAACGTTCTTTCTCTGCCGCCAGAGTTTGTTCCTGGAAAACACGACTGGCACGACTGGCATCGATCTGCTGGCGGTTCCGCTCAACTTCATTGACTGCAAGGTGGACATCAAGGTGAATAATTTGACGGAGGTTGGCAATAGCATCGAGAGCCTGCTGCCGGGAGATATGAGACGCCAGGTTTAGAGCTCTGGCTTCACGATTGCCAAGCAAATAGTTGAGTCGCAACCCCGCAGAGAAATCATAGGTTTTGCCGTCCATAGCGCGAAAAGATTCCGCTACGGAATCGTCAAATCCGGTTTTACCCAGAGCGATAAAAAAGTCCAACCGGGGGAGTAGACCGTTGCGGGTTGCGATTGTTTCCAGTCGCCTCTGCTGTAGGCGGAGTCTGGCTTCATGCAAATCTGCACGTGATTGCTCAGCCAATTGGAGCCGTTCACTCAAGTCCGTAATCGGTTGGGGCGAAAGGTGAGGGTCGCTGACGACGTTAATCCGCTGATCAAGTTGACCGTCCGGATTTGGGTTAAGTCGCTGTAAAAGCCTCAGACGACGCTCCTCCAACAGGCTGCGGGCGTTGATCAAGTCCTGAACACGAAGGGCTTCTTCAGCTCTTGTAGCAGCTGCCTCAATTTTGGGAAGCAGGCCAACTTCAATACGCAACTCAACTTCCTCACGTTGTTTTCTAGCTACGGCCAAAGATTTTTCGAAAATCGTAATTTTTTCTTTTGCCAGAACATAATTCCAATAGGCGATTTCAGTATCAGCCAGTAGCGCCTCACTGAATCCTCGCAGCTCATCAATGCTGGCGAGTGTGTCAATTTCTGCCTGACGGATATTGACCAGATTGACCGCAGGGCCAAAACCACGAAGCAGGGATTGGGTCACACTTAGCCCTACTCGTGATTGTTGCTGTTCAGTTTCCTGGTTTGAGTTGCTGCGTACCTGAGACAGGCTCGCTTCTATGCTTGTCCCCGTCGGAAATAGTTGCCTTAACCCGGTTATGGCGACAACTTCATCGGTCTTCACATCAAGATTTGTGCTGTTGGAGCGAGAAGTCTCTTCTGTCCGCTCTTTGAAATAGTCAACTTCTGCGAACCACTCCGGGTCAAAGAGTCCCCGTTCAATCTGCTCGAAAGTGCCGGCGATTACAGGTTCTTGTTGCTGTATCTGCAGGTCGCGATTATTCTGCAGCGCGAGTATCACGGCCTTTTCGACCGAAAGTTCAGAGAGGTCCGTGACCAATGGTTCTTGAAGGGTTGCGTCCTTTGGCAGAGCTGGGAATTGTAATGCGTTGCTGGAAGGCAGGATGACATCTGTTTCGTTTGGTTTGTCAACATAACTGTTCCACTGCCTGGAAGAGACACAAGCTGTTGACAAAACCAGGCATAGCAAGATGCAGAAACGAAGCAATAGCTTGAGATAGCAGCGGACTTTCACTTCTTAGCTCCTTTTAGGTTCTGGGTGGAACAAAGAATAAACAGCAGGAATAAGGACCAATGTAATCAAGGTTGATCCCGTCAAGCCTCCCACCACAGCACGTGCTAATGGAGCCTGGGCGTCAGCACCTTCGCCGATGCCTAAAGCTAATGGGAGCAGAGCCAGAATTGTCGTAAGAGTTGTCATCAGAATCGGTCGCAGCCGGCGTCTTCCAGCCTCGGCGACTGCTTCATTGACCGACATGCCGTTACGACACAGTTGCCCGGCTTGATCGACCAGTAAAATGGCATTATTAACGACGATACCCCCTAGCATAATGCAGCCGATATACGATTGCAGGTTCAACGTCGTTTTCGTCAGAAAGAGGATGACGAGGACACCCACAGCAGCAACCGGTACCGAAGCCATGACCACAATCGGATCTCGTAACGATTCATACTGGCAGGCCAGCACCATATAGACCAGCAGCAGGGCCAGGAGCAGGGAAACCACGAGTTCATTAAAGGCTTTTTGTTGCTCTTCAAAATTACCCGCAACCATAAGATTATAACCCACCGGGCGAGGGATTTGATTGAGAACGGTTTGGACGTCGTCCGCTATGGAACCCAGATCTCGGTCGGCGACGTTGGCCTGAATTGTCACCAGACGTTGCTGATCTTTACGGTCAATCACAATCGGGCCATTGCTTGTCTGGCTGGTCACCAGGTTGCGTAAGGCGACCTGTTCCCCGGTTTTGGTGGTCAAGGTCAGATCAAGGATCTCCTCAATGGAGCGTTTTTCGACATCCTTGAGTTGCATAAAAATGCGATAAGAGTTCCCCTGAGAACGGAATTCTCCAGCTTTGGCTCCGGCTACAGCTGTCTCGATGACTTCAGTCACGTCACGAACACTCAAGCCAAGATCGGCGACCTTGTTGCGGTTGATACGAATATCCTGTTGGGGGATGCCAGCTTCCTGGCTGGTGTCAAGATCGGTGATCCCTGGAATATCGATGATCATCTGGGCTGCTCGGCGTGCCAGAGTGTCGAGGGTCTGAAGATCAATGCCGCGAATTTCGATGGTTAAACCTTCGACGCCGCCGAGAATCCGTTGGAGCAGGAACTGTCCCTGAGGAGCACGGGTACGGATTGTCATCCCGGGAATTTTTCCGGAGAGCTTCTTTCGCAAGTCGTTGGCGATTTCAGTGTTGGAGCGTTGACGTTGGGAAGCAGGGACCAATGACAGGCGAATCTCTGTTTTTGCAGAATCACTTGGTCGCCAGCCCGAAGAGCCTACGCTGATCACCGAGGAGATGGCTTCAGGTACGGCTGCAGAGACAATCTTTTCCATCTTCCGCGCTTGTTGATCAAGAAGTTCGAGGCGGGTGCCGATCTCCATTTCTCCAGTGACCCGTACTTCCCCCTCATCACTCGGGGGCATGAATTCAGTTCCAATAAAGGGAAGCAGCAGTAGACTGAGGCTGAGAATCGCCACGGCAATGAAAACTGTCCGAAAGCGGTGGCGAAGAACGCGTTGCAGAAGATCACGGTAGCCGTTATCTAATCCTTTGAATAAAGCATCTGACCAGGAAATCCAACGTTCGATCCAGGGTGGACGGCGGGAGCGCAGTTGCTCAGGTGTTTCCAAAAGGCGCGAGGCCAGCATTGGCAACAGGCTGAGGGATACCAGCAACGAACAGAGCAGAGAAAAGATGATAACAAAGGAAAGTTCCTGAAAAAGAACCCCTGCGACACCACGGACGAAGATGAGAGGCAGGAAAATGACCAGGGTTGTGATGGTACTGGCGACGATGGCTGGGCCGACTTCGCGAGCGCCTTCAATTGCCGCAATATCAGGCTGTTCATGGTTTTCATCGCGTCGGCGAAAGATATTTTCAAGGACGACGACGGAGCTGTCCACCATCATCCCCACCCCGAGAGCCAGACCACCGAGAGTCATCAGGTTCAGGGTAAAGCCGCCGAAAAAGATCAGGGTGAAGGTGGCGATGACCGAAATCGGAATTGCCACGGAGATCACTAGCGTTGAACGGATATTGCGAAGAAAAAATAGCAGAACCAGAATCGACAGGCCGCCACCATAGAAGACGGACTGGGCAACATTGGCAATGGAGCGCTCGATAAAGTTTCCCTGATTGATGACTGGAACCATGTGGATCTGGGGAAAGGCCCGATTAACCTCTTCTATTTCATTGAGGATTGCTTTTGCGACCTCGACAGTGTTGGAATCAGCTTGTTTGCGGATTCCTACGCGTAACCCCCGCTCTCCATTGACCCGGACGATTCGCCGCTTCTTTTCATAGGTATCACGGACTTGGGCAATCTGACCAAGTGTTACCGCAGCCCCTTCCCGCTGAAAGATGACCGTGTTGCGGATCTGGTCGAGGTTGCTGAATTCTGCAGGAGCACGGAGGGTGACCTCGTAGGATCCCTGTTCAATTTTTCCAGCGGGCAGGTCGAGGTTGGCGTTGCGGATGGCTTGCAACACTTGATCCAAGGGGATTCCGAGAGCTTTGACCTGATCAGGGTCAAGTTCAACGCGCACTTCACGTTTGAATTCCCCCCATAAGTCAACCTGGGCGACTCCAGGTAGACGCCCAAAGCGATAACGTACCTGATCATTGACAAGTTCAGTCAGCTCAACGGGATCGAGGCTACTGGAGATTCCCAGAATGACCACTGGAAAACTGGCGATGTCAAATTTACTGATCCGGGGGCGTAACACATCGTCCGGGAGTTCGTTAATTTCATTTTCGAGTATAGATCTGACATCCTGAGCGGCAGTGTCAAGGTCTGTCCCCCAACCAAAGCTGACTCGTACAGTACTGCTTCCTTCAGAAGATTGGGAGGTCATGTCTTCCACCCCAGGGACTGTAGCTACCACTTCTTCGATAATCTGGGTCACCAGCCGTTCCATGACTTCCGGGCTTGCCCCTTCATACTCTGTGCGTACTGTCAGGGTAGGGAGCTCGATTTCAGGGAGTAAATCTATTTGTAGCCGAGTCAGAGAAAATATACCGAGGATAACTACGATCAGGGTGACCATCGTGGTGAAGACCGGCCGCTGAACGCTGAATTTTGGCAGATTCATCAGTATTTCACCTTTTGGTCAGTCTTTTGCCGAGGGTCCTGATCGTCGGGGATGTTGATTTTGGACCCGTCTTCGAGCATCTGTTGCCCCAGGATCACAACCTGCCCGGAAATGTCCTCCCCTTCGACCTGTACCCGTGTGTCATCACGAATGCCAACGGTGACTTCATGCCATTTGACCGATTTTCTATCTTCGTTGAGCAGAAAAATACCGACTTGGTCATCGCGCTTGGTTAAAGCTTGCTCAGGGATGATGGTTGCATCTGTTTTTTTATCCAGAACGACAGTTGCACGGATAAACATGCCGGGTTTGAGGCGTTGCTGCGGGTTGTCAATCGTTAGTTCAACCCGAGCCTGGCGGGTGGCCTGCTTGAAAACGGGTGCAATGCGCTCGATCTGTCCGAGAAACTCTTCACCTGGAAAAGCATCGGTGGCCAAAATAGCTTTTTGACCGGGCTGTAATAGTCCATAATCGCGTTCGGCAACAAAAACCACTCCGGTTATCGGATCAAGCTCAACAATGCGGAGTAAAGGAGCATTCGCTGTAACCATTTCACCTTCATCCACATAACGTTCGGCGACCACCCTGTGCTCATTCCCGCCACTCCAACCGGCGGTGATGCGGGTATAACCCAGCCGGGTTATGGCAGTTTCCAGTGCCGATTGAGCATGGGCAACCTGAGCATTGGCGACATCAACTTTGACCTCATTTGTCATTTGATTGGCCGTTGCCGAATCCAGTTGTGACTCCGAGGCGACCCCACGTTGCTGTAGGGTTTTAACTCTTGCGAGTTCGCGGTTCGCTATTCCAGACGCACTGCGTGCTTCGGCCAGATTAGCGTTGGCCACTGCCAGGTTGGCCCGGGCCTGGGCTACCAACTGAAGATATTCGTCGTTATCCAACTCACCTACGATCTGTCCACGTTTGACCGAATCGGAAATGTTGACGCTTAGTCTCTCAACCCGCCCCGCGACTTTGGGAGCGATAATGAATTCGCTACGTGGTTCAAGCGCTCCACTGAAAGTGCGGCGCAGATCGATGGAACCAAGCTCAACCGGTCTGACTTCTACCGGTATTTCGACAACTTTTTTGCTATGGATGCCGGGCTTATCATTGTCTATTGGGAAATCAATTTCTGCCCAAAACCATGCTATAAGTCCGACCAATATGGCGATGAGTAGGAAAGTTTTTCTAGCGGTTATTTTCATCGATCATTGTCCTGGGTATGATGAGAAAGAAGGATGAATTCAACGAATGTATTTCTGCCTTGCTGACGTCAAATAAGTATCATTCAAAGGGAGAGCTGAAAACAAGTAACATAATACTGTCCAGGGATGAGAATATAAAGTCATCAGCTAAAATAAATATTACAAAACAAGGGACTGATGGTGGCAAACAGCAATAAAGGCTGTTTAGCGGCAATTCCAGGGTGGGAACACCGATTTCAATTCTTTCTCGCTGGGAAATCAGTTATTTATCAATTTAATTTCAGCCGGCAGACTGACAGAACAGAGATAATTGTGTATTATTTTAGTCAGATTTTATCCTGATCATGTCAAAGGAGTAGAGAACTATGGCAACTGAAAATTCGCAAGAATCTAAAAATCTTCTTGATATAGAAAATCAGGAGTGGCGTGAATCACTCGACTATGTCCTGAAAGAGCAAGGCCCGGAACGGGTACGGCAGATTCTCAGGCAATTGCAGATTCGTGCTCAGGAGCAGGGAGTCAGTATTCCCTTTACTGCAAACACTCCATACATCAACACAATCCCGCAAACACGACAGCCAAATTTCCCTGGAAACAGAGAGCTGGAGCGCCGAATTAAATCGATTATTCGCTGGAACGCTATGGCGATGGTCGTGCGTGCCAATAGAGAGTCTGATGGCATTGGCGGGCATATCTCGACCTATGCTTCGGTTGCCAACCTCTGGGAAGTTGGTTTCAATCACTTCTGGCGTGGCAGAACCGATGATTTCCTTGGCGACATGGTTTATTTCCAGGGGCATGCTGCCCCCGGAGTCTATGCCCGGGCTTTTATGGAGGGGCGTCTTTCCGAGCAGGATTTAGCTCATTTCAGAAATGAACTCAACCCTCAGGGGGGGTTATCCTCTTACCCTCACCCTTTCTTGATGAAAGAATTCTGGGAGTTCCCAACGGTATCGATGGGGTTAACCGCACTAACAGCTATATACCAAGCCCGGTTTAATCATTACCTTGTAGATAGAGGTTTGCGCAAGAAAAGTGGACGCAAAGTTTGGGCAATGTTGGGTGATGGAGAGATGGATGAACCCGAATCCTTAGGGGCAATCACTCTGGCTGCGCGGGAACAGCTTGATAACCTTATTTTTGTGGTCAATTGCAATCTGCAAAGGCTTGATGGTCCTGTGCGTGGGAATGGAAAAATTATCCAGGAGCTTGAGGCGGCATTCAGGGGCGCCGGCTGGAATGTTATTAAAGTTATCTGGGGGAGCGATTGGGATCGCTTATTGGCCGAAGACAAGTCCGGCCGTCTGGTTCAACGGATGGATGAGGTGCTGGATGGTGAAATGCAGCGTTATACGGCAACCAGCGGCGCTTTTATCCGCAAGGACTTTTTTGGGAAATATCCTGAATTATTGCAGCTTGTTGAAAATTATACGGATGAAGAGTTGGGTCGCTTGACTCGAGGAGGACATGATCCGGCCAAGGTTTACGCAGCCTATAAAGCAGCCGTTGAACACAAAGGCTCGCCAACAGTTATTCTTGCTCAGACAATAAAAGGTTATGGACTGGGAGAGGCTGGAGAAGGCAAAAATATTACTCACTCACAAAAAAAACTCAATGAAGATGAATTGAAAGAGTTCCGAACCCGCTTCAATATCCCGATCAGCGATGATCAAATTGCTCAAGCGCCATGTTACAAGCCTGCTGACGACAGCCCCGAGATTAATTATCTGAAGGAACGGCGGGCGGCTTTGGGGGGGGG
>JAZBPC010000109.1:0-15531 GCA_036351455.1 Desulfuromusa sp.
AGCGCCAGTTGATCAAAATAACCTTCAACCAGAAGAACTTCGCCGCTTTGTCGCATCGCCTGTCGCGCCTGGTATAGACCAAACAATATCCGCCCTTTGTGGTAGATCGGCGATTCAGGGGAATTGATATATTTAGGCTTACCATCGTCGAGAACTCGCCCGGCAAAAGCGACAATCCGACCTGTCAGATCGTAAACCGGGAAGATCAACCGTCCACGAAACAGATCATAGTCACCGCGATCCTGTTTCCCTGGCCGGATCAGGCCAAGAGTCCGTGCATCTGCAGCAGCGAGGCCCTGCCCTTCTAAATGTTTTCTCAGACCGTCCCAGGAATCAAGAGAAAATCCAATCTGATATTCCCCTGCAGCTTTACGCCCGTAGCCACGAACTTTCATGTACTGCCGAGCCGGCTCACCTAACGGATGTTCCATCAGCAACTGATGAAAATAGGCTGCTGCCACCTCATTGACACGATAAAGTCGCTCCCGCTGGCGTTCCCGCTGTTCTTCTTCGGGCGACGGAATATGTTCTTCCAGCTCAACCCCGGCCCGCTCGGCCAACATCCTGACAGCGTCGGGAAATACAAGTCCTTCAGTTTTCATCAGAAAGGAAAAAACATCACCGCCAACACCGCAGCCGAAACAATGAAAAAACTGTCGGGCAGCATTGACACTGAACGACGGTGTTTTTTCCGAATGAAATGGACAAAGACCGGTGTGATTAGCACCAGACTGCTTCAAACTGACATATTGAGAAATCAACTCAACAATATCTGTTCGTTCACGGATTTCATTGATTTTACTCTCTGAAATTTGCCCGGACATTCTCTACCCACTCAATTCGGCGATAGTAATATTGTCTCCACCCTGATCTATGGGAGCCGCATAAAAAGCGGTCACCCCCGACTCCGTAGCCAAATGCTCTCGCACAGCACGGCGCAGAATCCCTTCTCCAGCGCCATGAATAATTTCAATCTGCTGTAAATTGTGCAACATGGCATCATCAATGAAACGCTCTAACTGCGCCACAGCTTCATCAACCCGCTGACCAATCAGCTTCAGCTGCGGGCTGATCTGCCGATCAACCATCTTACGCGAGACTCTTCCGCCACCATGAGATGCGGTCACAAAACGCTTGGGACTGAACTGTTCCAAAGCCTCAAGGGATTGCCGCATCCGTTTGCCCCCAACCAGCAAATCAACATTCGATCCATGCAAACGTTCGACCTGCGCCTCAACCCCCAACGCAGCAATTCGCACCAACTCGCCAATCTGCAACTGTACAGGAACTGCTCCTGATCGTTTCGGTTTCGGCTTGAACGGTGATAAATCTTCCCTGGCGGCAGAAAGTTGCTGCTGCTCATCGATCGCCTGTTGCGGCAACACCGGTCCAGGTTTTCGTTTGCGCAACGATTTCATCCGCAATTCAGTTGCAGCGATCAACTCATCAGCTTGATGGGTCGCCCTGGCAAGGATTTCCCGTTTCTTTTCTTTCAGCTGTTGCAATTGTTTTTTGCGTAACTGCTGAGCCGCATCGGCTTCAAGTCTCGACCGCCGGGCTGACAAGAGTTCCTGTTCCAACTCCTGCTGCCTACTGTTCAGCTTCGACAATAAAGCGCTATGATCATGTTCCTCTTGCCCCAGATACTGGATAGCACGCTGAAGAACATGCTCAGGCAATCCTAGCCGACCAGCCGTCGTCAGAGCGCTACTGGCCCCAGGAATTCCATACCGTAATCGGTACGTTGGTGCCAGGGTTTCGGGGTCAAATTCGACCGCCGCATTTTCAATCGCCGCTTGCCCATGGGCAAAATGCTTCAACTGACCAAGATGAGTGGTCAGCAGCGTCTTTGCCCCCTGCTGGCATAACTGGTCCAGCACCGCCTGCACCAGAGCCGCCCCTTCAGCAGGATCGGTTCCTGTCCCCGCCTCATCAAGCAACACCAGAGTTTCAGCATCGGCCTGCGCAAGTATATCCCGAATTTTGATTAAGTGTCCGGAAAAGGTCGATAAACTCTGTGCGATACTTTGCTCATCACCAATATCCACATGCAGGTGCTGATAAAGATGCAAACGGCTATCCGGATGACAAGGAACGTGCAGCCCCGAACGCACCATCAGTAGCTGCAATCCCAAGGTTTTCAGAGCAACAGATTTTCCCCCGGTATTCGGGCCACTGATCACCAGAGCCTGGCAGCTTTCTCCCAGCAACACATCAATTTCAACGGCAGCAGAAAGATCAAACCGTCCCTCAACCTCCATCAATAAAGGATGCCGTGCCTGTTTCAACTCAATAATTGAATCGCTGACCAGTTCGGGTCGGCACCCCTTGTAACTGCGTGACAGCCGACCAGCCGCAAAACGGAGATCAATCCGCGCCAGCACCTTCTGATTCTTCTGCAAGATGGCTGTGTCACGGCGTACAAGCCCTGCCAATTCCAGCAGGATTCGTCTCTCTTCCCGCTGTTCTTCACGGGATAATTGCTGCAGCCGATTATTACCCTCCAAAACCTGCGAAGGTTCCAGGTAGAGAGTCTGTCCACTCGCTGATTCATCCTGGACAAAACCTTTCAGCTGTCCCCGGCAATCACTTTTTAACGGCACAACATAACGGTTATTGCGAATAGTTATCAGCCGTTCCTGAAAAAGACTGGAAGAGTGCTCACCGGTCAATAACTGGTCCAACTGCTGCTTGATGCGACTACGCGTTTGACGAATCTGATAACGCAGGTCACCTAATACGAACGAAGCACTATCAAGAAGTTCGCCACGGGATCCAATCGAATCCTGCAAACGCCGTTGCAACTCAGCCAATGGCACAATTTCAAGGGCCAGAGTTGATAATAAAAACTTCTGCCCCTGCGATTTAAA
Source organism: Desulfuromusa sp. (assembly GCA_036351455.1). GTDB lineage: Bacteria > Desulfobacterota > Desulfuromonadia > Desulfuromonadales > Geopsychrobacteraceae > Desulfuromusa. The sequence continues at coordinate 2,871 of JAZBPC010000109.1, forward strand.
CCAGAGCTGACAATCCTCCATAACCCGCAACGACTGAGCAACTTTCAGCAGCTCTTCAGCTGCAATCAGACTCCCCTCAGCCCGGACCAATCCGAGCAGACCAAAGAGATCCCAGCAACCACCAAGAGTGGGGGCCTGCCCATCGTTGAGCCAGAGAACAGCTTCATCCACCTCAGTCAGAGCAATTTCAATCTCTGTCTGATCAACCAGAGGCTGTAATTGTTCCGCATATAGACGACCTGGCTCTGACTGGGTTTGCCCCGCCAACAGAGTCCTCAAACGGGGATACTCCAGCCGTTGCAATGCCGTTTCGTTACAAATCATTGCGCTGCTATCGTCCAATCAAACTCTGACTCCCGGAAAATATGGATTTTCCAAGGGTGGCAAAGGGTGGTGCCAATTGAGACCCCTTAACCTTCACCCGAACAAACTCTGGCGCGACTGATGAGCTCAAAGCGAGAACAATCACGGACAAAACAACAACCCCTTGAACAATACCGAATATGGCCCCAGCTAAACGGTTAAATCCACCCAGAAAGATAAGTTTAACAAAACGGCTGAGAACAAATCCAACAACTGCAAACAGGAAAACCAGCAACAGAAAAATAGCGAGGAATGAACCCCAGATGCAAAGTTGAGCCGGCAAATTGAAAGAATCCTGAAGCAGTTGCGCCAGGGGCAGGTGAAAGCTAAAAGCAAAAACCCCACCCAGAACCAGCCCGAGCAAAGAGCAAACTTCTTTCAACAGTCCCCTGTAAATTCCCTTTAAAAGAAAAAAACCAAGGAGAACCAATATAACAATATCAACCAAACCCAAGGATCGCCCCAATACTATCCGGCCAGCAGTTCCCGCACCAACTGATTGACAATTTTACCATCGGCAGAGCCTTTGGTTTTCGCCATAACCAACGGCATCACTTTTCCCATATCTTTCATTGATGTTGCGCCCATCTCAGCAATAACGGCAGAAACAATATCGCGGATCTCAGTTTCACTCAGCTGCGCAGGGAGATACTGCTGTAAAACCGCCAGCTCAGCCTCTTCTTTAGCTGCCAATTCGGGACGATTATTATCATGATACATCAGTGCTGCCTCGCGCCGTTGTTTCACTGCGGTACCGATGACACTAAGAATGCCTTCATCATCAAGTTCTTGTTGCAATTCTATTTCTTTATTCTTAATTGCACTACGCAACTGACGAATGGTACCAAGACGGTCGGTCTGCTTGGCTTTCATCGCCTCTTTCATATCCTGCATAAGTTGATCTTTGAGATTCATATACGCGCCTGTGAAGAAAAAATTGCCAGCACATGCTCTCTGGCACTTTAATACAAAGAGGGTGCCCAGAGAATTCCGGCACCCGCAGCAAAATATTTGTTTTAAATGACCCCGATATTATCCATATCTCCAGCCAACACCCATTTAAAAGAATCTGGTAGTTTATTTGTTTCAATCCCATAAAGCAACACCTTCTTTAGATATATTTATCTTTTAATAACCACGGCGGAAATTGACAGTTCGCAGATCAACGCTAAGATAAGAGTATGTCGAGATTTATACGTACCATTCTTATTGTCATTCTCTTAATAGCAGGTGTCGCAAGCCAGCATGCTGAGGCGACACAACAAACGGTCCGGCACTTGATAATCGCCTCGGCCATCAATCCGGTCACTGCGACATTTATTTCCCGACAAATTTCAATTGCTAACCAAAATTCAGAACCAGCTATCCTGATCCAACTTGATACCCCAGGCGGTCTCGATACTTCGATGCGTGAAATTATTCAGGCCGAATTAAGTTCCACCATCCCGGTCATTATTTACATTGCGCCACAAGGGGCCCGGGCGGCCTCAGCCGGAGCACTCATTACCCTCGCTGCCGACTTTGCCGTCATGGCACCAGGCACCAACATTGGCGCAGCCCACCCGGTTGCCATCGGTGCAGGAAAACAAACTGACAGCACGATGATGAAAAAAGTTGAAAACGATGCCGCAGCCTATGCCAGAAGCCTGGCTCAAAAACGTGGCCGTAATCAGGATTGGGCAGAGCGGTCAGTCCGTGACAGTGTCTCAATTTCTGCAGAAGAGGCACTGGATCTTACGGTTATCGACCTGATTGCAGATGGCACCGATCACCTGCTGAATCAGTTGCATAACTACAAATATATTCGCAACGGTAAAACATTAACTTTCACAACACAGGGGATAGTTCTTCAACAGATTGAAATGGACTGGCGAGAGAAAATTCTCAACACTCTCAGCAATCCCAACATCGCCTACCTATTACTGATGCTGGGAATTATCGGGATATTTTTTGAAATCTCCCAACCGGGGGTCGTTCTCCCCGGGGCGATTGGCACTATCGCCATCCTTTTAGCACTGTTTGCTTTTTCTTCACTGCCGATTAACTACGTTGGCTTTTTGCTGATTATCCTGGCTATCGTGCTGTTTATTCTTGAAGTCAAAGTCGTCTCCTACGGAATGCTTGCCGTTGGGGGAATCATATCTATGGCACTAGGTTCTATAATGCTGATTGACAGCAGTGAACCTTACTTACAGATTTCGCGAGCAGTGATTGCAGCTACCGTTACGGTCAGTGCCGGATTTTTCCTTCTTGCCACCGGCATGGTGGTCAAAACCCAGCGGCGACCGGTCATATCAGGACAGGAAGGGATGGTTGGAGAAATTGGTGAGGCCATCGATCCAATCAGTGACAGCGGAATGGTCTTTGTTCATGGAGAATACTGGCAAGCCTGCAGTGATCAACCGATACCTGTTGGAGCCAAAATTCGAATTATCAAGGTCATGGATGGACTTAAATTACAGGTTGAAACTATTGAGCCCAAGGAGGTTTAACCATGTTTGGATTTGGAATTTTCTGGATTATTGCACTGGCATTTATCGTCATTATCATCGCATCTTCAATCCGGATTCTGCTCGAATATGAACGCGGGGTCGTCTTTCGCCTTGGCCGTTTTTCAGGGGTCAAAGGGCCAGGACTGAAATTTATCATCCCCATCATTGATCAGTTGAAGAAAATCAACATGCGTACCATCGCTATGGATGTCCCCCCTCAGGATATCATTACCCGCGATAACGTTTCGGTTAAGGTCAATGCGGTTCTCTATTTCCGGGTCGTGCACCCAGAGAAAGCCTTAATTGAGGTGGATAATTATCTCTATGCCACCAGTCAGCTGGCGCAAACTTCCTTGCGTAGTGTATTGGGACAGGTCGAACTCGACGACCTCCTGGCACAACGGGATAAAATCAACCACAACCTGCAAGAGATTCTCGACCGACAAACCGACCCATGGGGGGTGAAAATCTCCAATGTCGAAATCAAGCACGTCGACTTGCCGACGGAGATGCAGAGAGCCATGGCCAGGCAAGCAGAAGCAGAACGTGAAAGACGTTCAAAAGTCATCCATGCAACTGGAGAATTCGAGGCTTCAGCGAATCTTGCCAAAGCAGCCGAACAGATCGCTTCACAACCGGGAGCACTACAGTTACGCTTCCTGCAAACCATGACGGAAATTGCGACTGAGAAGAACTCAACAATCCTCTTTCCAATGCCCATTGACTTACTTAAGCCATTTTTATCAGAAGGGAAAAAAGATACTCCGACAGAATAAAGTATCAAAAAACAACAGGTGCGCTACCATCCACATGAGGGCAATATGTTAGCCAAGAAACCTCTTGGACCTTTGCATCACCAGCGCGCTGATAGCATCTGCTGAATACTTATCGATTTACCGGCATTTAATGTTTGGCTCCAGATAGGTTTAAGCCAACAACCCCCGCTATAATAAGTAAAATACTTATCATTTTTAAAAAAGTAGCTGATTCATGAAAGTAAAATATTCCTATGACGGTAATCAATGCTGTACCCAACCCAGACCAAACAGCATAAGCAATGCTCACTTCCAGTTTTTTTAGAACCATAGTTAAAACTGCCAATGAAGCCAGATAAAAAACAATCATCAATATAGAAGGGACCATTTTAGTGAACCCATGAGAGATCTTCATTGATGTGGTTCCAGCAACTTCAAGAACAATGGCAACGGACAAGTAAAACCAATGCTGCATATATTTATCCTATTGATTGTGTGAGAGGCTAGCAGATAGATTTACTGAAGTTTTTTCAATAATAATGAAAGCTCAGCAGAGATAAAAGGATGAAATTAAAGGATCAAACTGGAGATGATATTTTCACACTTAAAAAAATGTGAGTTCTCCAAAGGGTATCAACAACATTGTTTTCATTTCATCAATAAAAGCCCTGATCAGAATAGACCCAGGGCTTTATTAAAAATATTGTCGATGTTGCATGCTGAAGCTCTTAGAGATATTCAACCGTCGTTGCAAAGAAGGTAATTGACCCCAGCTGCTTTTCCTTGCCGCTATTGAGTGTTTCAGGCTTGGCGCAGCTTTCCCCTTCCTGCACTCCTTCTTTCTCTTTTTTTTCCGTCGCACAGAGATCAACGTACTGACCTACAGCAAAGCCCTGAAGTCGCACTTTCTGACCAGCAGCATCAGTTCTGAATTTGAAAGCATCATCTTTTGCCCAAACCAAGATGACGGGATCTCCTTTCTTATACTCACCTTCGGTGAGCCATATTTTACATCCGCTCATGCAGGCCCCTGCAATCGTTCCGGTCAGAGAGATAGATTCCTTTTCAACATCCGCAATTTTGTCAGTCAGTTGAGGAACAGTCAGTGGACTCATTGCACTGACAAAGCCCGGAGCAAGGAACAACAGTAAAATAAAACACATAAAAGCAATTTTTTTCATCTTCAGAGATCCTTTCAGTTTTTATTAAGTCGTGGTTTTCTAACCAGATATAGGTAGCATCCCGATATTGAGAGGATAATAATAATTACACCGAGGACATCGTAAAAAATGCGGCCCCAGAACCCAAAAATTTCGCCCGTATGGAGATCCCGAATCAACCACATCACCGGGACGCTGTTTGCTTCCTCGGGGAAAAGATTTTCCAGCCCCTGAGCTTTACGTGTGCGGTCAAGTCGCTCCTGATAGGAATCAGGCAAAAAACCGGTTGAGATTCGTCCCTTCTCAAGAACATCGAAATCATGGTGATGGTTGTAAAGCACACCAGTCACTGCACAAACAATCAAAAAAACCGAAATAAACAGGCTCAACCACTTGTAATATCCAAAGCTATACAGATGAATTTTACGCAAAAAAGTGGTCGTTCTCTTTCTGCCGGGGGATACTGAAGATTTGCTCATAGTGTTAAAGACTTTTGGCTCTGACGATCTCATTGTTTTGCATCAAGTATAAGTGTTCCGTCTCTATTCTTTATAACTTCAATTGTTTATTAAATGCAACTACCAAGCTATTTCTTTAGTTTTTTACTCGGTCAATTAGCCGCATTGAAACACAAAACTGCCAGAAATATTCAGTTGTGTTTTTCCACATTGAGACAGATGAACCCTTTTACCACCGACCTAGGCATGATATAAACGCCCAGATATTTCACGATTTCTTCGCTTTAATTACTCTTAGGGCAGAACTGTTTTGGGCCAAACTTTGTGAGGAAGCATGAGTCGCAATCCTTTCACATTTTTCAACAACCTGAAAATTCGCTGGAAAATGTTGGTGATCACCTTACCACTGCTAGTCATCCCCATTTTCTTACTTGGCGGGGCTATCGGTTATATTGCTACCACCCAAGCTTACAAAGGAATAACTGAAGCGAGCAAAGCTGACCTTGACCATATGGCCAGTTTCACCCTTGATCTTCTTGATGGTCATCACCGTCAGTTTGAGGTTTATCGTGAAGATAAGAAAAAAACTGTTCGTCAAGAAATGAAGACCCTCGTTGACCTCGCCTACACCTTAATCAACGAGCAACAACACCAGCACAGCCTTGGAAATATTAGTCTGGAAGAATCTCAGCAATCAGCAAGAAACAGCTTCAAAGATGTCAGCATCGGCAGTAGTGGTTATTTGTTTGCAATTACCAGTAAAGGGGTATTAACGGTTCACCCAACTCGTGAGGGAGAAAATATTCTTGATGAACAGGACCAAAATGGTCATTTTTTTATCCGTGAACTCACTGAGCGAGCACTTAACTCAGATCCTGACGAAGTCCTTTTCACCATCTACCCCTGGCGCAACGCTAAATTAGGCGACAAGCACCCACGCAATAAAATTGTCGCTTTCAGGTATTGTCCAAGATGGGATTGGATTGTTGCTGCCGGGGGGTACCTGGATGAAACTTACGACGATCCTGAGTTTGAAAAAAAATCACTGGCGACCCTTGCAGAGCAGATTAAAAGCAAGAAAGTTGGTAAGACAGGATACGTTTATTGCATGTCAAGCGATGGAATGATGACCATCCATCCTGATGCCGAAGGTCAGAATCTACTCGCCGAACAAGACACAACCGGGCACAAATTTATTGCCGAAATGGTCGAAAAGAAAGACGGCTGGATCCGCTATCCATGGCTCAACAAAGGGGACAAAAAAGCGCGGATGAAAATCGTCCGTTACCGTTACTTTGCTCCCTGGGACTGGATCATTGCCGTCGGCAGTTACGAAGATGAGTTCTATCAGGCGGCCAATCAGCTCAAATGGCGGATTGCCTGGTATGTATTACTTCTTCCGCTCCTCATCGGAGTTATTGCCACAATTATGCTGTTTTTAGCCTCCAAAGTTATGACCGATCCAATCCATAAAATGATTACCGTCATTCGCAGAGTCAAACAAGGGCGGCTGGACGAGCAGATGCCTGTCAATAGTCATGACGAACTGGGGGAGCTGGCAATCTCTTTTAACCGAATGACGAGGATGTTGAAAAAAAATAAGGAGCTGGAAGCGACCCTTGCTCAGCATGGGAAGATGGCATCCCTGGGGGTCCTGTCATCAGGGGTTGCTCATGAAATCAACAATCCCCTCGGAGTTATCCTTGGCTATGCGGGACATTTGGAGAAAAAAGTCGCCGAGGACGACCCCAACTACGCTTTCATTCATGAGATCAAACGGGAGAGCAAACGGTGCAAAAAGATTGTGCAAAACCTCCTGAGTTATTCACGCACCCCAAGACCAGTGCTGGAACCAACAGACATAAATCGCTTACTCAGGGAAATCATTGACTTTGCGAGTAACCACTCAGACCTGTTTAAGATCAATGTCGTTCAGAACTTTACCCCCGACATTCCCAAATTTTCGGCAGATATGGATCAACTCCGTCAGGTGACTATCAATCTGCTCCTCAATGCCGCCTCAGCCTCTTCTGAAGGGGGTGAAATCAGGGTCTCGACAAGTCTGGATAATGATCAATTTATACGCATAGAATTTTCAGATGATGGGGAAGGTATTTCTGAAGAAAACCTGGAAAAAATCTATGAGCCTTTTTTCACTACCAAGACAAAAGGAACGGGATTGGGGCTTGCGATCACCAAACAGATTATTGATATGCACCAGGGTGAAATTTTCATTGACTCAGATATTGGCCAAGGAACGACTGTTGTCATTCGTTTGCCTCTAGTTCGTGAAGAATACTGATGACGATTTTTGATGAGCTATCTTCTATTTTGCTTTCTTGCAATAGCATCAATATTAACCCGCGAAGTTTAAGGTCAAACTATGTCCGCTAAAAAAATTATGATCATTGATGATGAAGATGGCCTCTGTCGAATGATGGCGGCTGTGTTGATGGACGATGGCCACGCTGTTCGCACCTTTAACAATCCTCTGGAAGCGGTCGAGTTATTCAGACCTAACATCTGGGATCTGGTCATCAGCGATATCAAAATGCCAGGGATCAACGGCCTGGAGGTATTACAAAAGATCAAGGCCCTTGATCCTGCTATCCCCGTCATTGTAATCACAGCCTTTGCCACCGTAGAGATGTCCATCCAGGCGCTACGCAAAGGGGCATACGATATGTTGACAAAACCCTTTGAGCCTGATGAATTATTATTCAGAGTGCGTAATGCATTGAGCCATAATGAGTTAAAAACAGAAAATCAAAAATTGCGTCAGGAACTCAATGGAAAGTTTAATTTTGATAATATTATTGGCGCATCGACAGGTCTGCAACATTTACTCGACAAAGTCGAAAAAGTTTCCGTTCGTGACACCTCGGTTTTAATCAGTGGTGAATCTGGAACGGGTAAAGAGTTGATAGCTCAAGCCATCCACCACAATTCTCCACGTAAAGAACAAGCGTTCATCGCAATCAACTGTGGAGCCATCCCTGATTCGGTTATGGAGAGTGAGCTTTTTGGCCACAAAAAAGGGGCTTTTACCGGGGCTGATGCCGACAAAGAAGGTCTCCTTAAAGCGGCAGATGGTGGCACTCTGTTTCTGGATGAAATCGGCAACCTACCACTCAACGTCCAAAAAACCCTGCTGAGATTTCTACAAGAGCAGGAATTCAGACGGATCGGTGATACCACCCCGACCCGAGTTGACGTCAGGCTTATTTCAGCGACCAATTCTGATCTGGAAAAAGAAATTGAGAAAGAAACCTTCCGTGAGGATCTTTTCTATCGACTCAATGTCATCAATCTCCACCTGCCCCCACTGCGCCAACGCCGACCAGACATTCCCCTGCTGGCGGCACACTTCATCGTTGAGCAGAATGAAAAGTTTAAAACAAACATCTCCGGTCTTTCCCCTGAAGCGCAGCATGCGGCCATCGAATACTCATGGCCAGGCAATATTCGCCAATTGAAAAATGTGATTGAAGCCTGCATTACCGTTGAGACAGGAGCATACATCAGCCTGGAAACCCTGGCTCAATTCATTGAAACTGAAGAAACTTCAGCTGACAGCGATGATTACAACAAAGCCCTTGCCCACTTTGAAATCGACTATCTGCGACAGTTATTGAGTTCCGTCGATGGGAACATTGAAGAGGCTGCAAAAAAAGCAAGCATGAATATGGCAACGATTTACCGTAAATTGAAAAAATACGGTTTACGCAAGCAGGATGTTTTGTAGATTTGGAATGAGAGTGCAGATGAGGGAGGACTGTGAAACAACCGGTAACAGTCTCCCCCTTTGCTTAAGCGGGAGGAATATTCAAGTAACCCTACGAAAAGAGGCGTTGGTCGCTATTTAAGGTGGAGGAACTTCAGAAACAAGACTCCAATTGGCTTCATGCCCCAAAGGCCCCAAAAGATGGAGGAATTCGAGAAACGAAACCCCGACCGGTTTCACGATCCAGAGACCCAGAGCACAGAGGATCAGAATAGTCATCCCCCAGTTGAGAATTTGCGTGCGTAATGCCCAGTTAGGTTCTGGACGCGGCTCTTTTTGGGAATCGGTATCAGCCTCTTCCCGCGCACGTTTTCGGGCGCCGTTTCGTATCAAGCGTCCAGACACCAGGAAAATAACGGCAGAAACCAGAAATTGAGGCATCACTTCAGCGCTGACAATACCTGCTGCCAGCAACACAGCGTAGTAAGTTACCGCGGCCAACCCCAAAAATGTCATCTGTTGACTTAACTTCATCTTACCTGCCTCGAAAGAAAGAGACCCTCTTTTGCACCAAAAATCAAAAAAACGTCGTTCTATTTTATACGATTACTTCGCAATTGCCAAGCACTTAAGCACGTACCATCTATTCGGGAAAAGCCAGCAAAGCCAGATACATAGCAACAAAGGCTGAAATAATTCCAAATATGCAGCCGATAGCGAGAAATACCGTATCATCCCTCATCTGGTCTAATGATAAAGACATCAGGCAAATCATCAGCGTTCCATAAAGATTCTGCATCGCCAAACGCTGTCGGAAACTCCGGAGAAAAAGTATCGCTACAAACAGCCCCCAGATGCTCAGATATGAAAACATGGCCGCACCAGTTGGGGGGAGACCAATGCCTATTTTAGGGAAAATTTCATAACCGATCATTGACAACCAGAACATCCCGAAAGGGAGTAATGTTGCCGCTGCATAAGGGTGCCCCTGTTGTTGACTACGCATCCCAATCAGGATTTGAATAGAACCTGCAACCAGAAGAATAACACCGATCAAGGTTGCCGAAGATTCAAACCTCCCTGACATACAAAAGACATAGGCCACCAGACTGAATGCCAAGGCCAGCAATCCTAAACGGGGCACATGTTTTTGCTCAGCAGAATAGTAATCGGTCATAACAAGCTCCCATAACTTAGAAACAGGCTACAAGAGCCCTGTGCTCGACAGGGCTCTTGTAGTTAATAATTACAGTAATTGGTTAATCCCGAACTTCCTGCAGAACCAGATCCTCTTCTTCTGCAAAGATTGGTTCGGTAGCAGTCGCTGGGACAGCAACTTTCTTTGCCCGCAGGGAGAGAGACATCATTGCGCCGACCAGCAGCAATACTCCGGCAACGATAAATGAAGACTCCATACTACCAGTTTTTACTTTCAACATTTCAGAAACACGGACCAAGACAAAAGCACCAACACCCCATGCGGAGAACAACATTCCGTAGTTCATGCCAAAATGTTTCATGCCCCAGTAGTCTTTAGCAAAGGAGGGGAAGAGTGACAAGTTGGTTCCATAGTTGAAGACCATCGCCGTCACCAGTAGAGCCACCAGAATCGGGCTGCTACCATCACTACCCAAGACCGGAATTGCAGCGAACATCATGCATGCCTGGAAGACAAGCATGATACATAAGGTCGTTGCACGACCAATCTTATCTGAGACCACACCAGCAATCAAACGACCAGCGGCATTACCAACTGACATGATAACCACAACCAGGAAAGCCATTTCCCCCATGGAAGCTTTGGCTAGACCTTTTGCACTACCGATCACCATAAGACCAGCACCGGAGCCGATGAAGAAACACAACCAGAGAGTATAAAACTTTGCGTTGGTAAAAAGTTGTGAAGGTTTGAGATCGACAACCTTTGAGGCAACAGCCTTGGAGGCAGCCTTTGCACTGTTTGGATCTGCAACAAAACCTTCTGGAGGATTAGAAATCAACATCCCCAGACCGCTGACGACTATGGCAAAAGCAATCCCGAAGTACATCATTGATTGCTGTAATCCAACTGCAGCCAGCATATACTTTGCCAACGGAGCAATATAGACAGAGGCAAGACCAAATCCTGAGACAACGATTCCGGCAATCAAGCCCGTTTTAGCAGGAGAGAACCACTTCAATGCAGGAGGAGTGGCCGCTGAATAACCAAACCCAATCCCGGTTCCGGCCAGCATTCCAAACCCCACAACCCATGCCCAGTAGTTGGTCGTCTGAGAGATCCAGACAAAACCAGCACCAACCAAGAGGCCACCGATAGCACAAGTCACTTTCGGTCCAAACTTATCTTGGCACTTACCCGCAAGAATCATGGCAGCGGCAAACGCAAGACAGGCAACAGCGTAGGGATCATTAATACTTGCAGCATCCCAGGTAAAAGCATTAGGTCCACCTGCTGCTATTGAATCGACGATAGCGCTCTTGAAAATACTCCAGGTATAAAGAATTCCCAGGGCTAAATTTATTCCAGTTCCAGCCAGAACGACCTGCAGTCCACGATTTTTAATTTTTTGAGGTTGCATAGAATTTCTCTCCTTGGTTGATAGCTCCGCAGTCATTGAAACAGGCTCTTCGGTGTATGCGGAATTGAATTGATTGAGATTACTACGAGACATCATGAGCTTAAGACGATGAGATAACGGCCATTTATTGTTAAATTTTATTTTAAGAGGAGTGGGGTTCACATGAGGCTGGACCCCTTGTGAAGCTTTTTGTAAAACCGGGGACATCGCAACCGATTCCTTCAAAGATTCAACCGGGAAATCCAGTTTTTCCAGAACCTCGGGGTAACTTCTCGCCAAACTCTCAAATTTTTCGCATTCCCGATATCGGGAGGAGCAATAATGAGACATGGCAACGACATCATAGGGAGAGATATAATCTTCACCCACGTCACAGAAGTTTTCATCTTGATCAAAATAAGGACATATCGGCATGGTTTCCTCCTCAACTAAACAATGACATGCCTCCCCTTATCGCAATCTACATACCAATTCATAAAAGTATTTTATTCTTTGATTACGGATACTTAGAGAATCAATTGTTTTAAGGAGAATTGCTTTTTTTCGCATATTTGCAAAAAAGACATGACCACCCCGAACAAAACTTCCAGCAAGAATTAAACTCTGTTCTAGCCAAAAAAGCCTTATTTCAGTGGATCTACAGAAAAAATAATTTTAGTTTTATAGAAATAAAACGGAATTTTGCATTTTTGCAGAGCTCTTTCGATATTTTTGCAAATCTGCAAAAAAACAAAGCGAACCTGAGGAAGGAATAAAGACGAGAACACAAAGAGAATTGTCTGATGTTATTCAAAAAAATGAAATGATTGCCCTGCAAGCACAAAACATAAGGCAAAGAGCGGTTCAAATATTTAACTTGAACCGCTCCGATGAGAATCAAGCTATTCGTAGGCTGAAGGAACCGCACAAATGAATTTAAATTCTTCAGCAGTTGAAGAATTGCGATACTGGTGTTTTTCATTCGGGACGACCATAGAAAAGTCGCCCGCCTTAACTGGATGATGTTGCCCTTCCTGGTCAACCAAAACGCCCTCACCTTGCAGAATATAGTTAAGATGTTCTGCATCATGAATATGATAAGGGGTGTTCCCCCCGGGAGCGATGGTAAAAACCCGAAAAGAAAAATTGGG
>JAZBPC010000110.1:0-7345 GCA_036351455.1 Desulfuromusa sp.
CCTTTTTGACAAACAACTCTAAGGCGCAGTCCAGAACCTGGCGGTATTTTTTTTCCGGGTCGGTTGTTCTTGTTTTTTGCAGCATGATCAGGTGTTCAACTTGTTAAAGCAGCAGGGCGAAACGCAGTAAGTTCAGCAAGATACTACATCATTCTGGCGACTTCAATTCCTTTGTAGCGCCATGTTTGTCATACAGGGGACCCGTCATCCTGCCTCCTTCACCTCGTTTAGTACCATCTCTTTAACCACAAAAACGTTTAGCAATAACCTGTGTCGTTCCCGTAAACCCCGCATCATAGGAAATTACCAACTGGGTCGGCTAGCGGGAATTTCTGTTCTAATGGTCATGCATTATCAGAAAATCTCGTCTAGTAGCCCATGTGGAATTTTCGTGTTTCTATGTTTGTTATAAATATCATCAGAGTAGAAACAGTAATTGTCTTTGCTGTGGGTTTTAACATGGTACATGGCGGTGTCGGCGTTGTGGAGTAGCATATCGAGATCTGTTCCGGTTGACGGGTAAATGGCAATCCCAATGCTCAGACTGAGCTGCAATTCGTGCTCGTTGATATGGAAAGGCTTACGCACTTCTTTAAGGATTTTTTTCACAACGGTGGTAACACCGTGCTGACCGGTAACCTCAGGAAGAAGCAGGGCAAACTCATCACCACCGTAACGACTCAGAGTATCTTCTTCACGCACACATCCCAGAATCCTTGCTGCTACCAATTGCAGGACGCGATCACCTATGAGATGTCCAAGATTGTCGTTGATGTCTTTAAAACTGTCCATATCCATGAACAATAAGGCAAACTTCTGGTCGCTTCGTTGGGCATGGACCAGAACCTGACGGGCTCGATCATTGAACAGCTGGCGATTGGGGAGGTTGGTCAACTGATCATAATAGGCCAGATAACGGATAGTCTTTTGGTCTTGCTGAAACTTCTGCTTTTCCTGAAACCGATCCAGCGCCTTTGCGATCGTGGTGAGAAGTTCTTGGGGTTTATAGGGCTTGCGAATAAAATCGAAAGCACCCAAGCGCATCGCTTCTTTGACCCAGGGGAAGGATGTCTCGCCGCTGATGACGATAATTTCAGAATCAAGACCTGCTTGTTGATGAAATTCAAGAACATCCAAGCCATTGGTCTCTGGCATTTGCAAATCAAGGAGAATCAACGCAGGGAAGCTGTTCTGAAGTATTCTGATCGCCTGGTCACCACCGGATGCCAGCGCCACATTGGTATAGCCACAGAAGTGTAGTAGTTGTTTCAGACTTTTCAGCTGCGCATGCTGGTCATCAACAATTAACAATTCAAACGGAGTGTCTGGTTTTGGGTAGGTTAGCGGTTCGAGCATCCAAATTCATCCGTTTTTGAAAAAAATGCGGGGGCACTCTTTTGTGGCTAACAATTATCCACTGGCAGCAATTTTATAAGCATCAGGGGTTAGGCCAACCACACTCATGACATCTGAAAAATTTCTGCCTGAAGATGGTGCAGGGTAACGGTCGACCCGATCAACAGGTTGAAATGCGGGCATCCCGGCATCACTGCGATATGACCAACAATCCTGTATTTTTCTGCGGGACCATCGATTAAGCTGGCTGGCCGCTAAAACCAGGTAACGCATAGTGTATCGATCAACGTAATAAACTTGTCGAAATCCACCGGCTTGGTTACATATCCATCAACACCACAGGCGCGCGCTTCGGATCGGTCTTCTTCACTATCAGAGGTTGTCAATATCACAGCGGGGATCGTCTGAAGGTTCTGGTCCTTCTTGATCGTGGCGAGAACTTCAAGCCCACTGATATGAGGCATACGCAAATCAAGGAGAATCAGGTTGGGCCTGGGGGATTTGGCGGGATCTTCATACAAACTGCGGCGATAGAGATAGTCAAGGGCCGCCCTGCCATCCTCAACGTGTCGGAGTTCCACTTCACTAACATTGAGCTGAAGCGCTTTGCGGACGATGGCCGCATGAGCCGGCTCATCCTCTGCATGTAATATGATCTTGGTTTTTTTGTTTGTCATGCCCTCGTACCTTTATCACTCAGAACATCTGGCAGGGTAAAATAGAAGCAGCTTCCCTGACCCGCCCCAGCCGATTCAACCCGAATGGTGCCACCATAATATTCAACAATCCGTTTTACCAAGGTCAGTCCCAAACCCGTGCCATCTGCGTTTTTGTCTAGCCGATCGAATAACCCGAAAATCTTGTCCTGATACGACTTTTCAATGCCCTTCCCATTGTCTCGAACAAAAAACTGGATTTCCTGATCGATTTGCTCAGCCCCGATATCAATTGCCGGGGACTTCTGTCCTCCCATGTATTTAGCAGCATTACCGATCAGATGCAGCCAGATCTGCATCAGCTTGTCCCGATCGCCGCATAATTCCGGGCCATCTTTGGCCATGCTCACGTTGATACCCTCTAGCTTGCCCTCCTTGGTCAACTGGTCGATGGTATTCTGTACCAGTACACGGAATGAGGCGGTCTCTGTACCACTGTCCGCTGAGTCAATACGGAACATCAGCAGTAGACTTTCGAGCAGATTATTCATCTGTCGGGCGGCGGTACGGGCATAGCCAAAAGTTCTGGTCAGCTCGGGATCCGTTGTTTGGGGCAGGGAGCTCTGAATCAGCCCCAGAGAGGTTTCGATACTGACCAGGGGTGTTTTTAGTTCATGGGAAACAGCATAGTTAAACTGCCTCAGGGCTCTGTTGCGTTGCTCCAACTAGTTTTTTTGCTGTTTCAGCCGGTGCTCTGCTTGTTTGCGTTCGGTGATGTCGGTGTGAGTACCAACAAGCCTAATTGCTTTTCCATTATCGTCAAAAATGGCTTCTGCACGTGAAAGGATGTCCACCCAATGACCATCCTTGTGCTTCATTTTAAATTCCATTACAAAGCGATCGATTTGCTTTGTAATTACCTTCTGCTGGAGTTCCCATGATTTCTTGACATCCTCCGGGTCCGTAGTGTTTTCCCAACTTGAAAAATCATTCTGAAGTTCATGGTCCTTATAACCGAGCATATTTTTCCATGACGAGGAGTAATAGATATCGTTGGTTTCAAGGTCCCAGTCAAATAAACCATCATGAGAAGCTTTCATTGCAAACAAGAATCTTTCTTCGCTCCTGCGCAACGCCTCCTGGGCTTGCTTGCGATCGGTGATGTCGTAAAAAGAAACGAGCAGATCGTCCTCAATAAAGGTGCCCATGATCTCAATATTTCGCACGTCGCCATTTTTGCAGGTGACCCGGAAATCGTTGGGCTCAACCACATCCTTATCTGTTTCCCGCGCATGAAGAACCGCGGCTTCCCACCTGTCGATCACCTCAAGCCGATAATCGGCATCAGGGTAGGCCAGTGGCCACCAGTCTTCGATGGTGGGAACCTCCTGGTGAGCATAGCCGAAAATTTGCTCCCATCGATCATTAACCAGCGTGACTGCCCCTTGCCGGTCGTAGAGGACCAACGGCATGGGCGCGGCCTCAAAGAGTTGCCGGAATCGTTCTTCGCTTTTTGTTAGGACGATGGTCGCGTTTTCACGTTGTAAACGGGTAGTCATCATCCATCCGAGAGCGATGGTCGCAATAGGATAGACCAGCAGCACCGGCAGTCCGATCCCTGCTAGCACTCTTCCTGCGATTTCCCAGGGCATCGTTAACATCAGCGCCAGCATAACCAAATGCACCGCTACGCCGAACCAGTAAAGTTCTCGAACCGAGATACCGTCCAGTCGTCCTGGTCGGTAATGACGCCAGAGAATACCCATGCCGCCGGTAGCCAGGATCACCATTATGCCCGTCAATACGCCGGCACCGCCTTGCCATAAACGATAGACTGCCGCTATGACCATAGCGAAAAGTGTAGGTGTCAAACCGAGGAACAGTCCGGACAAGGATAGCAGCACGGAACGGGTATCGAAGATGATGCCTGTTTCGATCGGGAACGACGCAATCATGAGGCCGATACAGAGTGCGCCGAGAATCACGCCCGCCAGTGCCTGATGCCACCGTTGGCTGTACACCGACTTCCGGCTGGTAACGAGATCGAAAACGACCATCATCGCCAGTAGCAGGGCAGCATTCTGAATCAGGGTTGCCAGCACAGGAATCATTCTCCTGCCTCCTTTAAGACGGGGAACCTTCGAGCATGCTTGAAATGGCTAGTGTTACCTGAAAACCAGCGGCGACAACAAAGTAGTGAGGCGATGTTACGTTTTTGTCATTGGTGCCCTCAGGGGAAGATGTTGGGTTATGGCAATGTTGAGTCATTTGGTCACCCCATTTTGCTTCAACGCACTCGGCAGGGTGAACATAAAACAGCTTCCTGTTCCTGGGCCGGCAGATTCCACCCAAATGCGGCCTTGGTAGATGGAGACGATCTTTTTCACAAGGGCCAGCCCCAGACCACTGCCTTCTTCGCTACCCGCGTTGAGTTGGGAGAAAAGATTGAAGATGCGGTCGTTGTGCTCTGGAGCAATTCCCATTCCGTTGTCACGTACATAAAAAACGACATCTTGTCCTTCTTGCGTTGCACCGATCTTGATGTGGAGCTGAGCTTGTTCTCCTCGATATTTGACAGCATTTTCGATCAGGTTCTGCCAGATCTGCCCAAAATGTACGGGATTACCATATAACAGCTGGGGCAATTCGCTGGTTGATATCTCGACCTGATGCTCCTGTAAAATGCCTGCCAAAGTGTCAAGACTGTCATTAACGAGTTGATAGGCGGTCTGGGTTTGCTCCGGGGTATCGCTCTTGCCAATACGTGAATATCGCAGCAAGGCATCAAGAAGTTGTTGCATCTTATTGGTGGCCTTGTCGATATAGTTGAAGTCTTCGGTGATCTGTTGCTGGTCAGTGCCAAAAATGTCCTGCCGCAACATGCCTGCATAGGTTCTAACGGTAATCAGGGGACTTTTTAAATCATGGGAAACGCTGTAAGCAAATTGCTCAAGCTCCTCGTTTTTCTGCTGCAGTGCTAACTGAGCCTGCTTGCGCTCGGTGATGTCGCGGACAAAAGCGAAAAAACGGCCACCATTCAAAGGGCTATAGGTGGTACTGACTTCAACCAACCAGATCGAACCGTCTTTACGTTGGTGCCCGCTTTCAAATAAATTGCCACCCTGTTCCTTAATTTGATTAATGTGTCGAACCATCTCTTCCGCGTTTTCGCGGGTATCAAGTTCGGAGATATTCAGACTCAGCACTTCATCCCGATCGTAACCAGAAAGCGTCAGGTAAGCTGGATTGACATCCAATATTTGTCCCTGTGTGTCGACGACTAAAAATCCGTCATGTGAAGCGGACAAAATACTTTGATAGGCATTTTTCTGTTTAATGAGTTCAAGCTCAGTGCGTTTGCGTTTGCTGATATCCTGAACCATGCCAATCGACCGAATGACCTCACCCTCAGCATCGCGTTTGTGTATCCCCTGTTCGTAAACATAACGAACCTCCGTAGTGTCTTTGCGAATGATACGATGCTCAATTTCATAGAAGTCATTTCCCTTACGCATTGAGTCGGTGTAGGCAGTTTCCACTGCATCCCGATCAGCAGGGTGTACAAAACCATAAAAAATCTCATAGTTGGCAGAAAATGATTGGGGTTCACAGCCAAAGATACGGTAGACCTCATCGGACCAGGTTAGCTGATTTCTGGATAAGTCGAGGCTCCAACTGCCGACATGAGCAATAGCTTCTGCCTGATCTCTCAACTCCTTCATTTCTATGAGAGCTTTTTCTGTCTTTTTGCGTTCAGTGATGTCTTCTCCGGAAAATAGGACACCAGAAACTCCATCTTTGCCATAGAGCAGGGTATTGTGGAATGCAATGATCCGTTCTTCTCCGGAGCTGTGAAGAACAGCATTCTCATGAAACTCAAGAGGTTTGAAGTCCCCTGACATCTGTCGCCTGAAAACTTCTTTAATTTCTAATTGATTGCTTTTTGGTAAACACATCTCAAACCAGTTTTTACCGATCAGTTCTTCTTCAGGATAACCGAGGATCTGATGTCCTTTTTTGTTCATCAGGGTAATGTCACCTTGGTTATTCAGTGTGCAAAACATGACACCGGCTATATCAAGATAACGTTGCGCCGCTTCTTTTTCTTCAACAGTCTTCTTCATTGATAGCCGAAGCTCAGTCAGATCTAATCCTAACGTCCAGTTCTGGCTCCCAACGGAATTAAAACTCCATGAGATAATTTTTTCCGATCCGTCCTTGCATGTGACAACCGTTTCCATTGGTTCGATGTCTGATTTTGTTGCGATGGCATTTTCCACTCTCTTTTGCCATGCACCCATAATGGAATTTCTATAGTTTTCGTCGGGATAGGCTAGGGGCCACCACTCATTTACAGTTGGAACTTCTTCGAGGGTATAGCCAAACAGTTTGGTATAAGCCGGGTTAATATATTCTCCTCTATCTTCAGACCCCGAGGAGGCGTAAATCGCTAGTGGGGACGTCTCAGCTAAAGTTCTAAATTTATCTTCACTCTTCTTGAGGGCGTTTTCTCTTTGTCTTTGGTTGGAAATATCCACTCCTGTACTAAGAAAAAGTTCACCAATCGGAACACTGGTCATATAAAGATACTGGTTTGTATCGGGGAAATATCGCTCCCACGTGTGTGGCTTTCCGCTTGAGAAAATCTTTTCCACAATAGGCGTAAAGAGTTCCCTTGCATTTGAGTTAGGAAAAATCTCGTCGGTTGTTTTGCCGAGCACTTCAGATAGTGTCTTGCCCCAAGAGTTAAGTGCAGGAGGGTTTGCATCGACTAACCGCCAGGTTTTTATCTCTCCCGACTTATCGCGAACGAGTTCCCACAGATGAACTTCGTGTAACATGTTGTCGAAGAGGTTTTTGTATCGTTCCACGCTTTCTTGCAGTAGAGCATTTGTCTCTTTTTCGGCTTGCTCTAATTGCTTTACTCTTTTCTCAAGCTCTTCATAAGTAGGTTTTTTAGGCATCTAGCGACTCCTAAAAAGATTGATTTTCGGATC
Source organism: Desulfuromusa sp. (assembly GCA_036351455.1). Taxonomy (GTDB): domain Bacteria; phylum Desulfobacterota; class Desulfuromonadia; order Desulfuromonadales; family Geopsychrobacteraceae; genus Desulfuromusa. Next base: position 7,010 of record JAZBPC010000110.1, read on the forward strand.
ACGGCAGACAAGTCGTTTGTTAAGGCAATAAAACAGATAATGAAGCCCCCCCGCCATATAAGAGCAACAATATAACGGTATTAAATGGTTTACAATTAAAAAAATACAATACTAAATGGTTTTTGGGGATTTTTCGACAACTTGAAAGAATAAAAAACTTTTTACCAGATGGTTTCCAGATTAATTCCATACAGGTTTTCCAAGCTGGACTCGAACCCGCAACGCACGGATCAGCAGGAAGGTTGTCTCGTCTTATAAATTATCTTGCATTCTCTGGAGGGGCGAACTTTGTATAAATTCGCAGTTATTAGAAACCCTGGGTAATCAGAAATCCCC
>JAZBPC010000111.1:0-11253 GCA_036351455.1 Desulfuromusa sp.
TTGTCGCTGCGTCAACCAGATAAAGAATGGAACGATAAGGGATATCGCCGTGAAGTGATAAGCCAATTTCACAGGTTTTGCTGGTAGAATAACCGGCATCACAATTGTTGACCTGCTTTTTTAACTCTTCCAGCGCGGCTGCATTTAATTCCGGATAGTTAAAACCACGATCTCCGGCAAAGCCACAACAGTAGATGTCTTCTGGAACCACGACCTCTGTTGCACAAGCCTGTGCCAGAGTTTTAAGCTGTTCATCAAGGCCCATTTTACGTGCACTACAAGTGATATGTAAGGCGACCTTGGAGTCAACTGGGGTAAAGATAAGTTTGTCCAACAGAAATTCGAGAACAAATTCTATCGGCTCATAGAGATTTAACTTCGCATCAAGCTTTTCTTTCATCCGTAATAAGCAGGGACTGGTATCGCAAAGGACAGGAATGTTTCCTTCTTTAGATGCCTGTAACAAAGCCCGGTTTAGCTGTTGGCTTTTATCTTCAGCCTGCGTGAAAAAACCTTTGCTTTCAAATGCCTGCCCACAGCAGAGAGCTTCCAAATTTTCAGGGTAGATAATTTGATAACCGGCTTTTTTCAGTAGTGAAACAGTTTTCTGTGGTAAAGCCTCGGGTTCTGATTCCCCTCGCGCTGGGCCGCTCATACAACGGCTGGGACAAGCTGGAAAATAAACGACTTGGCAAGGATTGTCGGGATCAAATTTCTCCGGTTGAATTTTCGCTACTCCGGAGGGCATTTCCCTGTTCCAGAGGGGGAGCTTATTGCCAGTTAGGGTGCGGGCCGTTGCTGAAGCTTTCTCCATAAAAGCTGTACCGCTCAATTGATGAATTTTATCAACTGTTTTCAGGGTCGTGTTGATTGTTCCTGCAACACCCCGGAAATTTCTTGCGACCCAATCAGCAACCATATTGGCCAACTCTCCATTGGCTTCTTCTCGAAGGGCTTTGACCATCTTTCCGGTATCGATCCCGACAGGGCACTTTGTGCCACACAAACCATCAGCAGCACAGGTTTCTTGCCCCGGATATTGATATGATTTCAGCAGTTTTTTGATATCTTCAGGTGCTGCGTTTGCTGCCATCTGCCGACTGATTTCACGCCGACCGACAATGCGCTGCCGTGGTGTAAATGAAAGGTTACGTGACGGGCAGACCGGTTCACAGAATCCACATTCGATACATTTATCAACCAATGGGTGGGTCGCTGGTAATGGTTTCAAATTTTTGATGTGGGCTTCAGCATCATCGTTAATGATGACTCCCGGGTTCAGCAGCCCATCAGGATCAAACAAAGTCTTGATCTTTTGCATCAGCTTGTAAGCAGCTGTGCCCCATTCTTTTTCAACAAATGGTGCCATATTGCGCCCGGTTCCATGCTCTGCTTTGAGTGATCCGTCATATTTCTCTACGACCATGTTGACGACATCATCCATAAAATTGCGATAGCGAACGACCTCGGCTTCAATCGAAAAGTCTTGAGTAAAGACAAAATGCAGGTTGCCTTCAAGGGCGTGACCAAAGATGATTGCTTCGTCATAACGATATTTTTTGAATAAATTTTGCAAGTCGAGGGCGGCAGCAGCCAGATGCTGGTTGGGGAAAGCAACATCTTCAATAATGACCGTACTTCCGGTTTCACGGATGGCGCCAACCGCAGGGAAAAGTCCCTTGCGAATATTCCAGTAGACTTTGTATTTGGCGGGATCATCAGTAAACTCAATTGGCCTGACGGTTTCAATATCAGCTAGGGCGGTACTGATTTGCTGAATTTGTGCTTTAAGTGTTTTTGCACTGGTTGCACGTGTTTCAACCAACAAAGCGGTCACTGTTTCTCCCAATCCGGCAAGATAATCGGGCATACCGGGTTCATTTTCAACAGATGCCAGCCCAGCTCGATCCATCAGCTCTGCTGCTGCGACTGGAAGCCCACCACGCAGAATAGGGACAGCACTACAGGCGGTGGGAACGTCGGGGAATATTATCAGCGCACTGGCTTTGAATTGGTGTTCGATAACTGTCTTGTAGATAACTTCCGAAATAAATCCCAGTGTTCCTTCAGAGCCAACCATTAACTGCTGCATGATAGCAAAAGGGTCTTCGAAGTCGATCAGCGCATTCAAGCTGTAACCAGTGGTGTTTTTAATTTTGTACTTGTAGCGAATGCGTTCGCTTAAATCACGATCGGCTAAAATATTATCTCTCAACTCTGCAAGGCCTGACAGAATGTGTGGATGACTATGTTTGAATTCTGCCCGACTTTTATCATCAGAGGTGTCAATGATGGTGCCATCGACAAGGATTATTCGTAAACTATCGAGGGTTTGATAGCTGTTTTCTGCGATGCCACAGCACATTCCGCTGGCATTGTTGGCCAAAATGCCGCCAATTTTTGCACTATCAATTGAAGCGGGGTCAGGGCCGATTTTTTTACCGAATTCGGCAAGGAACCGATTAGCCTGACTTCCGATGATTCCAGGTTGTAGTTGAATTTTTCCAGCATTGTCGAAAATTTTATAATTCTGCCACCCTTTTCCAAGCCGCACGAGGATGCTGTCGGTGATGGCTTGGCCCGAGAGACTGGTCCCCGCAGCACGAAATGTCACCGCAAGATGATGTTGACTGGCCTCTCTGAGGATTAGCTGAACTTCTTCCTCCGTTTCGACATTGATAACAATCTTGGGGATCATCCGATAAAAGCTGGCGTCGGTACCAAAAGCTACAGTTAAAAGAGGATCAGTGATGAATCTCTGCTTGGCGATAGTTTTTGCGACGGCCTGATAAAAATGCTGATATTTTTCTGGGAGCATCTGCTTTAATCCTTTGTCGGAAAAAGATGTTTTGTGCGATTTTGGTTATTTTAGCAGAAGTGTGACTAAAATAGTAATAATGATTGGTAATAAAAAAGCTGCCCTGTAGAAGCGGCAGCTTGATGTCGATCTCTTTATTGGGGATGATCACTAAATAACCAGGGTGTTTCCTTTTGGCGACGGTTTTCGTAGGTCTTTATCTGGTTGTATTTTTCCAGCGTTAAGCCGATGTCATCCAGGCCATTCAAGAGGCAATGTTTACGGAACGGGTCAATCTCAAAGCTGAGTTGTTTACCGTTCGCCAGGGTCAATGTCGTTGATTCCAGATTGACCTCAAGTTTATAGCCGGTCTGATCTTGAACAGAGCTGAAGAGATCATCGATCTCGTTTGCACTCAGGACTATTGGAAGGATGCCGTTTTTAAAACAATTGTTATAAAAAATATCGGCAAAGCTGGGGGCAATGATGACTTTGAAACCAAAGTCGAGGAGTGCCCATGGAGCATGCTCGCGTGAAGACCCGCAACCAAAGTTATCTCGTGCCAGTAAAATCTGTGCATTCCGATAACGAGGCTGATTGAGGATGAACTCTGGATTCAGGGGACGATTGCTGCAGTCCATTCCTGGCTCTCCATGATCCAGATAGCGCCATTCATCAAACAGATATGGGCCAAAACCAGTTCTTTCAATTGATTTGAGAAATTGTTTTGGAATAATGGCATCGGTATCAATATTGGATCGGTCTAATGGGGCAACCAATCCAGTAAGCTGGGAAAATTTATCCATTACAGCACCTCCAATTGACGAACATCAACAAAATGACCGGTAACAGCAGCGGCAGCGGCCATTGCAGGGCTGACCAAATGGGTGCGACCTCCTTGTCCTTGGCGGCCTTCAAAATTCCGATTTGATGTTGAAGCGCAGCGTTCTCCTGGTTCAAGGCGATCATTATTCATAGCCAGACACATGGGGCAGCCTGGTTCTCTCCATTCAAAGCCTGCAGCAATAAAAATCTTGTCCAGACCTTCTTCTTCTGCCTGTTTTTTTACCAGTCCTGACCCGGGAACAACCAGAGCAAGTTTGATGTTCTGGGCCAGCTTCCTTCCTTGAGCAACGGCAGCGGCGGCACGCAGATCTTCTATCCGACCATTGGTGCAGGAACCAATGAAGATTTTGTCAGGGTAAATGTTCGTTATCGGAGTGCCAGGAGTTAGCCCCATATAACTGAGAGCAGTTTGAAATCCATCTTGTCTGATCTTTTTTGATTCGGCTGCAGGGTCGGGGATCTTACCATCAATTGAGACGACCATTTCCGGTGACGTTCCCCAAGTGACCTGTGGTTTCAGATCACGAGCATCAAGCTGAATGATCTGGTCAAACTTTGCCTCAGGATCACTGTGGAGCTGTGACCAGTTTTCTACAGCTTGATCCCAGAGATGATCAGCTGGAGCAAATGGACGGCCTTTGACGTAATCGATGGTGGTTTGATCGACGCCAATAATCCCCGCCCGTGCGCCTGCTTCAATGGCCATATTGCAGATGGTCATTCGCCCTTCCATCGATAAACTGCGAATCGTTGAACCACCAAATTCGATTGTGTAGCCAGTACCACCAGCCGTGCCAATGCGACCAATAATAGCTAGAACGATATCTTTTGCTGTGACTCCTGGAGGTAGCTCGCCGTTGACGTCAATTAGCATTGCTTTTGATTTTTTCTGAATCAGACATTGGGTTGCCAGAACATGCTCGACCTCTGAGGTTCCGATACCAAAAGCCAACGCACCAAAAGCACCATGGGTTGCGGTGTGTGAATCACCACAGACAATGGTCATTCCTGGAAGGGTGGCTCCCTGCTCAGGACCGATAACGTGGACAATCCCTTGGCGAGGGTCGTTCATCGTAAATTCAGTAATCCCAAACTCCTGACAGTTGCGGTCCAGGGTTTCAACCTGAAGCCTGGAGATTGGATCGGCTATCTCCTTACTGCGGTCATCGGTCGGAACATTATGATCCGGTACGGCAAGATTGGCATCTATCCGCCAAGGCTTTCGATCAGTTAAACGCAGACCTTCAAAGGCTTGCGGTGATGTGACCTCATGTAAAAGCTGGCGATCAATATAAAGCAAGCAGGTCCCATCTGTATCTTGATCAACGATGTGACTGTCCCAGAGTTTGTCATAAAGGGTTTTTTTCATTATTTTCTCCTGTCGTCGAGTTGATACATTGTAAAACAATTGTGACAGTTATGTCTTGGGCTAATCAAACTTTTTGTGGCCATTTTCAGGGGAATAACAAACGAACAAGATGCGGTCTATTGCCTTCCACCAGCTCTTTTGTTAAAAAGGGAAGTTATTTTTTAAATTAAACTCAAGGAGAGATCTAAATTATGGGATTGATGAGTGGAAAACGTGGAGTTATTTTTGGTGTAGCAAATGATAAAAGTATTGCCTGGGGGGTGGCCCAGCAATTGCGTGCCGCTGGTGCCGACTTGGCATTTACTTATTTAAATGAAGCATTGGAAAAGCGGGTACGCCCGCTGGCAGAAAGTCTTGACTCTACTATTATTCTCCCTTGTGATGTTCAGAATGAAGAGGAAATTGTCGCTGTTTTCAGCGAATTGGAGAAGCAGTGGGGCCAGATTGACTTTGTGGTTCATGCTCTTGCTTTTGCAAATCGTGAAGATTTGAAACGTCCTTTCAGCCAGACCAGTCGCGAAGGATTCCGCTTGGCATTAGATGTCAGTGCTTATTCTCTGGTTTCGATGACGCGCTGTGCCTTACCTGTTTTGAAAGAGGGGGGGAGTATCGTCACCATGACCTACCTTGGCTCGGTACGCGCCGTACCAGCTTACAATGTTATGGGAGTGGCCAAAGCAGCCCTGGAATCTTGTGTACGTTATCTGGCAGCCGAGCTTGGTGAAAAAGGTATTCGTGTTAATGCTATTTCTGCTGGTCCAATCAAAACCCTGGCCGCCGCAGGAATTGCTGATTTCAAGAAAAAGCTCAGTGTCGCTGAAGAGCGCGCCCCTTTGAAGCGGTTGGTTCATCAGGATGAAGTTGGTAAAGCAACTCTTTATATGTTATCTGACCTCTCTTCCGGGGTGACTGGTGAAGTCCATTATGTTGATGCTGGATTCAATATAGCGGCTGGTTAATCAAGGTGGGAGCGGTTCTTAGAGTTATTGCTCTTTAAGTGGTTAAAAAATGAGTTAAAAGGGGACAGTTGCTTTATGTGTCCCCTTTTTATGTTGTGGATATGGCAATGATTGAAGGAAAAACTGGTGGACTGAAAGCCAGTCAAATCAAATCTCTAGAGCGAATTTACCGGCGTAAAATTGCAGCGACTGAGATGATTCCGGCAGAATTGGCTCGCTATCTCACTGAACTGTCCAGAGAATTGCAGCGTCAGCTAGGTCTTATTATCGACCGTCGTGGCGTCATTCATTCAGTCATTGTTGGGGATGATCGGGAAATTGTTATTCCGGATTTGTCTAGGTATAGCCTGGGTCGTAGTGGTCTGCGTGGTCTGCGTTGTATTCATACCCACTTGAAGCAGGAACCTTTAAGTCGTGATGACCTAACTGACTTGGAATTGTTACGACTGGACATCATGGCTGTGATTGGAGTCGGTGAAGATGGGTTGCCGACCCATTTCTCCTATGCACACCTGCTACCAACCAAGAAAAAAGCGCAAATTGAAACTGTTGAGTTCATCGATTTTCACCGTTTTGAACTCGATTTTTCAGCGTTTATCCGTGCCCTTGATCAGGAGATGGAACGGGTCGCTGCTGAGACAGTCGATCTTGCTGATGGACGTGAGCGAGCACTGTTGATTTCTGTAGGGCAGGGGAGTTTGCAAAGAGTTGAAGACTCTATGGCTGAGCTTGAAGAGCTTGCAAAAACTGCCAATCTTGCCGTTATTGATCAGGTTATTCAGCGCCCTCGTAAATTGAATCCTCGTTTTCTTGTCGGTGAAGGAAAGTTGCGAGAAATTATTATCAGTGCATTGCAACAACGCGCAACCTTGTTGGTGTTTGACCAGGATCTTACTCCGAACCAGGTTCGTTCAATCTCTGAAATCACAGAAATGAAGGTTATTGATCGCAGCCAATTGATTTTAGATATTTTTGCCAAACGGGCACAATCACGAGACGGAAAGGTGCAGGTGGAACTGGCACAGTTGAAATACCTCCTGCCACGACTTTCTGGAAAAGGGACGGCTATGTCCCGTCTTATGGGGGGGATTGGGGGGCGGGGCCCTGGTGAAACAAAATTGGAGACCGATCGCAGAAGAATCCGTGATAAAATCCGTCGCCTGGAAAAACAGCTCGATTCTCTTGGGCGTGGTCGGGTGCAGAGACGGCAGAAACGCATTCGTGCCGGCTTGCCGATTGTCTCTATTGTTGGTTACACTAATGCTGGAAAATCAACATTGCTGAATGCGTTGACTCAAAGTGATGTCCTCACGGAAAATCTTCTCTTTGCAACTCTCGATACTGCAACCAGGCGTCTGCGCTTCCCTTTGGATAGAGAAGTGATTATTACAGATACCGTCGGCTTTATTCGTGATTTGCCGCCAAGCTTGATTGGTGCCTTTAAGGCGACATTAGAAGAGTTAGAGGACGCTGACCTCTTGCTTCATCTGGTCGATCTTTCCAATCCCCGATTTGATGAGCAAATCAACTCGGTTGATAAGATTCTTGACTCTCTTGATTTGGGAAAACAGCAACGCTTGTTAGTTTTTAATAAAATCGATCAGGTTCCTGCAGAAGACCTTCCACATATCTGTCGCCGCTATAATGCTGTTGCAGTTTCCGCTTTGAAACGTGACAGTTTTGGTTCTTTACTGGATGAGATGCAACAAAGATTTTGGCCTGGAGAAGATATCTCTTTGCCTTAATATCGCTGTAGATGGCAGGAAATTCTCTTTTTTGTTGGTTTTATTTAATAATGTTTGGTAGAATGACTTTTGGAGTTTTTAAATGACGAAGTGGATATCCTATTTGCTGGTGTTTTTTCTCTGTGGTTGTCAAGCTTCTACCAGGATGTTGGGAGAGCTGTCTAGCCAACAAAACTCACCAGAAATTTATGAAGAAGTCCTTCCCGCGGTAGTGGTCAATAAGAAAAACGCTACGCCTGTTGTCGAAAAGTTCAAATTATCTCAGACAGAAGTTCTCCCAACGCCTATTGAAGAGTATTTGCATACAAACTCACCGCTCCCTTATTTTGGGGATTTTCCTCTAAGCACCCATGCCCGGGTTGATAAGCTGATCCAACGGTACAGCGGTCCTAACAAAAAAACGTTTGGGCGCTGGTTAGAAAGAGCAGGTCGCTATATACCCAAGATTCAATTAGTGTTTGCTGCAGAAGGGGTCCCTCTTGATTTGGCTTATTTGGCTATGATTGAGTCGGGCTTTAATGTGCGGGCCTATAGTTGGGCTCATGCGGCTGGCCCTTGGCAGTTTATTGAAGGTACTGGCCGTTTATATGGTCTGGAAAATAATTGGTGGCAGGATGGGCGTCTGGATTTGGAAAAATCTACACGAGCTGCTGCGCAGCATTTAAAGTACCTGCATAAACGTTTTGATGGCGATTGGTATCTGGCTGTTGCTGCATATAATGCTGGTGGTGGGAAAGTACGCAAATCGATTAAAAAGGGTGGCAGTCGTGATTTTTGGGTTTTGAGTGAAGGATCTGTTTTACAGGAGGAAACCAAAAATTATTTACCTAAATTGTTGGCAGCCCTCCATATTGTTAAAGATCCGCAAGCCTATGGTTTTTCTGATTTGAAATTTTATGAACCGCTTGAGTATGAAACGATTACAGTGGAAACAAGCACTGACCTTGAAATAATTTCCCGCTTTTGTGGGATAAGCTATAAAGAATTAAAAGAATTGAATCCAGAATTGAAACGCTGGTGTACTCCTCCAGGAGTAAAAAATTATCAGCTCAGGGTCCCCTTCGGTACTGCAACTCAGGCCCAACTCGCTTATTCCCAACTGCCTGTAAATGAACGCGCCAGTTATCATCGACATCAGATTAAATCGGGGGATACGTTGCAGGTTCTGGCACGAAAATATCATATTCGTGTTGATGATATCATTGCGTTGAACAGTATCAAAAATCCCAGGGCGTTGCAGATTGGCCAAAACTTGATTCTGCCACTGAAAAAGGGTTTTACCGAGCTTCCTGCAAGTGCATTGAAAGACAGTTATGTGCGTAGCCGTCGCAAAACCTATAAGGTGCGCAGCGGTGACAGCCTCTGGTTGATAGCTCAGCGTAATAATGTGACCCAGAAAGAACTGCGTGTTTGGAATAAACTTGGATGGAGCAATATGCTACGTCCAGGTCAAATCCTTGTTGTTTCAAAGGCCGGGGCTCGCACTGTGGCAAAAAAACGCACTGTGGCAAAAACTCGATCTCAAAAAGGACCATCCAGAAAGATGATTTATCACGTTGTCCCCGGAGACACTCTATGGGACATCGGTCGACAGTTTGATGTCGCTACAGAACAAATCCGTCGTTGGAATGAGCTTTCTCATGAGCACATCCTGCGTCCGGGTCAAAAGCTGACCCTGATGGTTTCAGCCAGTTAGTTTCTTGATAAAAATTCAAGGTCAAACAACTCCAGTTTCTGTTTAAAAACAGGGCACAGCGCTGGCAGCAGTTAAAATATTAATGAGCGCTACACCTTTTGATTGCTTTGACTTTTTCTACGCAGATTGATAAAGTTCAGCGCCTGAATATCTCAGTTTGTAATCTTGTTTTTTATCTCCCTGTAAAAGGATTATCTAAATGTTAAATATGTTGATTTCATTTGCATGCTCAGCCTTGTCATCGGCCCTGATGATGAGATTTGTTACTCCCAATATGTGGATAACCATGGCGGTTTCTGCGGTGGTTTTTGCGCTTGTTTTTATATTGCTGACACGAATTATTATGAAAAAAGTCGGTACGCTGATGGAGATTGCGCAGAAAGATATGATGGCGAACCGGAGTGATAAAGCAATTAAAGAGCTCCAGGATGGCCTGAAATATGGCCCTTGGCAAATATATGTCAAGCAGCAAATCAATTCGCAGATTGGAACCATTTATTATCTTAAACGAGACTTTAAGGAAGCCGTACCTTTTTTGGAAAAAGGCTTTGTGCGTAACTGGGTCAGTACTTCAATGCTGGCAATTTCTTATATGAAGAAAAACAAAACCAGTAAAATGGTTGAAACCTTTGGTAAGGCGGTTTCAGGCAATCGTAAAGAGCCAATGGTTTACGCTGTCTATGCTTTTTGTATGGATCGAATTGGGGAACGGAATAAAGCGATTGAGGTCTTGAAAAAGGGGATTGCTAAAACCAGCGATGAGCGTCTGCAGGAGAATATGAATCTTTTAGAGGCTGGTAAAAAAATGAAAATGAAGGGTTTTGGTGATATGTGGTATCAGTTCCACCTGGAAAAACAGGGTGCCATTATAAAAAAACAGACAAAAGCTATGACAGGTCGCCGCAAGCAGGTTTTACGATGAGGGTTGCACGTGGCTAAAAAAAGAAAAAAAGCCAAACGGAAAAACGGTGAATTTAGTAGTGACCCCTTTAGCAATCTAAAGGGGTTTGCTGTTTCTATGGAAGACAAAGGCGAGGAAAAGCCCACTCAGCAGAAACCGCACCCCCGGGAAGAGGTTGGATCTTTTGCTGACGAGATGGAGATGCTGGGGGTTAAAAAACTCAACTTGGATTCTGAGGCCAGTGATGAGCTACCTGACGATTATTTAGGTATTGGCTCATCGATTCAAATTGAGGATCCAACTGATGAAGAAATTTTTTTGTCAGCGATGGGAGAGCTACAGGTCAATTTTAAAGATTCCGTATCTGCTGACAATGCTCCGTTGATAGCAGAGCCAAGACGATTAAAACAACTTAAACGTGGGAAATTAATCCCTGATGCTTCGTTGGATCTCCATGGTTGTCTCCGCTCTGAAGCCGTACAAAAAGTAATTCACTTTTTAGCTGACTCTCAACATCAGGGTTGGAAAACGGTGTTAGTCATTACCGGAAAAGGAACACATTCAGAGGAAGGTACGCCGATTTTGCGCGATGAGATCGAGCGATATTTGTCTGATAAAGGTAAAAACTATGTTGTTGAATGGGGGCGTGCACCAAAACAGTATGGTGGGGCCGGAGCATTGATTCTATTCTTGCGGCATAAATCTGAATAAAATTTCATTCTCTGTCAACCAATCCTTCGTAGGTGCGTTGAATAGATCACAAAGACACGCTATTAACCCTAACGAAGGAGAGAGAAATGAAAAGCGTTCTGAAAATGTCCCCACTGGTTTGGTCTGTTGTCCTGTTGTTCGTCCTGACTCCCGTTGCGTTTGATCTGTCATCAGGTGTTTTGATGCTGAATACGGCTCATGCCCAAGGTGGAAATGGCGGCGGTGGAAA
>JAZBPC010000112.1:0-9507 GCA_036351455.1 Desulfuromusa sp.
ATAACCATTTTAGGGTGACTTTTTCTGGTGTTCCAACTTGCACGTCTGCTTGCTCCTGCTTTTCTTCTGGTCGTTGCAATATTTCTGGGTTTGTTTCGATACGCATAATAATAGCGTTAATGACCGATGTAATGTCTTCGACACTTTTGTAAGAGAGGCTACCGAGATAATTTGAAATGCCCTCGTTGAACGACTGAGCGATCATTTTAGAGTAATGATTTTTGCCAAGTAGGTCGTCAAGCAGGTCGGTTATTTCAATGACGATTGTTCGATATTTTGGATCATCGTTGGAATTTATGTTGTATGAGTTCGATTTACGAACGTACCTTTTCATAATTCCGGTGAGTTCGGAACGGTAGTTTTTTAAACGCTGAATTATCTGTTCAGGACTCATTTTGAAACCTAACTATAAATGGACAGTTTCTGTATAAAACTGCAAACATAGAAAGACCAAGCTGTATAATTCCCTATTAAAATGCGGATAAATCCGTATTTACCAAACTTTTCGATATGTTACAATCGCTATGCCCATTACCCTTCCGGTATAGGCAGATCTGTCTATACCGGTTCAAAGTCCATCCAAGGGGCTGCTGACTCCTTTGCCCCCTTTGTTCAATACATGCGTATAAATCATGGTCGTACTCACATCCTTGTGACCCATCAGCGCTTCCAACAAAAAAAACACCGCCAACCAGTTTGATGCCGGTTCTGCGGTGTTTAGATTTTTCTGAGGTGTCTTTCTTTCCACTCTTCCCCCCAAATGAAACGAAATCACAAACCTTAGTTATTCAAGCCGTATTTTGCTGTATTGTCAAGGTTTCAATAACAAACACAGAGACTTGAGACTGACGAAATTTCAAAACCTGGACCTGATGGCAGTCTGGTTTGGCACATTCTCCAAAGCAGATGACCTCTTTCTGACTCACAAAATCAGAGGTGTTGCAGCCATACTGGTCCATTCCCCCATTGATGCATCATAAAGTCGGTGGTCTGGGTAACCAAGCATTTCCAGAACAAAAATGCAAAAGGCTGCACGGATGCCAGATTGGCAATAAGTCACAATGGTTTTGTCACGCCGAAGGCCCAGATCGGTCAAGATCTTTTCGAGCTCATCATTTGCTTTCAAAAACCGTGGAGCACCTTCGCGGCTTTCTTCCGTCAGCAGATCAGACCAGGAAAGATGGACAGCTCCAGGAACATGTCCACACCGCAGATTCAGGGTTTCATCAGTTCCCAAATACTCCCCTTCACGACGGGTGTCCCAAAGCTGAACCTCCGGGTTCTGGTGAATGTTCAGAAGTTCTTCCCAGCCAATAAAATGGGTTGCATCGGAATTGACAAGAATATCGGTTCCAGGCTCAGGGATTTCGGAAATACTGGAAACCGGGAGATTCAGATCCAACCAACCTCTCCAGCTACCATCCAGAACACTGACATTGTGAACACCAAAATAGCGGCACACACACCAGAATCGTGCTGCAAAAAGACCATAATAATCATCGTAAATGATGTAGTGTTTGTCACGTTTCAGCCCCAGGTCATAGCACAAAGTCAAAAATTCCTCCGGACCCATGACATGTTGAGTTTTTTCACCATTGTCATCATATCTTTTGAGATAGGGATTACTTGGAGAACAAAGAGCCCCGGCGATGTGAGCCTTTAGATAGGAATGTTCATTCCAGGCATTTTCAATGACCTGAATTTCCGGGTTGGTTAAATTACCACGCAGCCACTGGGGACTGATCAGCTTTGGGACATCCATACAGAATTGTGCTCCGGGTAAATACTGCGCTAGCAGAGTATTCTAAACACTCCCTATTCAGGTTGCCAAGACCTGGAAGCTTTTTATCAATTTTTTTCAGGCCCAGTATCCGAGCCTTCACCACTTATAGTTCCACGACTGGTCACAACTGACTGGTTTTGAAAGATAGGTTGGGCTGGATGGCTATTGCGAGATTGGTTCTAGGGCGCTCTTAGGGGGCGCCCTAGGGTGTCCTCGACATTGTGGGACTCTTATTGAGACAACTTCTGGAACAAACCCACATAGGGCTGATTCGTTACATATCCATTTAAAAAGAAACAGTTAGTGAATCGAACCTCCAGCCATTGCTCCGGCAAAAATAGGGCGAAGTTCTTTAGGGGGGGCTGTATCAACTTCAAGCATCTCAATTTCAAAAGTCAGTGCTTTGCCCGCCAAGGGATGATTGGCATCAAGAGTGACAGTTTCTTCAGTCACTTTGTCAATCATAAGCAACAAGACACTGCCATCACTTTGAGTCACTTCCAGTTGCCCACCTGCCGTCAGTTCAAGATTTTCTGGTAAATCGGTGCGCCTAACTTCTTCGGTCAGGTCCGGGTTGATCTCTCCGTACGCCTGATCGGGTTCGATAACGACAGTTTTTGTTTCTCCCTCTGCCATGCCAAGAACAGCAGTGTCAAAGCCTTTAATCACCTCTGCCCTGCCGATAATGAATGATAGGGGGCTGTCTTCTGGAGAAGCATCGAAGACTGTTCCGTCAGCGAGTTTGCCAGTGTATTTAACCGTCACGGTGTTATTGTGAGCTGCGCGAATCATGGGTACCTCTTTCAAATATGGTCATCAATTTTACGGGGAGACAACCGTTAAAAACGGTGAATCCCATCAGTAATCTATGCATAACAAGACCGGCTTCATTGGTCAATTGTTTTCAACCGTCAGAACGTTTCAAATCCACGCTGACTTGCGGGACAGTACACTAGTGTCGTGTCATGTATGGAATGCGCAAAATTGCGCCGGGATTTTGCGTGTCAACAAGGCGTGGCTTTCGATGCATAGCCATAGCTATACAGCGAAAGTCGCAACGCGGTTGACGCGTGAAAGACCAAGCAAGATGCAATAGTTCATGCATGACACGACACTAGTTTTGTTCCAACACATTTCTTATGGTTTGCAGCAACTGTGGCAAGTCAACCGGCTTCATCATAAATGCACTGATACCTAAATCCGTGGCTTTGTCTTCATCTATTCTGGTGCTATAACCGGTACAGAGGATAGTCGGGATATCAGGATGGATTTTTTTAATTTCGCAAATCAGTTCCTCACCCGTCAGATTGGGCATAGTCTGGTCAGTAATGACAAGGTCAAAACTCTCGGCATTAGCAGCAAACAGTTTCAAAGCTTCTTGACTGTCATCCATCACCGAAACGGTATAGCCCTGTTCCGTTAGCAACTGTGCCTGAAGTTCGGCCAGCATAAGATCGTCATCGACATAAAGAATCTGTTCTGTTCCGCCGGCCAGAGGACTCTGTTTAATCAGTGGTTCCTCTTTAGTGTGCTGTACTCCTACAATTGGAAAATAGAGCTCAAAAGTGGCCCCTTCTCCCGGCACACTGCTAACCTTGATCATCCCGCTATGCTGAGCAACAATACCTTCAACTGTGGCCAGTCCCATACCGGCTCCTTCGTATTCTTCTTTGGTCGAGAAGAAGGGATCAAAGATGTGGTCAAGCAATTCAGAGGCAATGCCACAGCCGCTGTCCTGCACACAGAGCTTGGCATAATGACCGGGAAGGCATTCATACTGGGCCGGGATGTTCCCCTGATCCAGTTCTACAGGTTCCAAAGAGATGGTCAGATCTCCCTGTTCATCCATTGCATGAACAGCGTTGTTACAGAGATTGATCAGGACCTCTTGAATTTGAGAGACATCTGCGTTGACCCGTCTGGTTTCACAGTCAGGCTCATAGAGCCTCTGCAAATTAACAGTTGCAGGCAATGTCGACTGCAGCAAGCTGACGGTTTCATCAATGATGTCAGTCAGTCGCGTCGGCTGTTTCTTCTGTATCCCCTGTCGGCTGTAGGAAATGATTTTCAGGATAAGATCACGAGAACGGCGGACTGCTGTCTTAGCATCCTCAAGGTAGCGATTCACCTCACTGCCAGGAGGTTGCTTCATCTGACTCAGCTCAAGGTTGCCGAGAATGATCGACAGATTGTTATTGAAGTTGTGAGCCATACCTCCTGCCATATAACCGACAGCTTCCATTTTGTGTTTCTGACGCAACTGTTTCTCAAAATCAACCCGGTTCTTTTCTGCCAATTTTCTCTCTGTTATAGCCCGAGTGATTCCATAATAACCGATAACATTGCCATCAGAATCTAACTCTGGGGTAGAATTGACCTCAGCCCAGAAATAACTGCCATCTTTTCTACGGTGACGAGCCTCAAACATGACATTTCCGGTTTGTATTCCTTGCAGTTCATTCTGTCGTCTTTGATAGGTAAATTCTTTAGCTGTGGCAATTCCATCCTCATCAAAAAAATCAAAAACGTGCCGACCGATAACTTCGTCGGCACTGTAGCCACGGAGCCTTTCATCAGAGGGACTGATATAAGTGAAGTGATAATCCCTATCCAGTTTCCAAACCACATCCGAGACATTTTCAGCTATGAGCCGGAAATGCTCTTCACTCTTTTGTAGTGCTTCATCCGACTTTTGGCGATCTGCAATTTCTTTTGCCAATTGTTCATTGACCTGTTGCAGCGTCGCGTTCACTTTGGAAAGCTGCTGAGTACGTGTGGCGACCAGTTCTTCCAAAATGCGATTACTCTCCTCCAATTTTTTCAATGGATAGACTTCGCCTTCACCCACCAGATTATAGGGGATGGAAATACTGCTGTGGCAGATCTTCCAGCCGCTGGATTCCTGACGAAAAATCAGCACCAGCCGGGCAGTTTCACGAGACAGAACCTGATCTTCGATGGGCAGATGGATATGGAAGAAACCAGTCGCGACAGCAATTGTCTCGGCCAAAGACTGAACGGATAAATCTAAGAGTTCAATCCGCAACGAATCTTTCACCTGAGCGAAATCCTGACGCGTTATATCGACCCAGGCATCCCGATCTTTGACCAGAAAATCGCCACCCCCGGTAAAACCGGAAAAATCGGTGCTGAAGAAATCGGTGAGTTGATCATCGCGGGAAGAGTACATCCGCAAGTAGTCGTCGAAAAGTTGCCGGATTTTCTGTTCGTCTTTTATATCCATCGGTTTGGCCTTGATTGATTATGGTTCGGTATGGCTGATTCCACGAGTTGTGAAATTTGATGATCCCCATATCTCATACGATATGCAATGGGACATGACAACTGATTCTGCTCTATATCATCAGCATAGCAAAATTTCATCAAAACAGGTTCGAAATATTCATCAAAGATTTGATAATTGATGGCCAGATCTCAGATCAGGATGTCTTGCGTATTTCAAGCAAAATAAACCGGGAAAATGAGCTGAAAATGCTGTTCAGAGGTAAACTCTCATCAATAAAACCACACCCATCACAAGCAAAAAAATTAGTACAAGTTTCCGATGAGATGTTCCGGCAAGGCGATGCTGTAGTCTCCCTCCCATGTAGACTGTTGCCAATACTGGAATCAAACCAGATACAGCCAACAGAAAGGTGTGGGGAGATAAATATCCCAAACGATTCAGTCCGACCAGCATAACCAAGCTCGACAGCGTAAAGGCAATGTTGATCGCTTGGACAAAATCTTTTTTATTCAGGCTGAGTGATAAAAAATAGGGAAGAACCGGCATCACCTGAGAGCCCGTCAGCCCATTGACAAAACCGTTTAAAAACCCCACTGGTAGTCTCAGGATGTGTTCCCAAGCATTGGACAAAGAAAATGATTTATTACTCAAAGCCCACAGTGCATAGACAATCAGCACCAATGCAAGTATTGCCTTGGCAATATTGACGTTGATCACTGCCAGAATAGATAATCCACACAAAAGACCAGGGAGAGTTGCAACATATAAGGGCCAGAACCGCTTAATGGCATCACGGAAGTTCCCTGCCTGTACCATGACAGCAATATTACTGACGATCGAGGGGATAATCACCAACGGGATAGCAACTTTCAAATCCAGGCGCAACGCCATGATAGGGAGACAGGAGGTTGAAAAACCAATGCCCGTCAGTCCCTTGATGGAACCGGCAACAGCATACGCAATAAGAATAAAAAGATAATCAATTTCGTTCATCGGACTCATTCATCGCAGGCTCTTTTTTTCTGAAATGCAAAATACGGCCAAAGTCTTGGGCATAGATAAGCCTTAAAACAACCTCATCATGCAAAAACTGTCAATTTAATATTTGACAGAAAACCAACAGCCACTTGATATAATCGGTTCTATCCACCGAAAAAAGATGAATGTGACATCAACTGACATTCTTATGATGGAACATAGCTCCACAAAGAAGTATGTCCATGACTCTCAATCAGTTTATCAACATGTTTCCAGATGAAGATGCTTGCCGAAAATATTTGGAAAAGGTGATCTGGCCCTCGGGTCGGGTTAGTCTACACTGTGGATGCTTGAAATCTTGGCAGCTCAAAGCGGATTAGGCGCACCTCGGCCTTTACGAGTGTAGCGGTTACACAGCACAGTTCACTATTACGACAAAGACGCCCTTGCACAGCACCAAACTGCCGCTTCAAACTTGGTTGTTGGCAATGTTTTTCATCATCAACTCCAGAAAAGGGATCTCATCGGTCTTTTTGGCCAAGTGGCTCGGTATCAATCAGAAGACCGCTTGAAATATCGGTCATGCGATACGAGCCATGATGGCTCCACACGTCAAGCAGGGGGCTTCACATGCGGTTCGGGTTATGACAGACCAGTTGCACGCCTACATGGCGCTCGGCAAGGAGTTTTCCGGCCATCAAAGCGTCAATCATGGCTGCAAGGAATACGCTCGCGGGGAAGCTCATATCAACACTGCGAAATCCTTCAACGCGATTCTGGAACGGGTGAAACAAGGCGTCTTTCATTTCATCAGTCGCCAACATCTATCGCGCTACCTCAGTGAGGTTGCCTTCCTCTGGAACAATCGGGTTCCCGTGGAAAAAAAGCGAAACGGATGGTCAAAGATCGTGATGCAAGCAAAGCCGGTACTGGAACAGTTTGAAGCTCTTCTTGAACATGCTGTCGGCACTCAACTACGAAGAACCATCCGGGGCGGTGTCACTCAACCGCAGCCTTTGTATTGTGGATAGAACCGAAGTTTTTTATGTGAGAAAAAGGCTCATGTTGCTCATCAATGTTTATAGGGTAGTATTAAAGGGTAATCTATAAAAGATTCCTACCAATGTGTCGGCAACTACTCAGAGTTAGAAAGACCACATGAAGACATATATATTCACATCATCTTTGATCATTCTGTTGCTGATTGTAATAATTATCAGTTTAAAGAAAGACCCTAGTCTCTCAGCCAGTTCAATGCACAGAGAACCCGAACTTATCTTAGGAAAATCAAATTCAAATAATTTATATTCTTCACTGAAAAAAACAAGTAATGAATATAAAGCCATGCTGAAAAGGTATAAGGCTACAGCTGCACAGGGGGATTCTATTGCTCAATACAATCTAGGGATAATGTATGAACTTGGTCATGGAGTTGCTCGGGACAGTCAAGTGGCCGCTAAGTGGTACCGGTTAGCAGCAGAACAGGGACACTCACAGGCGCAATATAATTTGGGTTTGATGTATTACAAGGGTGATGGCGTTCCGTTGGACTACTTTGAGTCAGTCAAATGGCACAGAAAAGCAGCAGAACAGGGACACAGTTTAGCCCAATACAGCTGCGGGGTTATGTACGAAAACGGCCTGGGAATCAAACAAGATTTCAAAGAAGCAATGAAGTGGTATCTCAATGCCGCAGAGCAGGGACACGCCTTAGCACAGTATAATCTGGGGGTACTCTATTTTAGTGGTAATGGCTGCCCTCAGGATCTCAAAGAAGCCTTAAAATGGTACATAAAAGCAGCAGAACAAGGATCTGCTTTGGCACAACACAATTTGGGGGTTATGCATTATAGGGGTGAGGGTGTTACCCAAAGTTATGAAGAAGCGTTGAAGTGGTATCTCAGATCAGCAGAACAAGGGGATATCGGATCGCAGAACAATTTGGCGATTATGTATGCTGAAGGCACTGGAGTTAATCAAGACAATAAAAATGCTATTAAATGGTACTTGAGGGCAGCAGAACAAGGGTGCGTTGCCTCACAAAATAATCTGGGAG
Source organism: Desulfuromusa sp. (assembly GCA_036351455.1). Classification (GTDB taxonomy): domain Bacteria; phylum Desulfobacterota; class Desulfuromonadia; order Desulfuromonadales; family Geopsychrobacteraceae; genus Desulfuromusa. The sequence continues at coordinate 8,065 of JAZBPC010000112.1, forward strand.
TCATGTATATTAAAATGCAGGATTATTTGCAGGCATATATGTTCTTCGACATTGCTTCGGCAAATGGGTGTTATCCGGCAACTGAAAACTTACAAAGATTGTCTGAGAAAATGGCAGCTGAACAGATAGCTGAAGCACAGGAAATGGCCAAAAAATGGAGAAAAAAACACTCGCAACAGATCGATTTATTCCTAGAAGATTAGATAGTTAAATATCAATCTTGCAGATATTTTTTCTCTGGGCATTATTGCCTTCGTGCTTTATTTGTACAGTATTACAAACACCCTCACGGTTATGCCCAAATGGTTCTGGTTTCTTAGCGCACAGCGTTACTCTGTATATCCAGCAACTTAAGATTTGACAGGAAATTAATCATAATCTATATAATTAAAGTGGTGAATCACATTTATTATTTTTTCAATAATCAATAAATACCAAAACAGTGTTATTTTGTGGTAGACTAATCCTCGCTTTTGTATTTTCGGTCATTCAACCCCCTAACAGGAGGAAAAACATGAAACTTACGAAAACTCTGGTTCTGGTTCTCAGTCTTTGCTTAATGTTGGTTACTTTTGCCCATGCGGGCAAAGATCTTGATGCTGTCAAAAGCAAAGGATTTATTCAAACAGGTGTTAATGGCTCTGTTTTCGGCTTCGGCATGCCTGACGATAAAGGGACCTGGGCAGGTCTGGATGTCGATACCGCTCGCGCAGTTGCAGCTGCTATTTTTGGAGATGCCAGCAAAGTCAAGTTTACCCCCCTGTCAGCGCAACAGCGTTTCACCGCATTACAATCAGGGGAAATTGATATACTGACGCGTAACGCAACCCGCACATTAAGTCGCGAAACTCAGCTTGGTCTTAATTTTGTCACTGTCAATTATTACGATGGTCAAGGCTTCCTGATTCCTAAAAAACTCGGCGTTAAGAGCGCCAAAGAGCTCGATGGCGCAACGGTTTGTGTTCTCCCAGGAACCACTACAGAACAAAATGCAGCCGACTTCTTCCGTACCAACAATATGGCATGGAAACCTGTTGTTATTGAGTCAACAGCAGAACTAGCAAAAACGTTTTTTGCTGGCCGTTGCGACGTATTAACCTCTGATGCTTCTCAGCTCGCAGGAACACGCGCTATCTCTGCCAATCCAAAAGATTATATTATCCTCCCGGAAATCATCTCCAAAGAGCCTTTGGCTCCAGCTGTACGTCATGGTGACGATCAGTTCAGAGATATTGTCGATTTCTCGGTTCTGGCGATGATCAATGCTGAAGAACTTGGCATTACCTCTAAAAATGTTGATGAAATGCTTAAAAGCACGAACCCGGTTATCCAACGCTTCCTTGGTGTTTCTGAAGGTAACGGCAAGGCGCTTGGCCTGGATGAAAAGTGGGTTTACAACATCATTAAGCAAGTTGGAAACTACGGTGAAGTCTTCGAGCGTAA
>JAZBPC010000113.1:0-2194 GCA_036351455.1 Desulfuromusa sp.
AGTCTTCACAGGTTCAATGGAACCCATTTCCATGGCTTCGCCGGTCTCTTTGGCTTTTTTAACCGCAGCATTAAACTTCTGGGTCATGGCCTTGATGTTTTTCCGCTTGTTCATGGCCTTGGGGGTCATCTCGGTCAGCGTTTTGATTCCCATGATAACAACCAGAATAGCCAGCCATTCTTTATAGGCGGCCATTGGTAACAGGGCGGAAACATACTTACCGAGCCAGATAGAACCAATAAAAATACCTACACCAAAAGAGATACCAACCGGCCAGGCGACACGCCTTTCAACTACCGCAAAACGGTAAAATGATCCTAAGGGGGAGAAAAGGGTCAGTGCCATGTTGGAAGGCTTAAGTACGTTGGCAGCATTGACACCAACTGGTCCAGCAGTATTGACAATCAGCACCTGGAAGGCTGCCATAAGCATACCACCGGCAGCGCCGATCATGGAGAAATAGGTACCAACAGCAATAGCACCGATCACGATCCAGAGTGGATTCATGTAACGATAGCCTTTCGTCAGCCAGAAACCTTTACCAGCAAGAGCAAAGGAGGCATCTTTTGCACCGTTAACATAGACGTCAAACTTCGTGTCCGGCGGGGTGTGACGATAGGGTTGGAAGGTTGCGGTAAATTTACCGGTGGCCTTGTCCAAGTTTATCTTTGTTCCTTTGTCCCAGTAATTTCCGCTGGTTTCGTCGGTGAGTACTGTTCTTGAGAAAATAACAATTTTACCAACACGGCTACCTTCTTTGACGATGGTGTTAATTCCGTAGCTAGATTCATTAGCCCATTTCAGGAATTTCCATTGCTCTTCGCTCTTAATGGAACCAAGACCAGCCTTTGCTGCTGCATCGATTGCATTAAAATCTTCGTTCAACAGATAACTGTACGTTGAATAGAGACCTTTGGTTCGCCCTTTACCAAGGAAAACATTTGGTCCACCAAATCTGGTGTCGTCAACTCTCTTACCAAAGGCGGTAGGGTTGCTGGTCAAGACATAGTAGAGAGGTGGAATGGAGGCATCCATACCAAAACCTCTTTTTGTTGTCTCGCTGGCAAATTTCTTCTTTTCATGGGGCATGGTTGCATCTGCAGGTTTAAACTCATTTTGCTGAGCGACAGCAAGATACAATTCCTGCCCTGGTTCAATGGTACCTTCAATGGTGACAGCGTCTCCAACGGTGCCGCCAGATGTCACCTTTGTTTCGGCAAACGAAAGACTGAAGCTTGCCAAGAGAAACATGGTGAGACTTATGGCTGTAATAAATGGATTGCGCACTACTTTCATACTATTTCCTCCTTATGGTGGATTGGGTTAAGATTGCGTATGCATATGAATCTTTGGTTTGGCGAATTTTTTATGCTTTACACCTCCTCTCCTTGATTTGTTGATCATGTTTATCTCTTCAAACGCTTGCTTTTATAGGCGATCCAGGAACCTAAAAATGTAAAGATTAAGGTCGATAATCCTGAAACAAGATATCGGCTCCCATCTACAAGTGGTTCCCAGGGGCAAAACAGAGTGATGATACTGCAGCCAGTAATGGTAAGTAGTGCCGCCAGGCTGGTCAGAGCCATTTTCCTATGGGGATAGGTACCCTCTGTCTTTTCAATCAGACTATAGCCGCCGGCGGCACCATTAAAGGCAATGATGCCCGGCAGAATCAAAAGCAGTACTGACGGAGAGAGCACCATTGATAAGAATGCCAGCAGGAGGACGATGCCAACCAGGCCAGTTACAAAGGCAGACAGGAAAAGTCCTATGGGTGATGCCATAAATTTTTTTAATTTCTCCATTGCCTCTTGTGCTCCATTTATGCAGATTTCTAACATGGCTTTTGTTCCTGTTGTATGGGGTGCTAGCTATTGATTTGATTTCAGTTTGACTATCTTGGTATCCCCAACATATTCTCTTGCTTCAAAACCGGTTACCGTGGTCATCTCTCTCGTCAGCTCGGCCATCTTCTTCATGTTGCGAATAATTACATCCATCTCTTCAATCAATTCTGCTGAGTCCAGATCGTCACGGAGAAGTTGGGCTGTACCAAGGGCTGCAAAAAGGGGACTATTAAGCTCATGGGCCGCTGTTCCTGCCATTTCAACGACTCCCTGAAGTTTCATTTTCTCCATCTGCTCTTGTTTGAGGAGTTTTTCGCTGGTTATATCTCGAACCGCTTCTATAATAA
>JAZBPC010000114.1:0-2221 GCA_036351455.1 Desulfuromusa sp.
AGCGCGCGAGCAGGTGTTGGCCAGCAATCCTCAATCTGAAAAAGTATCTTACTTGTTGCTGATCAGTCGATGGGCATCGCCGTGGCATTCGAGACAATGGCGATACTGACTGTGAATTGACTGGTTGTGTGGCAGTCCGTGACAGGACTGGCAAGTCTGAATTGTGGGGTGTCTGCCATTATGACAGTAGAAACAGTTAAGCCCACCATGCTTGGTGTTGGTGGCGGCGATGCTGGCTGCTTCAGGTTTATGGCAGACTCTACATTCCTTGTCCGGGACATAACCTTTGGGAACAATCAGTTGCGGTTGATGAGCCGGGTGGCACTTGGAGCAATCTTCTCCTCTTTGTTCTGAACTGTGAGGTTGATGACAATCCAGACAACTGGGGATTTCTTTATGCTGACTGTGACAGCGGTTGCAGAAAAGCTTTGCATGGTGACTCGGCGCGGCGTCCATTTGCTGTCCCACTTCAATATGGCAGGATAGACATTCTTTTCTGGCCGGCTTGAGCGGGTCACGCAGAGAAGCCAGCGGTTGATGTGGATCCGTGTGGCAATGCAGGCAGTTGCCGATTTCGAAGTGTGGTTTTCCATCATGACAACTGGTGCAGGGTGATTTTGTCTCTGTGCCCATGGGTGGATGCTGCGGATGACAGTCAAGGCATCCGACTTCGGTCGCATGCTTACCCCCATCTTGAACGACTATTTTTAGCTGGAAAGGATGACATTTTCCACAATCTTGGGTTTCTAGTCTGGTCTCTGTTGCGACAGCTGTTTGAGGGATAATGATGAACAGTGTCAGAAGGGAGATTGCACAACAGATTTTGCAGCCCGCGTGAACACCATTTTTCATCTTGCAAGATAAACTTTTCATGACAGCCTGTTGTATTGGATGCAGTCTGCCTGTGCGTTTCTATCCTGGGCAGCTCCTGGAGAAAAATCAGCCTTATAGATAGAGCAACCACCGTGCCACCGGAAATATGCTGAACTAAACTTGGGTGCGCCAAAGGTGTTTATTGCATTGAATGCGTGTCTTCGACTGATAATTTTTGCTCATTGTCGGCTGACAATGGATATGCCTGATTGGTTTTATCAGGAATTTCCCCAGATGAACTTTGGGAAATTTCCTAAATTTCACCCTCCTCACCTTGACTGATCATCATTAAATTCTTTAACTCTGCCACTTTTGGGAGCTGGAACGGCTCTTGCTTTGATTTTTTCAGGAACACTGTCATCTTTGAATGAAATGTTGATTTTAATGGGAGGTCCAATGGATGGAGCTGTAAAGCAAATTCAGATCATTGACGACGAAATGGTCATGTTGATGGCTGTCTCCAGGGCCTACCGGGATAAATCTGTCGATATTATCCCCGCTGCCAATATGGACCAAGCTCTTGAACAGATGAATATCTTCAATTTTAAGCTCTTCATGCTTGATCTTGATATGAAAGGTTGTTGTAGCTTTCATCTCCTTGAAACGATGACCAGACGTTTTCCAGAAACTCCTGTTATTCTCATGACCACCGCTGATATCCTGTCTATTCAGCTGATTGATAAAATACAAGATATCCGGAAACAAAGTTGTTGGCATATCGTTGAAAAGCCTTTTGATTACAGAAAACTGATCGGTTTTATTGATAGAGCATTACATGCTGCTGAGGCTGGAAAACTGTCAGCATGTCAACACGCGACCTCTGAGAAGTCGGAGAAAAGACGTTGCAACCGGTTTTCCCGTTTTGAACGGATTAATATCTCCCACCCTATTCACCAGAACACTTCATATTCGCCCCCTATCTTTGCCACTCTGACCAATATTTCCGTTGGGGGCTTGGGTGTTTCCACCCGGAAGCCATTGGTGTCAGGAGAGGCGGTTCATTTTGATGAAAAGTTTATGCACCAATCAGGAATCGTTGTCTGGTGCCGAATGCAGAAGGATCAAGTCTATAATTCCGGGATCAGTTTTGCCTGAAAGCAACTGTTTTATCTCGACTCTCTCATAAGTTAAAAATACTTCCCCAGGCAATTTTTATGATATTGTTGAGTAAATAAGTTTAGAAGGCCTCAACGAACTGAAATCGTTCAGGGGTTTTTGTCGGATTCAAGAAAGAAATAAGGCGGTGTTGATTCATGAAACGTCAGGTTTTACAGGGTCTTGCTATCATGTTGGTCAGTTTTCTGATTGGTGGCTCGTACATTATCTATGCGATCGGGGATGCGACCAG
>JAZBPC010000115.1:0-85762 GCA_036351455.1 Desulfuromusa sp.
CTGAACCCTCTTTCATGGAGGGGGTTTTTGCTCGTGGAGATCGTCGCTTGTCAGCTGTTCTGGAAAGAGCTGTGGCCCTTGGGTGTCGCTTCGATGGTTGGTGGGAATGTTTTGATTTCAGCAAGTGGCAACAAGCTTTTGAGGATTGTGATATTGATCCCTCCTGGTATTTGCGACAACGAGAAGAAGAAGAGGCTCTCCCCTGGGACCATATCGATTGTGGAGTCCCGAAAAAGTTCTTTTTGAAGGAACGGCATAAAGCCTTTGCAGGTGCTGCAACTCTTGATTGTCGCAATGGTGTTTGCCACGGCTGTGATGTCTGCGATTTTGAAAATCTGCGCATGCGGCTGACGGACTTACCAGAAGCAGATAGCAAGAAGACTGTTGCTGAAAATGTTGACCATGGTGACGAGAATGAACAGTTGACCAAAGTTCGACTGCGGTTGAGTAAACTTGGTCGGGCGCGGATGGTTGCCCATCTTGAATACCTGAAAATGTTTCAACGGGCGGTGCGTCGCGCGAACCTTCCAGTTCGTTTTTCGCAGGGATTTCATCCCATGCCGAAGATCTCTTTTTTGGAGGCATTGCCGATGGGTGTTTCCAGTGAAGCGGAATTAGTCGACCTGGAGCTTTTGTCATTTGTACCTGTAAATGAAGTTATCAAAGCTATCAATGTTCAACTTCCAGAAGGGTTCAAAATAATTGAAGGTGAGGTTATCCCTTGGAAGGCCCCTTCTCCTTCCGCTGCAGTTGCTTCCAGTTGCTATCGTGTTCCTCTGTCCATCTCCATACCAGAGGATCTGAACCAACGGATTGTTGATTTTCTGGATGCTGAGCAAATTGTGATCTCACAGATCAAGAAAGAACGCGAAATTCAGATAGATATCCGACCGGGGGTCCTTGATTTATGTCTGGTGGGATCCGAGTTGCAAATCGAGTTGATCAAGGGGAGTCCGTTGCGAGTTGCGGCTTATCTTTTTGGGGTGGATGTCGAAACTGTCCGTCGTTTAGGGGTGCGAAAAACAGGAATTGTACTGAAAAAGTAAAACCAAGGAGGCTGTTCCTGAATATCATGGAACCAGGATCTTTTGCTTTGGTTGTCGAAAAAAGTGTTAGAACGACTGAAATAATTAAGATATTACTTTAATAAATATAGACTAAATAGGAGAAATTTATGACGAAGGAGTTGGTTATCAATGCCACCTCCCACGAAACCCGGGTCGCCTTGCTTGAAGGTGGTCACATTGCCGAACTTTATATTGAACGGGATCGGCAACTGGGGATTGTAGGGAATATTTACAAAGGCAAAGTTATTCGGGTTTTACCGGGAATGCAGGCTGCATTTGTTGATATTGGGCTGGCAAAAGCAGCATTTTTATATGTTGCTGATGTTATGGATGAAATGGAACAACTCGAAAGGAATATTGAGGGAGAGGAGGAACTGCATGGCCAGGGAGATAGTTCTGAGTTGTCATCTCTTCCGCCGATAGAGGATCTTCTCACTGAGGGGCAAGAGCTTCTGGTGCAAATTTCCAAAGAACCCATCGGTACCAAAGGAGCCCGTATCACATCACATATTTCTTTGCCGGGACGGCATCTGGTCTACATGCCAACTGTCGACCATATCGGCATTTCACGACGGATTGAAAGTGAAGAGGAGCGAGAGCGATTACGGCAGATTATCGATTCCATGCGGACTCCGGGAACCGGATTTATTGTTCGCACCGTATCTGAAGGTAAGAGCGAGGATGATCTTCGTCATGACATGGAATTTCTGGTGGGGCTCTGGGAAAATCTCAGCCGTGGGATCGATGAAGTCCGCGCCCCCAGCTTGATCCATTCTGACCTGGATGTGACCAGCAAGGTGTTACGGGATATTTTGACGGAAGATGTCAAGAGAATTGTTGTTGATAATGTCGATGAATATGACAAGATCGTCCGCTTTCTGCGGACGTTTATGCCCCGTCTGAACTATTGCATTGAGCTTTACAAAGGGGAAGAACCGATATTTGATGCCTATGGACTTGAAGTGGAAATTTCTCGTTCATTGGGACGCAAGGTCTGGTTGAAGAGCGGCGGTTCAATCATTATTGAGCAGACAGAGGCTTTGGTTGCTATCGATGTCAATACGGGACGTTATGTCGGCAAGCATAATTTTGAAGATACGATTCTCAAAACCAATCTGGAAGCTTTGAAAGAGATTGCTTTTCAACTCCGTTTACGCAATATCGGGGGTCTGATAATCATCGACTTCATCGATATGGATAAGGAGGCTCATCGTGAAAAGGTTCATGCTGCTTTGGAAGAAGCACTGAGGCAGGATAAGAACAAAACCAATATCCTCAAAATATCTGAGCTTGGTCTGGTCGAGATGACCCGTAAACGGGTTCGGGAAAGTATCGGTCGCACCCTTTGTGAACCCTGCCCCTACTGTGAAGGAAAGGGCTATGTTAAGGGAAAATTGACCATTATTTATGAAATTCTGCGCGAGTTGAGACGTGAAATGGTCGACCTCCCCGCCGGGCATGTAACCTTGCTTGCCCATCCGGAAGTTGCCGGTTTATTGATTGACGAGGAGCGTTGTGGTCTTGATGAGCTGGAACAGCGCTTCGGGCGTACCGTTTCGATCAATCCTCGCCCGGGGTTTCATGTAGAACAATTTGAAATCGCTGTGGGCTGATAAGGTGGAATCAGCAGTTTAGGCTGAAGGCTGTTAGGATCCGTGCTGGAAATTATGCGTCCCCCTAACAGCCTAAACACCTTCAGCCTATCAACCTGGGCTATGGTAGATAAACGGTTTGTTGGAAGACATTCTGGATAATAAAAAGAAAGATGAAGCTGATCAAACAGGCGAAGATGGGGGTGGTCACCCAGCTTCCTGCAATTCCCCCAACAGTCCGCCAACGGATATTATGTCCTCCTTTTAACAACCCCATGCCAACAACCGCACCAACAATTGCCTGAGAACTGGAGACCGGAACCAAAGGGAGAGTTGGTAGACCCAGGTTCAGAAGTAGCTGTTCCAGTCGCTGAGACGCAAACAGGAACAGAACGACAGAATGAGCCCAGACGGCGACCAGAGCCATCACCGGAGACAGTTTGAAAATGCCGCTGCCGACGGTATCCATAACCCGCCTTGAGTAGGTGACAACGCCAACAGCAATTGCCAGGCTCCCGAGGAAAAAGAGTTGCTGTGCTGGACTGAAATTCAGCCTGCCAAAAAGTTCTATCTCGTTAAAAGGCGAGACAGGGAGAAAAACTCCAACGACGTTAGCAATATTATTGGCTCCCAGTGCAAACGCACCAAATGCCCCCATCAACACAAGGCCATACCTGGTCAGCTCATCCAGTCTGAACATGTGAATTTTCCATCTGAGAATGAAAAAAGACACGATTTTATAGGATATGACGGCAATGATGCCGGATAATACGGGGCAGGCAATCCAGGTCATGATTATTTGGGAGAGTGCGGTGCTGTCTGTTGGTGAACCAGAAAAGATATTCCAGCCAACGATTGCCCCGACAATCGCTTGTGATGTAGATACCGGATAGCGAGCCAGGGTCATCAGATAAACACTCGTAGCCGCAGCAAAAGCGACAACAAAAGCACCAGCAACTGCGTTGACAGCTCCTAGTTTTCCGAGTGTCTGGGTTGCTCCGGCACCACTGACCACAGCCCCTAAAATAACAAAAATACAACAAATGAGCGCGGCAGTGCGAAATCTGAGCATGCGAGAGCCGACAGCGGTCCCAAAGACGTTGGACGCATCATTGGCCCCAAGAGACCATCCTAGAAACATACCGCTTGAAAGGAAGAACAAAAACATATTGGCTCTTTTTTACAGTGAGCGTTTGATAACGTAGATTGCCAGACTATCTCCCAAGTCTTCGGCCTGGTCAGCTATCTTGTCAATGCTTTTTGAGAGATCACGGAGTTGCATCTTTAAATCGAGCCCTAATGTGTCATCGCCGAAAATAGCTTTTTGCAGGTGTGTTGTTGCTTTATCAGCTTCAGTTTCCCAGAAGGAAACCTTGTGTATGTGGTCTGTTGCTTGAGAAATATCTTTAAAGTAAGCCCTGAGCGACAAGGTTGCAGCTTCAACGGCTTGGATGACACAGTTTATCAAAGTCTTTAAGTCGTCGTGAAATTTGGGAGCGATTTCTGGGCGCTCAATTTCTACACGGAACATCACTCCTTTAAAGCGCCCGAGTAAAGCATCCATTCGCTCAATTAATTCCAGTACATCTCCTCTTGATTCGGGAATCAAGGTTTTTCGATAAAGCAAGTCTTCAATAGAGTGGCGGAGTGTGTCTGCGGCTTTTTCTGTCTCGACAATATGGGTCAGGTGTTCATTGAAGGTATCGATTTTGTTGATGAGGTAGGCATCAATTCCTTGAATAAATATAAGGCCAGATTCGCTAGCGAGATTTAAAAAACTATCGATTTCTTTTTCAATTCCAGTACGATTTTTAAAGATGCTGATAAATGACATGAAAGACCTCTTCAGAATCCAAGGGAGTTGTATATTTACTTACAGGATAATAAAAATACCGGGAATTACAAGGTTTTGTTTGTTGTTGACGTTTTAGTGGGCGCAGTTCGATTACAAAAGTTCCATCAATCTCTTTATGTAACACTCTGAATAATTTCAATTTTTACGTTTAATTTAAGTTGTATTTGAAATGATATTTGCTATTCTCAGCTGTAAATAGGGGCAGGCTTGCAATTTCTTTTTATGGAGGACGCCATGGCACGGAAACCACGTCTACATTTTCCGGGGGCTGTTTATCATGTCACTTTGCACGGAAATGGTAATCAACAGGTTTTTTTCGACGCGACGGACCGTACCCGGTTTCTGTTACTGATCCAGGAGGGGATTGAGAAGTTCGGGCATAAAGTCCATGCGTATTGCCTGTTGCCCAATGGGTTGCAACTGGTCATTGAAGTCGATGAAATCCCCCTTTCGCGTATTATGCAGCAACTTGGTTTTCGATATACCCGCTGGTTTAATGACTGGCACAGTCAGGCTGGTCATCTGTTTCAGGGGCGCTACAAGGCTATTTTGATCGACCCGGAAAGATATCTGTTGGATCTGGTCCGTGAAGTGCATCTTGCTCCCGTCAGGTTACAGCTGGAAAGCGACCCGATGCGCTATGGCTGGAGTAGCCACCGTGCCTATTGTGGGCGGGAAACGGTGTTCTGGCTTTCCAAGGAACGAACATTTCTGCAGATTGAAGAGACTGGCGTTCGGGCGCTGATGAAATTTCATGCGTATGCCAATGAAGGTTTGGAGAGCAGTGCGCATATTGATTTTAATCGTGGTAGCGAAAGTGACCCGCGGGTCCTTGGCGATGAAGAATTCGTTCGTGGTGTGTTAAAGCTTTCAAGGCAGAAGTATCAACCTAAAGTTAATCCTGAAAAAGTTCTCCGGATAGTTTTGGAACGCTACAAGCTGACCGAAGAAGAACTGGCAGCGCCGGGGAAAAATCGCTTTAATTCAGAGGCTCGGGCGTATCTGGCCTGGCTCTATCTGGAAACCGGATGCGATACCATGACCGCACTTGGTGAACGGCTCGGCCGCGATGTCTCATCTCTCAGTTCAGCGGTGCGGCGGTTACAGTTGAAAGCGAAGAAAGATGAAAAGGTTGCCGACAAGTATCAGAAGTTGCTGAACCGGGTGCGCCGCTGATGGGTCTATTAAAAAACCGGGTTGCAGCATCAGTTCAATTGTTCGTCTGTGCGTTGGTTTACGGGGGGCTTATGTGCTACGAAAGACTCTTTTGTTGAACTTTGAGGTCGAAAATCGACCAGCACCATGCCGCTGAAGCGATTTTCTCTATAGACTTCGACCCGATAGAGTTGTCCTGCTTTGTCGATGGAATAGCTTTTTTTGAGCTGGTCGTACCCGATCGGCAAATTCCCGTCAGTGGATTGATCTGGTTTTGCAAAACCGATGACATTGACCCGATATCCTTCTTGGCTATTGACCAGAAATTCTTTCTGCACTGGAATGATCGAGCCGAAGGAAACCTGCTGGGGGACACCATCGATCAACATTTCAACCCCCTCAATACTTCGATCCAGTTCAACATACAGCGGATTTAAAAATGCCAGTCGGTTGTTGCCATAGTGAATACGGTACTGTTTTATAGCTGGTTGCAAAGTCACCAATGGATTCCTGGATGTGAATTCTGGCGCAACGGTTTTTGGCAAAGGGAAGCTATGAATTGATGGGCGCATGTTGTTGAGTTCCAGTTGGACTCGACCCTCTGCCAGTGAAATCAGAGCATCATCTTCGATGATTTGTTCTACCCCTGCAGGAGTCAGCGGGAAATTTCGACGGAAAGATATCCCCATTTGCTGCATAAAGCTTTCCAATGCTACGAGGTGATAATAGGTTCGTAGGTGGACCGGGTGTTTTTTGCTGGCTTCTACGGCTATCGTTGGTTTGTTGTGACGTACAGCGAAGAAGGACAGCGATTTTTTTGCCGCAATCTCTTTTTTAGAGCTTGCAGTGTTCATATTTTTCAGCTGAAAATAATGATCCGTTGCCTGGGCTTTTCTATTGATCTGTTGAATGGCTGTTGTGGCCAGTTCCTGTAATTGTCCAAAGTCGGTTCCCTCCAGCTTTTCCTGATCAATGACACAACTCTGTCCCCAGCGGTTTGGATTGCGTTGGCTGTTGATGCGGGTGGGATGGTAAAAACCGCTACCATCGTGCAGATTGAGAACCAGGTCGATTTGTGGTTTGGTGATAATCGATTTAATCCGTTTGATCGGTGCATATTGGGGATCACTTTTGGAAACGGCGGCAAACTTCAGGTTCATGTCGCCGCGGACCCGATCGAGGATTGCTGAGCTGTTCAGATTGGGAACAACCCATAGTTCTCCCTGGTCAATCTGGTAACGGGTGACCAGTGTCGCTGCTGCATGGAAGCCGCCAGGTTCGTCGCCATCTATGCCGCCAATGACAAGCAGTGTCGGACCGGATGTTGCTCCGGTTTTTTGATGAAAACTGAAGTCAGCCGCAAGCAGCTGTGCCGGGACAACTAAAAAATAAAGGAATATCAGGAGTAATTTCATGAGTAGATGGATGTACTTTCTATGGTATTTTTGTTCGTAAAGAAGATTTGATTTGGCTAACATCGATAATCATAAAGAGGAATGAAGTTGCCCGTCAAGGGGTTTGATACACAGGAGTTAAAAAAGGTATGTCAGAGTTTTCGTTACGTTCCATTGGGACCATTAGAACTCCTTATTTTGATTCAGCTCCCTACCAGCCGGTGGATACTGATGAGCAAGAATTTTACCTGCAATTAGAGCCCCAATATATCGCCGGCTTAAAGGATCTGGAGTCATTTACCTATATCTATGTTCTTTATTATATTGATCGTTTGAAAACTCCCCCCAAAATGACAGTCGCACCTCCCTGGGCTGCCGGTCAACAGGTAGGTTTGTTCGCCAGTCGCTCGCCAGTGCGCCCCAATCCTATTGGACTCAGTGTCGTCAGGGTCAAAGAAATCATCGATAGCAGGGTCTATACTTCCGGACTGGATGTGTTTGATAACACACCACTGCTCGATATCAAACCTTATATTAACGATCTCGACAGCAAATGTGATGCAAATAACGGCTGGGTGCAGGGCCTCGATGAGGATGAGCATCTGGCACTGCATATCCAGGGGATTCCACACGATTATTAGGAAGTTATTGGGACTTACTCATGATTTTCTCAAATATGTTCCCCGCACCTGCGGGGATGAAAACTGTCTTCCTGTTCAAATTAATGGCGATTTATTGACAGAAAAGATGACTAATCCGGGTATTTTAGTTTCTAGATTTCCTAAGCCTAAATTGTATACAGTATTCACTGAGATGTGATAAAGATTCGCTATTAAATGTGAATTCTTATGTCTGTAATCTGTTGTAATGACTATCTTTTATATGCCTTAACCTATTTTTTGTTCCGAAATTTCATAATAAAAAAATCTTGACAACAAACTGACGTTCCGCTAGAAGGTACGTGGTTTGCCTAGACCGTTAGAAAATGTGTATTTACACATTCTTAAATGTGCGAAGGGACACAGCTTGAAAAAAGCCCCCGACGTATAAATTTCCTCTGTGGAGGCACAATTCATTATGATTGAAGGCTATCTCGTCGAATATATGTATGTGTGGGTGCTTTTGGCCATGGGAATCATCTGCGGCATGGCTCCGTTGTTGATCTCTATGTTTTTTGCGCCACGTCACCTGTTTCAGAAAACTCGGGAGACATACGAGTGCGGTATGGATCCCTACGGGACAGCATGGAATATTCGCTTTGATATTTCTTATTATCTCTATGCACTTATCTTTCTGGCTTTCGATGTTGATGTTCTGTACCTGTTCCCTGTTGCTACGGCCTTTGACAAGGTTTCAGCCGCCCGGGGGATTTCTGAAATAATGATTTTTGTTGGTATTTTATCTCTGGCGATTGTTTATGCCTGGGTTAAGGGAGTATTTACGTGGCCGAACAGAAGAAAAGCCTACTAAACGTCCACTCCTACACAAAGGAGTGTATAGAGCGCTATGATGGTGCTTCTGTACAAAAAACCAAGACCTCAGATGCTCCACCTCTGATACAGATGAAGTTGTCGGATACGATTTTGGATCTGTGTCGAGCCAACTCTCTCTGGCCTCTCACCTTTGGTCTCTCCTGCTGTGCCATTGAGATGATGTGCTGTGGTATGGCCAGATTTGACCTTGCTCGTTATGGCGCTGAGGTTTTTCGCCCTTCTCCACGTCAATCTGATCTGATGATCGTTGCAGGTACGGTAAATCGTAAAATGGCACCGGCTCTTGTGACTCTGTATGAGCAGATGCCAGCGCCTCGCTATGTTATTGCGATGGGTAACTGTGCTATGGCTGGCGGTCCCTTTGCGGTTGAGGCGAACTATGATGTTGTCCTTGGCGTTGATAAGCTGATCCCTGTTGATGTTTACATCCCCGGTTGTCCACCTCGCCCCGAAGCTTTGATTGAAGGCATTCTGCAGCTGCAAGAGAAGATTACCGGCAAGCGTTTCCCATTCCCGCAGAACAAGATGCCGAAGGGAGCGTAGAGCAATGGATATTAATAAGGTAAAAAAACAGTGGCAGACCTTGGCAACGGCGATTGAAGATGTCGATTACTCAGTCAGTGGTCATGACTATAATGTTTGTCTTGAGCGTGACAAAGTTCGTGATTTTGCTGCGTTAATGCTTGCAGAAGGTTTTTACTTGGTTGATCTGATGGCGGTGCACGTTGCTCCTGCTATCGAGGTGGTTTACCAGTTTGCTCATTTCGAAACTCGTTGTCGGGTTCTGGCGCGAGCT
Organism: Desulfuromusa sp.; assembly: GCA_036351455.1. Lineage (GTDB taxonomy): Bacteria > Desulfobacterota > Desulfuromonadia > Desulfuromonadales > Geopsychrobacteraceae > Desulfuromusa. The sequence continues at coordinate 9,353 of JAZBPC010000115.1, forward strand.
TTTGTTGACGAAAACGGTGAGATTGCAACGATCTCTGATATTTATCAGGGAGCTAACTGGCATGAGCGTGAAACCCGCGATTTTCACGGTGTGGTGTTTGTTGATCATCCGTACCTTTTCCCTTTGATTCTGCCGGAAGAGGATGTGGATTTAAAACCGCTGCTGAAGGAAGAAGCAAAAGTTATGGATGTTGCCGCTGTCAGGCGCCAACCTTCCGAGCCGGCAGCAGAGCCCAAGGCTAAACCTGAACCTAAGCCTAAGCCAGAAGCCAAACCTGAAGCTGCCAAAAGTCAGGAGCAGAGCTGATGAGCATGGATGTAGAAGTATTAGAGGACCCCAAGCATCACCGTTATGTGCTTAATATGGGCCCCCAGCACCCAAGTACCCATGGGGTATTGAGGGTACTGTTGGAGCTTGAGGGTGAGTACGCAATGGAACTGCTGCCTGTTCTGGGCTATGGGCACCGTTGCCATGAGAAGATTGCCGAGTTTAAACCGGCAAAATCATTCATGCCGAATACAGCGCGGATGGATTATCTTGGTGCGTTGATTTATAACCATGGGTTTGCACAATTACTTGAGAGGGCCGCTGGAATTGAAGTGCCTGAGCGGGTTGAGTATATCCGGGTTATCACTTCAGAATTGAATCGCATCCAGAGTCATCTGCTCTGGTATGGAGCTTATTTGCTTGATCTGGGTGCATTTACCCCGATTATGTATGCCTTTGATGATCGCGAACATATCCTTGATATTTTAGAGGACGTGACCGGTTCGCGACTGACCTACTGTTATTTCCGCGTAGGCGGTGTGAGCAAAGATATCGATGACAAATTCGTGACCAGCACCAGGGCTTTCGTGGATCGCTTGCGCAGTCGTTTCCCGATGTATGAAAATCTGGTCAATGGCAATGTTATCCTCCAGAAACGTTTAATTGACGTTGGTGATCTGACCCCGCAAACCTGTGCCCGCTATGGGATTACCGGGCCGTTATTGCGTGGGACCGGCGTTGCTTATGATATTCGTCGGGCAGAACCCTATTCAATTTATTCAAAATTTGATTTTGAAGTTCCTACTGGCACCAAAGGCGATTGTATGGCCTCCTTTATGGTTCGTTTCCAGGAGATGGAACAGAGTCTTCGGATCATTGAACAGGCCTTGGATGCTTTGCCAGAAGGTCCGATTATGGCGGCCAAGGTGCCGAAAAAATTGAAAATTCCGGCTGGTGATTATAACAGTTCGGTTGAAGCTCCACGTGGTGAACTTTCGTACTATCTTGTATCTGATGGTTCAGACGTCCCGTATCGTCTCAAGGTGAGAACGCCGTCGTATTCTAATCTCAGTGTTGTTCCGGAAATGTGCCAGGGCATGCTGCTTTCGGATGTGGTGTCGGCTATGGGTGCTCTGGACTTGGTTATCCCCGAGATTGACAGGTAAAGTCTATGGAAATCTTTTACAGTATTCTCCCGGATCTGATTCGGATGGTTGTTTGTGCCGTGTGTGGTGCCGCCATCGTGTTTGGTAACGCGTTGGTGATGGGTTATGCCGAGCGGAAGTTGGCAGGTCACATTATGCTTCGTCCGGGACCTATGGAAGTTGGCTTTCACGGCGTTTATCAGCTTGTGGTCGACGGTTTGAAGCTGATGGGCAAGCAACTGGTTATTCCAAAAAATGCGGATAAGCCATTATTCATGATAGCTCCGCTGCTAGCATTCGCTCCGGTTTTTGTTCCACTGCTGGTGATCCCATTCAGTGATAAGATCCAGGGTTTCGATCATGATATCGGCCTGTTGATCATTTTAGCACTTGCTTCGATAAACTTGTTGGCGGTTTTGATAGGTGGTTGGTCGTCAAACAATAAATATTCATTGTTTGGTGCATTCCGTGCCGTATCTCAGAATGTTGCTTATGAGATTCCGATGCTGCTCTCATTGTTATCAATTATCTTCATGACCAATACTTTTAGTCTGAAGGGGGTTGTCGCTGCCCAGAGTCCCGTCTGGTTTATTGTCATTCAGCCAATAGCTTTTCTGATTTATCTGGTTGCTATTGTTGCTGAGACGAACCGGGCTCCATTCGACTTACCTGAGGCGGAGAGTGAGCTGACTGCTGGTTTCCATACTGAGTATAGCGGTATGAGCTTCAGTCTGTTTGTGTTGGGTGAATATGCCAACATGTTTATTGTCAGTAGTGTTGCTACGGTATTTTTCCTTGGCGGAAGCTCGGGAATTCCACTGCCGTACTTTGAATATAGTGGGATCATCTGGTTTTTGCTAAAAGTTTATTTGTTGATGTTCTTTCTGATCTGGATTCGTTGGACTTATCCTCGAACACGTTTCGACCAGTTGATGAACTTCTGCTGGAAGTACCTGATTCCATTTTCATTGGTTAACCTTCTTATTACTGTCGTGATGGTGAAGCTGCTATGAAATCCTATTTCTCTGAGTTGTTTACGGGAGCATGGAGCCTTATCCTTGGCTTGAAGGTCACCATCAAGGCGCTGTTCTCTCCGATTGTTACGTATCAATACCCACGCGAGAAGCTGGAGGTCACTCCAAATTATCGCGGTCATATCGATCTGGTTAAAGATACGGAGACCGGCACCCATAAGTGTATTACCTGCGGTAGCTGTATGCGTGAGTGTCCATCCGATTGTATTTTCCTGGATGGCGAGAAGCGCGAAGGTGTCAAAGGTAAGGCATTGACAATATTCAAACTTGATTTTACCAAGTGCAGTTTGTGTGGGGCCTGTGTGGAAGTTTGCCCGACGAAAGCTCTTGATTATTCAGATGAGTATGAGCTTGCAGGGTTTGCGCGGGAAGATTTTCATTTTGATCTCTTGAAGAGAGTGGAGGAACGGGAATGATAGTTTTTGAATATATCGCCGAAGCCCTCTTTTACGCCCTTGTCTGTTTGACATTTACGGGTGGCATTGTGGCCGTCAGAGCCAAGATGCTTATGCACGCTGTACTCGGGTTAGCAGCCACACTATTCGGTGTTGCAGGTCTGTATTTTCACCTTGGTAGTCCCTTCCTCGCCATGATGCAGATCCTGATTTATGTCGGTGCTGTTTGTATTATTATCGTTCTTGGGGTCATGCTTGGTAACACTCCAGATCAGTTGGCGGTAAAAAATATGGTCGGTAAGAATCTGCCTCTAGCGCTGCTCGCTTGTTTAACCGCTTTCATTTCATTGTTTGTTGCTACGATTACGCGAACTGAATTTACTGCAGCGACAGAAAAAGTGGGCAACATGTCGATAGAATATGTCGGTGAGAGCTTGCTGCTTCAATATTGCATGGCCTTTGAACTGATATCAGTCATATTGCTGACAGCAATTCTTGGCGCTATTATTCTGGCCCGTGGTGGTCGGGAGGAAAAGACATCATGATGATCAGTGCTAATTTGAACACTTATCTGATTATTGGAGCTGTTTTACTGGTCATCGGTCTATATGGCATGGTTCAGCACCGTTCATTGATCGGGATATTGATATCAAGTGAATTTATCCTCAATGGTGCTTCCTTGAACTTTATGGCCTTTAACCGGTTTGTTGCTCCAAATCCCGCTGTAGGACAGATATATGCTTTGTTCATTATGGGAATTGCAGCAGCTGAGGCTGCGATTGCGGTCAGTATAATTATCGCGGTCTATCGTAAGTATCAAAGTGAAGATCCTGAGGACGTTCAGGACATGAAAATGTGATATTGCGCATCTGACGTTTTTGCAGTTGGTAAAGGCAGTAACACTGCTTTGCTAGCACGACAAACCACTTGAGAAAGTACTTGCAATGATCACAATTATCACCAGTAAAATTATTATAACAATGTTGATCCCGATGATTACGGGTTTGCTTGTTATGATCACGGGGAAAAAAGAGAATCTGCGCGATAGCCTGTCAACCATTGGTGCTATTCTGACCTTTGCTTCGGTGCTGAGCTTCCTTCCAGTGATTCAAGCCGGGGATCAGTTGCAATACACCCTGTTTGAACTCTATCCCGGAGTAACCGTAAAGCTGAACCTGGATCCCCTTGGAGTGATCTTTGCCATCGTTGCATCATTCCTGTGGATATTGGCCAGCCTCTATTGCGTCGGTTATATGCGGGGGCTTGATGAACATGCACAGACCCGTTTCTATGTTTGCTATGCCGTTTCTGTCGGCGCTGCAATGGGTGCTGCTTTTGCAGGAAATCTTTTCACTCTCTATCTCTTCTATGAAATTGTCTCTATCTTTACTTATCCTCTGGTTATGCACCACCAGGATGAAGAAGGTTATGCCGGGGCTAAAAAATATATCGTCTATTTGATGTTTACATCAAAAGCGTTTTTATTGCCGGCCATGGTTATTATTTACGTTCTTTGCGGTACCCTTGATTTCAATTCTGCAAGTATTGCCCACGGGATTTTCCCTGCTGAAGCTGATCGCTTTGTTGTCGGTATCGCCTATTTGCTCTGCTTTTTCGGTTTTGCCAAAGCAGGTGTTATGCCACTTCATAACTGGTTGCCAGACGCAATGGTTGCACCGACACCCGTCAGTGCTTTGCTCCACGCCGTTGTTGTTGTTAAGGTTGGTGTTTTCTCCATCTGCCGGGTCATGCTTTCTATCTTTGGTACTGATATCCTCGCAGAAACCGGTCTCGGGATAACGACCGCTTATTTCGTCTCATTTACCATCTTGATGGCCTCAGTTATTGCTCTCACCAAAACCAACCTCAAAGCGCGGCTTGCATATTCAACGGTCAGCCAATTGTCTTATATTATTCTTGGTGTTGCGATGTTGACCCCGAATTCCATTACCGGTGGTCTGGTTCATATTGCCAACCATGCTTTTGCCAAAATCACCCTGTTTTTTGCTGCAGGTTGTATTTTCGTGGCCAGCGGTAAAAAAGATATCTCGGAAATGGGCGGATTGGGTAAGCGCATGCCTTGGACAATGGTCGCGTTTGGCCTCGCCTCACTAGGGATGATTGGTGTCCCACCGGTAGGTGGTTTTGTTACCAAATGGTATCTGGCCTTGGGGACAATTGATCTGCATAACTGGATTTTACTCTGTGTTCTGCTGACAAGTAGTTTGCTCAATGCCGGTTATTTTGTTCCTGTGGTTCTTAAGGCCTTCTTTGGCAAGCCGTTGCCTGCTGATGAGGGGCTGACCAGCAGTCTTGAAGGAAGACCTTTGATCATGTTTATGGTTGTTCCTTTGGTTATTACCGGAACAATTTCGGTTCTTATTGGTGTCTATCCAACTCTGTTTCTGGACCTTATTAACCTATTGGTGAAGTCATGATTGTTAATTTTCTAACTTACTTGCGGGAAAGACCAAACCTGCTGAAGTGGTCTTTTGTGGCCTATTTAGTCTTTGCTGTTGGTTTTGATTTCTTTGCTGATCGCCACCATGCCCATTTTTGGGGGGATCATCTGGTTGGTTTCTGGGCTGTATTCGGTTTGGTCGGGTGTCTGGCAATGATAGTTATCTGTAAAGGGCTCTCACACGTATGGCTGGAGAGGGACAAGGATCATTATGACAAGTAGTATTTTTATGCACCCAGCCACCCTGTTTATTGTTGGTGCGCTGCTGCTACCACTGGCTAACAAACTGAAGATTCAGAAGGTCTGGTTGGTATTAGTGCCTCTTTTGGCTTTTATCCAGATTAAATTCTTGCCGGAATCTTTTGGTCAAGTAGAGTGGCTGGGCTTTGATTTGCAGTTTGGTCGTGTAGACCAATTGACAATGGTGTTCCTGCACGTTTTCACTTTGATGGCGTTAATTGGTAGTATCTTCGGTTTGCATGTCAAAGAGAGTGGTCAGCACGCAGCAGCCTGGTTGTATGTTGCCGGATCCTTGGGTACGACATTGGCTGGAGACTACCTGACGGTATTTATTTTCTGGGAATTGATGGCTTTTGCTTCAGTCTTCCTGGTCTGGTATCGCAAGCGTAGACGCTCTATTGAGGCTGGATACCGGTATCTTCTGGTGCATACCTTTGGTGGACTGGTTCTGTTGGGTGGAATATTCCTGCGCTACCAGAATATTGGTGATCTTACCTTTGACCTGATCTCAGTTGACCATGCGACACTTGCAGATTACCTGATCATGATTGGCTTCATGCTTAATGCTGCAGTACCACCCATTCATGCCTGGCTACCCGATGCATATCCTGAAGCAACCGTTACGGGTGCAGTGTTCATGTGCGCCTTTACGACAAAAACCGCAGTTTACGTTCTAGCTCGCGGGTTTGCCGGATTTGAAACATTGGCTGTTATGGGTGCCATCATGACCCTGTATGGAGTTGCATACGCGGTTATCGAAAACGACGCTCGACGTATACTTGCGTACCATATCGTCAGCCAGGTTGGTTACATGGTCTGCGCAGTCGGCATTGGTACTGAAATGGCAATTAACGGGGCCTGCGCGCATGCATACGCGCATATCCTCTATAAAGCCTTGCTGTTCATGGGTGTTGGTAGTGTTCTGGAAATGACTGGGCGTTCCAAGCTCAGCGAGCTTGGTGGCCTCTATAAATATATGCCATTCAGCATGATATTTACCGTCATTGGTGGTATAGCGATCTCCGGCTTCCCGTTAACCAGTGGTTTTATCAGTAAATCAATGATTATCGCTGCTGCTGGAAATAACCACCAACTTGTGATTATGAGTATGTTGTTGCTTGCAGCCGTTGGTACCTTCTTGTCGGTTGGGATCAAGTTGCCCTACTTTATCTGGTTTGGTCCGAAGGACAGTGGCCTGAAACCTAAAGAAGCGCATTGGAATATGCAGGTTGGGATGTTCATGGCAGCTTTCATGTGTATCTTCTTGGGTTTTTACCCTGACTATCTCTATAACATGTTGCCCTATGCCGTAAATTATCATCCTTACACCAGTTATCACTTAACTGAGACCTTCCATCTTATCGGCTTCACCGGACTCGGTTTTTACATCATGGTCAAGTACCTCAAGCCTCATGATGTTTCCAACCTTGACCTTGATTGGTTCTACCGTCGTGGTGCCGGCTGGTTTATGTGGGTAGCAAATAAACCTGTAAATGCAACAAATGAATGGGTCAGCAATATTTATAAAAATATTGGTTTGCGGCTTACGATGGCTCTGGCACGTGCATTGTCCTGGTTCGACTGGGAAGGGATCGACTGGGCATTGGATGGCAGCGCACGTGGTGTTGTTAAGGGTGGTGAACAGGTACGGCAGTTCCAGACCGGAAAATTGCAGCACTATATTGGCGCTGCAGTGGCCCTGTTGTTCATTGTGCTTATCGTTGTGGTTCTGGTCTGACCCTGTTTGTTAAATATCAGACAGATAATTACTCTTAGACAGTAGGAAGTCATGGAAAACTATCTAATCCCGAATACGTTGAATTTTCCGATTTTATCGTTGCTGTTGATAGTGCCGGTGATCGGAGCAATTGTGGCCATGTTTTTACGTGGTGATACGGTACTTAAATTCTGGGCTCTTGTTGTCACCTTGATCACAGCGTTTATCTCTTTACCACTTTGGAGCAGCTTTGATCAGGAGACAGCTAAGTATCAGTTCGTAGAACTGCGTCACTGGTTTCCAGCTTTGAATCTGGACTATGTTGTTGGAGTAGATGGGATCAGTGTTTTGCTTGTTCTCCTGACAACTCTGGTCATGCCACTTTGTGTCCTTTGTTCCTGGACCTATATTAAAACACGCTGGAAAGAATTTGTTGTTGTTACACTCCTGATGGAAACAGCTATGCTTGGTGTTTTTGTCAGCTTGAATACAGTGCTGTTCTGGATATTCTGGGAAGGAATGCTGGTCCCTATGTATCTGATCATCGCTATCTGGGGTGGTGCACGTAAGGATTATGCATCGATTAAATTTTTTCTCTACACCTTTGCCGGCAGCATCTTCTTGTTGGTTGCAATCGTGGCAATGTACATCAAGACCGGTACATTCTTCATTCCTGAACTGATGGCGCATAATTACAGCTTTGCGTTTCAAGTTTGGATATTTCTTGCGTGTGCTCTTGGTTTTGCTATCAAGATGCCAATGTTTCCATTCCATACCTGGTTGCCTGCAGCTCATGTTGAAGCACCGGTTGCCGGATCCGTCATTCTGGCAAGTATCTTGTTGAAGATGGGTGGATACGGGTTCTTACGTTTCTGTTTGCCGATGGCACCTGCAGCGACATTATATTTCGTGCCCCTTCTGTTAGTTATGTCGCTTATCAGTATTGTTGTCGGTGGGTATTTAGCTCTAGGTCAATCAGATATTAAAAAGCTGATCGCTTATTCATCAGTTGGTCATATGGGTTTTGTAACTCTAGGAATATTTCTACTGAATGATGCTGGGATCAAGGGCGCAATGTTGCAAATGATTAATCACGGAGTGACAACAGGAGCCCTGTTTATCCTGATTGGTATCATTTACGAGCGAACTCATAGTCGGGAGATTTCTGACAACAGTAAGCTCGGAATGTTTATGCCGATTTACGTGACTTTTCTGGGAATTTTCTCCCTGTCATCTCTGGCATTCCCTGGAACAAATAGTTTTGTTGGAGAGTTCCTGGTGCTGTTTGGTGCGTTTGATAAATATCCATTGGTTGGCGCGATTTCAATTCTCGGTGCCATTCTTGCTGCAGCGTACATGCTGCGTTTAATGCAGAAAATGGTATGGGATGATTCTGATGGTCATGCGCATCATGGTGGTGACCACGGTGATGATCATGGTGATCATGGTGGTAGCGGTCATACCTTGTTCGATTGTAACTTTCGGGAATTTATTCAACTGGCGTTTTTAACTATCTTTGTTTTTTGGATTGGTCTTCATCCAACGCCACTACTTGACATGATGGATTCCAGCGTGGCTCACCTCCTTCATCAAATTGATGCGGGTAGTGTTATGCCGGAAGCTGTAAATCATGGTGAGAGTCATGCTCTGCTCGAAAATGCAGGCACTTGGATCAAGAACCTCTTTTAACTCACGAATCGGATTAACTTATGCTAAACACGGTTTTTATACCAGAAATTGCCCTGATGCTGACAGCCTTGGTTTTGTTTTTTATGACCTTGGGCAAATTTCGTACTGGTACTGTTCAGGCAGTAAGTCTGGTGATGGCGGCGGTTACTTTGGTTATCACTTTTGCCAGTATCAATACACAGGGAATGATGTTTTATGATGTTTATAAAATTGATGCTCTGTCGCAATTATTCAAAGTAGTTATTGTCTTTGGTTTATTTCTGGTGTTTTACCTTGGTAGTGGTTTGACCGGGATTGAAGAGAAATTACACACAGAATACAATATGTTTCTTACAATCAGTGCCCTTGGTCTGGTCTTCTTAAGTAGCTCAGTTGAGCTTTTAACTATCTTGCTGAGCCTGGAAATATCGTCATACGCTTTGTATGTTGTTATCCCTTTCCGGCGTGGACAGGGCCGGATACATGTTGAAGCTGGCATAAAATACATCCTGTTCGGCGCAGCATCGACAGGACTGACTCTTTATGGAATGAGTTACATTTTTGGGTTAACACACACCACATATCTTTCCGAACTCACTCAGAAATTGCCTGGTTTGGTCGCAACTCAACCCTTGGCAGTGATTGCAATTGTCCTGGTCATGGTAGCATTTTTCTATAAGCTGGCAATGTTTCCGATGCACTTTTGGGCCCCGGATGTTTACCAAGGTGCAGCAAATGAAACCACCAGCTTTGTAGCGACTCTGCCCAAAGTTGGAGCCGTCCTGCTCCTTCTCCGTTTTGTTAGTGTCGCAGGTGTTGACATTTCTCAGGTTACTTGGGCTCTGGCGGCCATTGCTGTTATGTCAATGGTCTTTGGTAACTTCAGTGCGTTGGTGCAAAATGACCTGAAAAGGTTGCTGGCTTATTCCAGTATCGCCCATGCCGGTTATGTCATGATTGGCATACTCACTGCGGATGAAATGGGGATGGCAGCCGCAGTGTTCTATGTGATTGGTTATTTGTTGATGAACCTGGGTGCTTTTTATGTCATCTACAATATCTCACCGAAAGGTGAAAATGTAACTTTTGATGACCTTAAAGGACTGTCACGTCGTTCACCGTTGTTGGCATTGACTTTGTTAGTGTCGGTTTTCGGTATGGCTGGTGTCCCTCCAACAATCGGTTTCATGGGTAAATTCATGATATTCACTGGAGCTCTGCATAAAGGGTTCTATGCATTAGTTGTTATTGCTGTTATGAATGCTGCTGTTGCATCTTACTACTATCTGAAAATGGCGCGGGCCGCATATTGTGCAGCTGACGCTGAGCAAGAAGCTATCAAACTTCCTTTCAGCGCCAAAATTATGGGGACATTTTTCATTCTTGCTATCATATTGATTGGCTCTTTGCCGCAGAGTATCTTAGCTGCTGCCAAACATGCGGTTGCAACTTTGCTTTAATTCACTTAGATTTAGTTGTTGTAAATAAGCTCACCTCGAATTGGTGGGCTTTTTACGTTCTAGTTTCTTTGTCTATGGTGTTACAGGTACAGGCAGTCTGTATAATTGCCCTTGACAGATAAATAATGTGTAATATATAGTCCACGGTTGCAGCGCAATATCTGCGCTTGTGAGTTGGCTCTAGATTATAGGAGAATATTGATAATGTATGCGGTGATCAAGACCGGAGGCAAACAGTACAAAGTTTCCGAAGGCGACCTGTTCAAGGTCGAAATGCTTGACGGTGCAGTGGGTGATACCATTGAACTCGATCAAGTCCTCATGGTCGGTGGCGCAGAGGTTAAACTCGGAACACCTCTCGTACCAGGTGCAAAGGTTAAGGCACAGATCGTTGCCCAGGAAAAAGACAAGAAAATTCTTGTTTTTAAATCCAAGCGGCGCAGTGGTAGTCGTAAGAAGTACGGCCACCGTCAACCCATTACCCGACTTAAAGTCGCGGCAATTGAAGCTTAAGGAGGCACTCTCATGGCTCATAAGAAAGCTGCCGGTAGTTCCAGGAATGGACGTGATAGTGCTGGACAACGGCTTGGAATCAAACGTTTTGGTGGACAAGTAGTATCAGCAGGTTCCATTCTTGTTCGCCAGCGTGGAACAACTTTCCATCCCGGAATCAATGTAGGCTGCGGTAAGGATTATACCTTGTTCGCAAAGATTGATGGTGTGGTCAAGTTTGAAACCAAGGCACAAGGGCGTAAGCATATCAGCGTTTACGCTGCCTGATCTGTTTTATGCTGAAATCATTACGAAGAACCCGGTATCGCTATGCGGTCACCGGGTTCTTCCGTTTCAGGTAGGTTAAACGAGGTCCTAACTAAATGAAGTTTGTTGATCAGGTCAGAATAGAAGTCAAAGCTGGGGATGGTGGCCGCGGTTGCGTATCCTTTTTGCGCGAAAAATTTATTCCCAAGGGAGGTCCTGACGGCGGTGATGGCGGTGATGGTGGGAGCGTCTATTTTGTTGTCGATAATTCTCTTTCTACGCTGCTTGATTATCGATATTTACATCATTGTAAAGCTAAAAATGGCGGCTCCGGTTTGGGTAAAACCAAGCATGGGAAAAATGGTGAAGATTTAGAGCTTCGTGTTCCGCAAGGGACCTTGATCTATGATGATGAGACTGATGAGCTTCTTGCCGATCTGACCGAGGTTGGCAAGTCGCTATTGTTTCTCCCCGGTGGCAAGGGTGGTCGAGGCAATGCCCGTTTTGCAACCAGTACAAATCGAGCTCCACGACATGGACAGCCAGGAATCCCGGGTGAAGCAAAATCCTTGCGGCTGGAATTGAAGTTATTGGCAGATGTCGGATTAGTTGGTTTACCCAATGCTGGTAAATCGACTTTGATATCGGTACTGTCTGCTGCAAAGCCTAAAATAGCTGATTACCCATTTACTACTTTGGTGCCAAACCTGGGGGTTGTTCCCTATGGCGGATTTAAGACGATGGTAATGGCAGATATACCGGGTTTGATCGCTGGAGCAAGTGATGGGCAGGGGCTTGGGACACGTTTTTTACGACATGTAGAGCGGACGGATCTATTTCTTCACCTTGTTGATACCTCTTGTATGCAAGAGGGGGATCCTCTTGAAAATTTTGAAATGATCAACAATGAGCTCAAGCGCTACGATGAATCTCTAACAGGAAAGCCACAGTTGGTTGTGATGACAAAGATGGATGTTCCTGAAGTTCGCGATAAAAGTTCAGAGCTGACAGAACACTTTGAATCTCTCGGCTATTTAGTGTTTACTGTATCATCAGTGACTGGTGAGGGATTAAAAGAGTTGGTGACCGCCGTCGGAAATGAGCTGGACCGATTGCGTGAAAGTAGAACTTTATAAAATTGAAATGCCTTTAATCCTTTGAGTTGAAAGCTATTAACCGAATTGAGGGGCTATGCGCAAAGCGTTGCTTGCACATGTAAAACGGGTAGTTGTTAAAATAGGCAGTGGGGTAATTTCGACTTCAGCTGGTCTTGATGATGCACAGGTCGAATCAATATCAACAGATATCTGCCAACTTCTTGATCGCGGATTGGAAGTTATTGTTGTTTCGTCGGGGGCAGTGGCTGCCGGTAAGGGGCAGCTTGGAATTATTGGGCGACCGCAGACCATCCCCCAAAAACAAGCAGCTGCAGCAATTGGCCAAACACGGATCATTCGCGAGTATAAGGAAACCTTTCAACGGTTGAACCACAACGTTGCTCAGGTTTTACTGACGCGAGATGATTTATCCAACCGACGACGTTATTTGAATGCACGGAACACAGTCATGACTCTGCTTGAGTATGGTGTGACACCGATTGTTAATGAAAATGATACTGTTGTTGTTGATGAAATCCGTTTTGGAGATAATGATAACCTCTCAGCTCTAGTTACTAATCTGGTTGAGGCTGACATGCTGATTATTCTCTCCGATGTCGACGGATTTTATGATCAAGATCCAACCGGAAATCCGCAGGCAGAATTGATTCCGGTTGTTGAGAGGGTGACAGCTGCGATTGAAGCGCTGGGGGGAGAATCAAGCGGAAACCTGGGAACAGGGGGGATGACTACGAAGTTAAAAGCTGCAAAAAGAGCGGCACTGAGTGGCGTTGGGACGTTGATAGTCAATGGGCGTAGCCCGAATATTCTCACACGTATTTTTGCCGGAGAAGAGGTGGGCACCTATTTTCTTCCTGCGCAGTCAAAGTTAACGGCGAAAAAACACTGGATTGCTTTTTCTAAAAAACCTAAGGGAAAATTGATTGTTGATGAAGGTGGGCAAGCAGCAGTCATCGAGCGTGGGAAGAGTTTACTGCCTTCAGGGATCTGCGGCGTTGATGGGGGGTTTGAACGTGGAGATGCGGTACGTCTTTGCACGCGAGAAGGTAAAGAGTTTGCTCGTGGGGTCATAAGTTATTCATTGGCTGAAGTGCTGCAGATTATGGGAAAACAATGTGTCGAGATTGAAAAAGTCCTTGGTTACAAATACCGTGATGAGGTTGTCTGTCGGGATAACCTGGTTTTAGCCACTTCGGAAGAAGAGGAGATCTATTGATGTCGATTGGTGAAGAGATGCTTGCACTAGCTGTTGCGGCCAAGCAAGCTTCAAGGCAGATGGCAGATTTGTCATCGGAAATAAAAAATGAGCTGCTGCTGAATATGGCTGCAGCTTTGGAAGATAACTCAGCACATATTCAGGCTGAAAACGAAAAAGATCTTAGCGCAGCCCGTAATAGTGGGATGGCAGCAGCTATGGTTGATCGTCTTGCATTGACCTCTGAACGGATCAAAGGGATGGCGGATGGGTTACGTGAAGTCGCTGCGCTTGCCGATCCGGTTGGTGAGATTTCGAGTATGTGGTTACGCCCTAATGGCATCAAAGTCGGGAGGCAACGGATTCCGTTGGGAGTCATTGGTATTATTTATGAGTCAAGGCCTAATGTCACTGCAGATGCTGCCGGTTTATGTCTGAAAAGTGGTAATGCGGTCATTTTGCGCGGCGGCTCTGAAGCAATACATTCCAACTGCGCTATTGGTGAAATACTGCAACAAGTATTGACTGAAAAGAGGCTGCCACAAGCGGCGCTGCAAGTTGTGACGACAAGTGATAGAAACGCAGTAACGGAACTCCTTCAATTGGATGAACAGATTGATTTGATTATTCCGCGCGGTGGTGAGGGGCTGATCCGTTTTGTTTCTGAAAATTCACGTATTCCGGTGATTAAACACTACAAAGGCGTTTGTCACACCTATGTTGATGCTACCGCTGATTTACAGATGGCAGAGAGTATTTGTCTAAATGCCAAGGTACAGCGCCCCGGCGTTTGCAATGCCATGGAAACATTACTGATCCATCGTCAGGTTGCCGCAGATTTTTTGCCGCAAATTACAGTTGCAATGCGGGAATCAGGTGTAGAACTGAGGGGTTGTGAAGAAGCGAGAAAAATTATCAGTGATCTGATTCCAGCGACGGAAGAGGATTGGTATGCAGAATATCTTGAGTTAATTTTGGCGGTACGGGTTGTAGACAGTTATGAGCAAGCACGCGAACATATTGAAACCTACAGCTCACTCCATACTGAGGTTATTGTCACTAGCGATTATCGGACGTCACAGCGGTTTTTGCGCGAAATCAATTCCAGTGTCGTCATGGTGAATGCCTCATCCCGGTTTTCGGATGGGAACCAACTGGGGCTGGGTGCTGAGATTGGGATTTCGACAAGTAAGCTGCACTCGTTTGGACCAATGGGGCTGGAAGATTTGACAACACGCAAATTCATTGTCCTAGGGGACGGTCAAGTCAGGGAGTAACGGAGTTTGCATGCGTATAGGGCTGCTTGGGGGCACCTTCAACCCGATCCATTTTGGGCATTTACATATCGCTGAAGAGGTTTCGAAGAGTTGTCATCTCGAACAGGTTTGGTTTGTTCCAACCTGTCAACCCCCACATAAACATTTGGCTTCTGAAATCTCGTTTGATCACCGGCTGGAAATGGTGAACCTTGCCTTGGCTGATCACCCTGATTTTTCTAGCTGTGATATTGAAGGGCGTCGTGGGGGAGCCAGTTACTCAGTGGAGACCCTGCAGCAATTACATAGCAAATATCCACAACACGAGTTTTACTTTATCATGGGGCTTGATTCCTTTCAGGAGATCGGCTCGTGGAAAAATTATCCGCGATTATTCGATTTTGCCCATATTGTAGTCACCGCCAGGCCTGGATTTTCTGGCTCCTTGCGAGAGCTGCTGCCGGTTGCTATCGCAGGGCGCTTCTGCTATGATTCCGACTCCAAAAATCTTCAGTGTGATACAGGATTTTTATTGATTAAAGTCGCTCATACCTGCCGTGATATTTCATCCACGGAGATTCGTCAACGATTGTCGGATAGTCGCGTTGTCGAAGGGCAAGTTCCGCAGGTTGTGATTGACTATATACAGGCTCATCACCTCTATTCCTAAAAGAAAATAAGAAGGTAATTAATTTGCAATCTATCGAAACTGCCCTTTTAGCCGTTGAATATGCACTTGATAAAAAAGGGACTGATCTTAAGTTGTTAGATGTTAGAGAACTTTCTACTCTAACTGATTATCTGCTCCTTATCTCTGGGCGATCTGATCGACAAGTTCAGGCGATCGCTGAAAATATCAGAACAGAATTCAAACATCAGCACAGTGTAATGCCGCTGGCGATTGAAGGAATGGATAAAGGGAGCTGGGTGTTACTTGATTACGGCGACCTCATGGTACATGTCTTCCAACAGCCAGTGCGTGAATTTTATGACCTTGAGGGTCTATGGAGTGAAGCACCAGAAGTCAAACTGGAGCAGACCGAAGCACAGTGAAGTTTAAACTGATTTGCATTGGAAAATTGTCCGAGGTTTGGCAGCGAGAAGCTGCGGAAGAATATGCCGCTCGGGTACAGCGTTATTTCCCTCTGGATATCGTTGAACTGAAAGAAGAAAAAGGGGGGCGAAAAGGGGATACGGCCGGAATTCTTGATCGAGAAGGGGTGCGAATTCTGGAGAAGGTCCCCGAACGGGCTTTTTTGATTGTTCTTGATGAGCGGGGTCGTAATTTTGGGTCAGAATCATTTTCTGATCTTTTATCTGCAGAAATGCTTCATGGTGGACGGGATTGGTGTCTAGTGATAGGCGGTCCCTATGGTCTCGATTCAGAAGTCCGCAAAAAGGCTGACTTGCTGCTTTCGTTATCGAAGATGACGTTCACCCACCAGATGGCAAGAATTTTTTTACTTGAACAACTTTATCGAAGCTGTACCATTATTAAAAATGAGCCCTACCACAATCGGTAGGTTGTTTTCAGGAGGCGGTGTTTTCGATGGATGAACAAGAGCTGGCAGAGATAAGGGGGCATCTGCTGCAGATGCGCGATGAGGTTTTAGCTGAGTCTGAACGTGCTTATGAAGCATCGCAATCACTGGGTAAAGATGGGGTTCCTGATATCGGAGATATGTCATCTAACAGTTATCATCAGGAAGTTTTGATGAATTTGAGTGAAACGCAGAGATCCAGAGTGCGCGATATTGATGCTGCTTTAGAACGTATGGACAAGGGAGTCTATGGTCTTTGTATGCGCTGTGAGGAAGAGATACCCGCGCGACGTATGGAAGTCAGACCCTTTTCCCGCTATTGTGTTGACTGCAAGACGGAAGTCGAAAAGTTTGGTGAATAAATAACCCTGTGACCCGCACTGTGGGTTAGCCTGGAGATGGTCATGATCTTAACAGCTATTCTCGTATTAGCCTTTATCCTCTTTGCCGTTGGATTTCTTTATTTTTGGGGTGTTAACCCCGGAGATATTACTATCTTCCTGACAAGTGATCTCAGTTACACCCTGCCATCAGCAATCATGTTGATCTGTGTGCTGCTGATCGGTTTGCTGTTGGGTAATGGCATCCATTTTTTGAGTGCGTTCTTCTATTCCTTCCGTAACTGGAAGGGGGGGCGGCGTTTGAAAAAAGTCGAAGAAATCGGGGCTATCTACCGTAGTGGTGTTGGCCGCTTGCTTTCGGGAGATTTGAAGCAAGCACGGGCGTTGCTGAAAAAGGCTTTAGATCGTGACCCTCAGAGGGTGGACTGCTATCTTGCTTTGGCCAGTGTTGCTTTGCAGGAAGGTAATCCTCAAGAGGGTATTGAACTGCTACAAAAAGCGCGAAAGCTCGATCCTAAGGGGATAGAGGTGCTGTTTAAACTGGCGACGACCTATGAAGAAAATGGTCGACGCGAAGAGGCGATGGGTATTTATAGAGAACTGCTGGATGGTGATGCCAATAACCGCAAAGCCATGCGCGCATTGCGTGATATTCAGATGGATCTGGGAAGTTGGCAGGATGCTCTTGAGCTGCAGAAGAAAATATTAAAGATCTCGAAATCTGGAGCCAAAGCAGACATCGAAAAGGAAATCTTACTGCAGTTACGTTATGAAATTGCCCGCACGGAACTCGAAAATGGCAAGCAGGATCAAGCCATTGAAGTGTGTCGGGATATAATTAAACGTAATGTTGCATTTACTCCGGCACGTGTCACGCTCGGTGATGCTTACCGCCAGGCAGGACGCGATGCTGATGCCGTCAGAGTTTATCAGGATGGCTATAAGGCTCTGAAGAAAAGTGTTTTCCTGGCGAGGTTGGAAGACCTCTATATCAATGCTGAAGATCCTGCTGCACTGCTGGCATTCTATCGTAGTCAGATGCAGGTTGATAGCGAGGATCTGCTGCTTAAATTATACCTTGGGAGGCTCTGCTTGCGGCTGGAAATGGTTGATGAAGCTATGCAGCATTTGAGCGATTTAGAATCTTCAGGAATTGATTTTAGCAAGTTGCATCTGTTGTTGGCTGAAGCACAGCGGCGGCGAAACAATATTGAAGAAGCCGTGGTTGAATACCAGAAGGCTTTGAGCATTGATGGTTATCTTTTCCTTGGATTTATTTGTGAGAACTGTGGTGCCAAGTTTACTGAGTGGCACAGTCGCTGTCCGGAATGTAAAACCTGTGACTCTCTGATCTTGCCGGAACGCAAGCAGATTCAGGATGCCAAACTTATTGAAGAACCAAAA
The DNA here is from genome assembly GCA_036351455.1 of Desulfuromusa sp. Classification (GTDB taxonomy): domain Bacteria; phylum Desulfobacterota; class Desulfuromonadia; order Desulfuromonadales; family Geopsychrobacteraceae; genus Desulfuromusa. The sequence goes on from JAZBPC010000115.1 coordinate 27,354, forward strand.
ATGATTCCACATGGTTCCCGGGGGGAATAAAATGGTCAAAGGGCCTGTAGCATTAGTTATTTTAGATGGCTGGGGAATCAGTGACAATTGTGAAAATAATGCTGCTTGTCAGGCCAAGACGCCAATTCTGGACTCCCTTCGACAAACATACCCTGTCGGCCGCTTAAGTGCTTCGGGGAAGGATGTTGGCCTGCCGGAAGGACAGATGGGTAATTCCGAAGTCGGGCATATGAATATTGGCGCTGGCCGAATTATCTATCAGGATTTAACCCGGATCAGCTTGGCCATAGAGGATGGTTCTTTTTTTGATAATCCAGCGCTTAAGAGAGTCTGTGAACGGCTGACGACCTCAGGCGGGAAATTGCATCTGCTGGGTTTGCTCTCTGATGGCGGAGTACACTCCCATAATACCCACCTCTACGCCTTGGTACGAATGGCCCAAAAAATTGGCGTTAAAGATGTTTGTATCCACGCTTTTCTAGATGGTCGGGATACGCCACCCCAAAGTGCAGCTGGATATCTTAAGCAACTGGAAGATGAGCTGAAAAAAATTGGTCTTGGCCGTGTTGTTACGATAACAGGTCGTTACTGGGCGATGGATAGGGACAATCGTTGGGAGCGAGTTGAAAAGGCCTATCTGGCTTTGACAAAGGCTGCTGGGCAAAAGGCAAATTCCTCAGCTGAGGCGATTGAATCTGCCTATGCTCTTGGCCAGACAGATGAGTTTGTTGAGCCCTGGGTGGTCAGTCAAGAAGGCTCCATTGATGATGGCGATGGTATTATCTTTTTCAATTTCCGCTCGGACCGTGCCCGTGAAATGACCCGTGCTTTGACTCTGAAGGACTTTGATGGGTTCAGCCGAAAGAAGACACCACAACTTATCGATTTTGTTTGTTTGACTGAGTATGATGAGTTGTTTGATCTGCCAATCGCATTTGCCTCTGAAATTTACCCCGATATCCTTGCAGAAGTTGTATCCAAGGCTGGTTTGAAGCAACTGAGAATAGCTGAGACAGAAAAATATGCTCATGTCACTTTTTTCTTTAACGGTGGCGTGGAAAAATCTTGGCCGGGTGAAGATCGGGCTTTGATCCCTTCGCCACAGGATGTCGCAACCTATGATCAAAAACCCTCGATGAGCGCAGTTGAGGTGACCGACGAAGTGGTGAAACGGGTTGAATCGGGGGTGTATCAGTTAATTATTCTGAACTTTGCCAACTGTGATATGGTCGGACATACGGGGATTTTGTCGGCTGCCGTTGAGGCCGTTGAGGCCGTTGACAGTTGCTTGGGGAGGGTGGTCGCTGCCGTGACTCAGGCGGGCGGGAAGCTACTGATAACAGCAGACCATGGCAATTGTGAACAAATGGTCGATGCTAATGGTCGTCCCCATACGGCTCATACGACTAATTTGGTCCAATGTATTTATGTCGACCCTGACAACAAGGATCAATTGTTGCGTGACGGGATTCTTGCCGATTTGGCCCCGACGGTTCTGGAATTACTGGAACTGGAGCAACCGCTTGCCATGACCGGAAAGTCATTATTGGCAGATTGATGACCGATTTGGGAATGGGGGGATTTCCAGGAGTCAGAAAGTTCTTCTTGCCGCTATTAAGGCAATTGTTCCCACCAGCATGTCCCCTCTGTAGCCACACTTTTTCAAGTGAAGAAACAGAAGTTTTTTGCTCAGCATGCATGGCTGGGTTTAAAGCACTTCCTGAAGCATATTGCCCTGTTTGTGCTCTCCCATTTGCCGGGGTTTCAAACAGCTCACACCTTTGCAGTCGATGTACGTTACACCCTCCATCTTACGAAAAAGTCTATACCGTAGGTCTCTATGAACAGTCCTTGCGCTACGCCATTCATCAATTTAAATTTAATCGTAAAGTTAGTCTGGATCGATCTCTAGGAGTATTGCTTGAACAGGCTGTTGATCGTAATTTAAGTGTTGACCTGATTGTTCCAATACCATTATCCCGTCAACGTTTACAACAACGCAGTTACAATCAAGCCCTTTTGCTTGCGCGGGAATTTGCCAAAATCAGACAACTTTCGCTGGCTTCCAACTTGTTAGTAAAAGTCAGGGATACGGAATCTCAGCAGGGATTATCGGCAGTACAGCGTGGAAGAAACCTTCAGGGGGCATTTAAACTCCGAGGAGAAGTCCCGGGGAGGACAGTATTATTGGTTGATGACGTTATGACGACAGGGACGACAGTAGAAGCTTGCAGCCAAATCTTGTTGGCAGGCGGCGCAAAAGCAGTTTATGTGGCCGTCATTGGTCGAGCCGCCTGAAGATGAGATGAGATAAAATAAAAAGTCCCTTTACGAACAATGAAATGATATTATCCAAAGATATCCCGTTTTCAGGTTGCTTTCCTTGGGGAGATCTGATGAACCCAAACCTTTATCGATTGCTTGCAGAATACCCCATTGAAACCTTGCTGCAAACAATTCCTACCGGATTGTTTCTGATTGATATTGACAAAGTCATTGTTTACTGGAATGCGGAAGCATCAAGAATCACAGGCTATTCCGCCAATGAGGCTGTAGGAAGGCATTGTTCGTTTCTTCAAGGAAATCCCTGCCATCAGCGGTGTGAGCTGTTTTCTACATCGACCCCCAAACCAATAATTGGACTGACCTGTTCTTTTCAGCACAAAGATGGTCGAATCATTACATTGACAAAGAATACTGATTTGCTCCGCGATAATAATGGTCAAATTATCGGCGGTATTGAAGCGTTTGTTGATATCTCGCGCCTCAAGGAATTGGAGACCGGTCTACGTGCTGCAGTCAAGGACCGTACACAAGAGCTTGAGGCTGAGAAGGAGGCTCTCTGGTCCGTTCTAGATGGGATGATAGATCCTGCTTATATCTGCGATGCCAACTATCGTATCACTTTTGCGAATCAGGCAATGTTAGATATGGTGGGTGCGATTGGTGACAAACCTTGCTATCAGGTCATCTATAAAAAAGATCAACCCTGTAATGATTGCCCATTGTCCAGAGTGTTACAGGGTGAAATACTGCGCCAAGAGAAAGCTTTTATTGAAACGGGAAGGATTTATGAAATTCTCCATTCCCCATATCCTTCAATTAAAAAAGCAACTCACAAGCTTAGTGTCAGTCGCGATATTACCGAGCGACTGGAATTCCGAAGTCGTTTAGAACAAACGAATCGAGAGCTGGATGCTTTCGTATCGACGATATCTCATGATTTGCGGTCTCCGCTGACACCGTTAATTGGTTTTGCTGAGTTGCTTGAAGAACGTTATAGTGACCAGCTTGATGAAATCGGCCATGATTGTATTACTGAGATTAAAAAAACAGCAGAAAAAATGAAAGATCTTCTGGAAGACTTGCTGTCGCTATCACGGGTCGGTCAGGTAAAGTCACCCGAAGCTGAGGTCGATGTCACCTCAATTGCGGAAGATGTTCTCTTGGAGCTTGCGGATAAGATAATTGAACACCGGGCAAAAATTGTGATTGGCCAGTTGCCAAAAGTGAAGATAGCTGAATCTTTACTAATCGATCTATTCAGAAACCTGCTTGGCAATGCATTGAAATATGCTGCCCCGCATGATCCCTCCATTGAAGTTTCCGGTCAGGCGTTTTTCGATCGGGTTCGTTATCAAGTTGCAGATCATGGTCTTGGGATCGCAGTTGGGGAGCGTAAAAAAATATTTGAGCCTTTTAAGCGTGGTAGCAGTAGCAAGGGAGTTCCTGGAACAGGTATCGGTCTGGCCACTGTAGCAAAAATTGCCAGGGTGTCTGGCGGAAAAGCCTGGGTTGAGGAAACTCCAGGCGGGGGTGCAACCTTTATTGTCGAACTTCTTCTCTAGAAAAAGACAATTGATGACCGCAAAAGTTTGACTTTTATAAAACAGAATTATATTCTCTAGGCCTAATAATTACATTATTTAAGTTACTTACAAGGAGACGTTCATGGAAAAAAACAATCGGCGTGATTTCCTTAAAAAAGCGACGACAGCCACAGCCGTTGCTGCAACGGCAACAGCGATCGGAGCTCCGGCTATTGTTCGGGCGGAAAAAACTTATAATTGGAAGATGGTCACGACTTGGCCACCCCATTTCCCTCTGTTAGGTGAGGGTGCTGACAAATTGGCTGAGATGATCAAGGTGATGTCTGGTGGCCGTTTGAATATTCAGGTGTATGGCGGTGGGGAACTGGTCCCGGCTCTCCAGGCTTTTGATGCTGTCAGTCAAGGAATGGTAGAAATGGGCCATGGTGCTGCCTATTACTGGGCTGGAAAATCCCCAGCAGCACAGTTTTTTGCTGCTGTTCCTTTTGGGTTAAATGCGCAGGGGATGAATGCCTGGATTTATACCGGCGGCGGAATGGAACTTTGGGAAGAGGTCTATGGCAAGTTTAACCTGAAACCACTCCCTGCTGGAAATACCGGGGTGCAGATGGGTGGCTGGTTCAATCGTGAAATCAAGAGCCTTGAGGACTTCAAGGGATTGAAGATGCGGATTCCTGGGCTAGGTGGTAAGGTTCTGGCCAAAGCGGGTGGCACTGCAGTTCTTTCGGCCGGTGGTGAGATTTATACCAATCTTGAGCGTGGTGTTATTGATGCAACGGAATGGGTCGGTCCTTACAACGATTATAAAATGGGCTTCTATAAGGTCGCTAAATACTACTATTACCCCGGATGGCACGAGCCTGGAACTGTGCTTGAGTCTTTTGTCAATAAGAGCGCATTTGAGGCTTTACCAAAGGACTTACAGGAAATTGTTACGAATGCGACCATCGCGTCAAATATGTGGATGCTTTGTGAGTCTGAGACAAAGAACAATATCTATCTGGACAAGATGGTTAAAGAAGAAGGTGTCATTCTCAAAAAATTCCCGGTTGACGTTCTTAAACAGCTAAGGAAGTACTCAGTTGAGGTCCTGGAAGAAATTGTCGCCAATGATCCAATGAGTAAGAAGGTCTATGACAGTTTCAGTAAATTCCAGAAACAACAGTTGGCCTGGAGCAAGATATCTGACCGCGCTTATTATGAGTTGTTTGATTGATTTAAGCCTGATCCACGTTAAAATAAAAAGCCTGCCTTTGTGGCAGGCTTTTTTCGTTACGGGCAATATATCCCGGGAGTCTCTATTATGGAATCGCTACGCCAGCTTTACCGCATAGGAACCGGCCCCTCCAGTAGTCACACTATGGCGCCACGACAGGCTGCTCTCATCTTTCTGGAAAAACATCCTGATGTGTCACATTACCGGGTCACCCTGTTTGGAAGTCTTGCTGCAACCGGGCGTGGCCACTTGACTGATAAGGTATTGTTTGATGTCTTTCATGCTCGCGGATCCGACTTGGAATTGCTCTGGGTCCCCGAAAAACAGCTCCCACTCCATCCTAATGGCATGCGTTTTGAGGCCTTGGATGCTTCTGGTTCAACATTGCACAGCTGGGAGGTTTATAGTGTCGGTGGAGGAGCCCTTCAGGATAGTGGACAGCTTGTTGCTTTGCCACAAAATTACCCTTTAACAAATATGGCAGACATTCTTAAATTCTTAGAACGCAGTGGAGAATCCTTCTGGGAATATGTTTTGACTCATGAGGATGATTGTTTCCTGGATTTTCTCGCCAATGTTTGGGATGTCATGTCTACAGCAATAAACCAGGGATTGGAGCAGGTCGGAATTCTTCCCGGAGGGTTGGGTTTAGGTCGTAAGGCCCATAGCTTCTACCGTAAATCTGGTTTTTATGGAATTCATATGCAGAACAATGCCAGAGTTTGGGCTTATGCCCTTGCTGTATCTGAAGAAAATGCCAGTGGTAGCGTGATTGTTACTGCTCCAACCTGTGGGGCCAGTGGAGTTCTTCCTGCTGTTTTGAGATATCTACAAGAGTCTTTGAAATGTAGTCGTGATGATATCCTGAGAGCTTTAGCGACGGCAGGTTTGATTGGTAATCTGGTGAAGAAAAATGCTTCAATTTCCGGAGCTGAGGTCGGCTGTCAGGGTGAAATCGGCACCGCTTGCGCAATGGCAGCAGCGGCGGCGACGCAACTTCATGGCGGCAGCATAAAACAGATTGAATATGCAGCTGAAATGGGGCTGGAACATCATCTTGGACTGACCTGTGACCCCGTAAATGGTTTGGTTCAGATTCCATGTATTGAGCGCAACGCACATGCAGCAACTCGAGCTTTGAGCTGCTGCCACTTTGCTCTGCTCTCGGGCGGGGAGCATAAAATTAGCTTTGACGAAATAACATTGGTTATGAATGAAACTGGTCAGGCTCTGCCGTCATTGTATCGTGAAACATCTGTTGGTGGGATTGCTCAAGCTTATCGTCAACGTAAGCCAGATTAAATCCTATTTAGCCATGTATTTTGGCAGCCAGGTCACAGTTTCAGGCCAGATAACGACAATGACAAGACAGATCATCTGGATGACAATAAAAGGGATGATTCCTTTATAGATCTGACTGGTCGTAATTTCAGGTGGAGCAACCCCCTTTAAATAAAACAATGAAAACCCGAAAGGCGGAGTCAAGAATGATGTCTGCAGGTTCATGGCAATCAGAATGCCAATCCAGAGAAGATCGATTCCCATCTGTTGAAAAATCGGGGCAACGACTGGAACGATAATAAAGGTGATCTCGATAAAGTCGATGAAGAAACCGGCGACAAATATAACCAGCATGACAATAAGAAGAAAATGCCCAGGCTCCATTCCTGCACCCAGGATAAGATTGGTAATGTAACGATCTCCCCCCATCCCTCTGAAAACCAGACCAAAAGCGCTTGCTCCGACAATCAGGATAAAAACCATAGACGTGAGAGTTGTCGTACCGCGCATAACTTCACGCAGGGTGGCTAAGTTCAATTTTTTTTGCCAGATGGTCAGAAAAGTGGCGCCCATTGCGCCAACGGCTGCAGCTTCAGTCGGGGAAGCTATCCCGGCAAAAATTGAACCAAGAACCGCAACAATCAGGAAAAATGGTAGAAAAAACGCCCTGAAGATTTTTTTGTACATGCCTATACCTCTGAAAACTGCAAGTTCATTCGCAGGCATGGCTGGTGCTGCTTCTGGGCGGATAAATGCCACTAAAATAATCCAGAGGATATATAAACTCACCAATATTATTCCAGGGATGACAGCACCAATAAACATGTCTCCAATAGAGACATTCAGGACGCTTCCCAGGAGAACGAGGACAATGCTTGGGGGGATGATTTGTCCCAGTGTTCCGGCTGCGCAGATTGTGCCCGTCGTCAACTCAGGTGAATAACCACGTTTAATCATTGTTGGCAGAGATAAGAGCCCCATGGTGACAACTGTTGCACCAACAATTCCCGTAGAGGCGGCAAGAACAGCGCCAACAACAATGACCGAAATAGCCAACCCGCCCCGAAGTTTCCCAAACAGCATGGCCATGGTTTCCAAGAGTTCTTCTGCGAGTCCGGATTTTTCAAGCATGAGGCCCATATAGACAAACAGCGGCACTGCGATGAGCACATAGTTTGTCATCGTTCCCCAGATCCGCAGGGGGAGCAACTGGAATAGTCCCATCCCAAAAGTAAAATACCCAAAAATCAGAGAAACACCACCGAGAGTAAATGCGACCGGGAAGCCGAGTAGCAGGAGGGCAAAGACTGTGGCAAATAGAACCAGGGACATATATTCAGGCATGGTGCTGTTCCTCTATCTCTTTATTGTTACTGTCTTCCATGGGCCGACCAATAACTGTACAAAATGAGCGCAAAATCTGGGCAATTCCCTGAAGTAAAATTAAACTGAACCCCACTGGAATCATTGCCTTAAGGATGTAACGATAGGGAAGCCCTCCAGGATCAGGGCTGGTTTCCTGGATGGCCCAACTCATGCTGATAAATCCTTTTGAAGCCCAGATCACCAGGATTGTGAAAGGAATCAGGAAGATAATGCCACCAAGCATGTTAATCCAGGCTTTTCCCCGAGGTGATAGCTGGGTGTAGATAACATCCACTCGAACATGGTTGTCGACTTTCAGGGTGTAGGCGGCTGCGAGTAGAAATAGAACTGCAAAGATATGCCATTCCATTTCCTGCACACCAACACTGCTTTTGCGTAGAAAATAACGGGTAAAAACATCGTAACAGACGGTTAGAACCAAGATCGTACTGAGCCAGGAAGTCACATGCCCAATCTTGGTATTTAGTCCATCAATCGTACGAACGAATAACTGGATAAGTTTCATAATGTTTCCATTTAGAGCAGAAGTATTTTGATCCATATGAAGAACGAAAGGGTAATACTCTGTCAACTTTTTTCCGGAGTCAATAATTAATCATGGTTTTCTCTTGATTAGTTGTTTTGACTGTGTTTCTGCTCTGTCGTTACCACTCATGAGGTGATGAAGACCGGTCGAAGGAGAAAACTTTGCAGAGTTGATGAAATAGCTTTATGCTGGCTCTGGATAGTTTCGAGAAGGAATTTTTATGCTGCTCATATTTGAACTTCTACAGCAGACGACAGTCATTATTGTCATCGCATATGTGTTCAGCAAATCTCCCGCGATGGGGTATCTGTCTGGGGCCAGGTTGAAGTGGCGACAATTGCTGGTGCTTTATGTTGTCTTTTCGTTATTTTCAATCCTTGGGACCTATGAGGGATTGCCGATTCAAGGCGCCATTGCTAATACTCGAGCGATTGGTGCTGTTCTTGCTGGCTTGATTGGCGGGCCAATATTGGGGGTTTTGGTTGGACTGACAGCAGGGTTACATCGTTATTCCATGGGAGGCTTTACCGCTTTTTCCTGTGGGGTTTCAACAACAGTTGAGGGCTTAATCGGGGGGCTCGTTTATCTCTATCTGATTCGCCGTAACCAGCCAGAAAAATTATACCATCCTTTTGTTGCCTTTTCTGCAACACTGATTGCTGAGATTCTGCAGATGAGCATTATCTTGGCTTTAGCTCGACCTTTTGCCGAAGCTATGGCTCTTGTCAAGGTTATTGCCATGCCGATGATCTGTGCTAATTCGGTTGGGGCTGCTCTTTTTATGAGTATGGTGCGAGATCAGCGCCGGGTTCGAGATCAGGTCGGGGCCAGATTTTCTTCTAAAGCCTTCACTGTTGCTGACCGGACCTTGGGGATTCTAAGCCGCGGGTTCAGCTCCGAGACGGCACGGGAGATGGCGGAAATTATCCGAGAGGAGACTGAAGTTGGTGCTGTGGCAATTACTGATCGTCATGAAATCCTGGCATTTTCAGGAATTGGAGCCGATCATCATTTTGCCGGAAACGCTGTTGTTACTAAATGGTCAAAGCAGGCGTTAAATGAAAATAGAGTTGTTTTTGTTGATGGTTTCGATGAACATTTTAAATGCCCACTCGTTGAAAATTGCCCGATTGGTTCTGTTTTGGTTGTACCGCTGCAAGTCGATCAGGACGTTGTTGGAACGATCAGTCTCTATGAACCAAAAACCAAACTGTTTCTCAATATCAATCGCTCTTTTGGTGAAGGATTGGCAACCCTATATTCCCACCAATTGTTGCGGTCCCGCTACGAAGAACAAAAAACACTGTTGGTGCAGTCTGAATTGAAATTAATTCAGGCTCAGGTGAACCCACACTTCTTGTTCAATGCGTTAAATACAATCATGGCGGTTGTCCGGAAAGATGCTGATCAAGCTCGTGAATTACTGCTGCAATTGTCGACATTTTTTCGCACCAATTTAAAACGTAATAAAAATATAGTAACTCTGGAGGAAGAGCTGACCCATATCAATTCGTATCTGGAAATTGAAAAAGCCCGTTTTGGTGAAAGGTTGTCAATTCATCAGGAGGTTGATCCTGGTCTCTTAAGTTTGTTGATACCGGTTTTTACTCTACAGCCCTTAATTGAAAATGCTATTAAACATGGAGTTGCCCATCTGCTTGATCATGGCCAAGTTTGGGTGAGGGCTTACCAGCAGGATGACTCTGTTGTCATTGAGGTCGAGGATAATGCCGGAAATTACAAAAAGCCAATTGATGCTCAGGGCCTGGGGATGCGGTTAGTTGATCAGCGCATAAAAAATATTTATGGCAAGCAGTTTGGTTTGACGGTTGAATGTCAACCACAGCAGAAGACTGTAGTGCAAATTAAATTCCCACTGGACAGGGAGATTGTGAATGATTCGTGCGTTAATCATTGATGATGAGTTGCATGCACGCGAAGAGCTGGAGCATCTCGTCAGGAATACAGGGGCATTTGACATTCTTGGTTGTTGCACTAATGCCATTGATGCTCTAAGGCGAATCCGTACAGAAAAGCCGGAACTTTTATTTCTCGATATTGAAATGCCTGCGCTCAACGGATTTGAATTGTTGGCAATGATTGAAGAGGATCTAATGCCTCATGTGGTTTTTGTGACGGCTTATAATGAACATGCTCTGAAAGCCTTTGAAGAAAAAACCCTTGATTATTTGCTTAAACCAGTCTCACCTGAGCGATTTTTGAAAACAGTCGATAAGGTGAGAGAAGCGATTCATCGTGGTGATCCACCAAGATACCAAGCAGAACCTTTGCGTCATATCCCCTGTCAATTTTCAAACCGCGTCAAATTGATACCTCCGGCAACTGTGGATTATGTTTTTTCAGATGCTACAGGAATTCATGTTGTCACCAGTGAGGGACAGTTTTTTACCGAGTTGACTCTCCGGGTTCTGGAGAAAAGAACAGCATTGCTGCGGTGTCAGAAGCAGTTTCTCGTTAATCCTGAGAATATCGATGAGATTAGATTGCAGGGTAACGGTCTGGCAGAGATTAGAACTTTCCTTGGACATACCCTGCCAGTCAGTCGACGTTATTTACGACAGTTAAAAGGGGCCTTGGAGCTTTAACCTGCAGTCTTGACCACTCAGTTGCTCTATGTGACCACTCGCTTACTCCCTCCTTGAATTGTTTTATAACCTTGGTACAATTTCAAAGTTAATACTGGGTGTTTTATTGCTTCCCTATTGACAAGTGGCCGTAACTTGGGGTGATATGCTAGAACTTTAACCAGTATGGTTAGAGTTTGAAATCGCCGTAATTCAATCTATCTTTGACGGAGGTAAAGTATGAAAAAAACACTGTTTCGAATGTCTGTTTGTTTCTTGGCTGTTTTTTCACTGCTGCTGGTTGGGACTTTTGCTACCCAAGCGGAAGCTGCTCCAAAATATCGCTGGAAATTGGCTCAGACCTGGGGAACTGGTTTCCCTATCTTTGGTGATGCGGTCATAAAAATGGCTGACATGGTTAAAGAAATGTCGAATGGCGAAATGGAAATCCGTATCGACTCAGCTAACAAGCACAAGGCCGCTTTTGGTATTCTTGACATGGTCAAGTTAGGCCAGTACGAGATGGGGCATTCCGCGTCCTATTACTGGAAGGGCAAAGACATCAACACAATGGCTTTTACCACCATGCCTTTCGGTATGATCGCCCCGGAACAATTTGGGTGGTTTTACTATGGTGGTGGCATGGAGCTGATGAAAGAAGTTTATGACAAGCATGGAGTTTATTCTTATCTTGGTGGCAATACCAGCAACCAGATGGGTGGCTGGTTCCAAAAAGAAATCAAAAGCCTTGAAGATTTAAAAGGTTTAAAGATGCGGGTCCCCGGTTTTGCCGGTGAAGTTCTTTCCAAGCTTGGTGTTGTTGTTACTAATATTCCTCCGGGAGAACTCTATACTGCTCTTGATCGTGGAACAATCGATGCGCTGGAATGGGTCGGACCCTCTCTTGATTTAAATATGGGTTTTCACAAGATTGCACCATACTACTATACTGGTTGGCATGAGCCTGCAACCGAATTACAGTTCCTGGTTAACCAGAAGAAATTTGATGCATTGCCAAAACACCTGCAAAAGATTTTAGAGGTAGCTATGGAGCTTGCCGCCTATGACATGTATGCTCGTTCCTATAACGACAGTGCAATCAACATGGATACGATTGATACGGAATATCCGAATGTCAAGGTCAAGACTTTTCCAAAAGAAGTTATTGCCGCAATGAAAGTTGCCAATAAAGAGCTCCTGGACGAGTATGCTGCAAAAGATCCGATGTTTAAGAAGATATACGACGCACAAACGGCCTATATGAAAAAAGCACGTCGTTGGACTGAAATTTCTGACTATGCATATTTGAAAGATAATCTCGAGTAGAGTTATCTAAATGATTTAGCCAGAGCTCCCGGCAATCTTCGCCGGGAGCTTTCTTCTTATTTCTCATATCTGTCGGCAGGATTATTATGCTGTTAAAACTTGAACGAATTCTGGACCGCTTCTCTGATATTGTTGGATGGATTGCTGGGGTCTTGATGCTGGTGATGTTAGTTAACGTATTTTACGATGCGATCTTGCGCTATTTTTTCCGTACAGGCTCAATTGCCATGCAGGAGCTTGAGTGGCATATTTTTTCCGTCGTTTTTCTCTTTGGGATATCCTATGCCTTAAAAGAAGAAGGGCATGTGCGTGTTGATGTTTTGTATGATGGTTTCAGCCCTAAGTTGAAAGCCATTATTAATATCGCTGGGACTTTTCTTTTTCTGATTCCACTGGCTTATTTGATCATTAGCGGGTCCATCTGGTTTGTCCACGAATCATATACAATGGGCGAAATCAGTGGCGATCCCGGGGGACTAACCCATACATATCTGATTAAATCTGTGATCCCACTCTCTTTTATTTTACTGATTATATCGGCATTGGGATTTGTCCTTCGAAATATTCGCATGTACCGCGGCTTGGAAATGCCTAAGCAACATAAAATCGAAGATACTATTCTTTGATTTTAAATCCATAAATAAAAAGTACTAACGTATACGAAAGAGAAAGAAGCTGTTGTTATGATTGGTTTAATAATGTTTGTTGTCTGCCTGGGCTTGTTGTTGCTTGGTTTCCCGGTAGCATTTACGTTTGGCGGAGCTGCAGTTGTTTTTGGCCTGATTGCTGAGGGACAGGGCATGTTTGCCATGATGCCTCATCGTATCTGGTCCGTTATGAACAACACGATTCTGATGGCAATTCCGCTATTTATTTTTATGGGAATCATTCTCCAGAAATCAAAGTTGGCTGAACGACTGCTTGAATCCATGGGATTTCTCTTTGGTGAAATGCGCGGGGGCGTCGCTATTTCGACAATTCTTGTCGGGGCGTTATTGGCAGCCTCTACAGGAGTGGTCGGTGCCAGCGTTGTTGCTATGGGTGTTATCTCTCTGCCGGTTATGCTGAAGTATAATTATGATAAAAAATTGGCGACTGGGGCAATCTGTGCAGCGGGAACACTTGGGCAAATTATTCCACCATCAATTATACTGATCATTCTTGGGGATGTTTTTCAAGTACCGGTCGGGGATTTGTTTATGGCGGCTTTTTGGCCAGGAGTCTCTCTGGTGCTGTTTTATGTCATTTATATTGCGATCCTGACCTATTTTAAAAAAGATTTGGCTCCCCCGATTCATTTGGATGGAGAGGAGTACGGAACTAAAAAACAACAGATTGCCAGAGCTCTTAAGGCCATTGTTCCTCCCTTGACCTTAATTATCCTGGTGCTTGGTTCCATTCTGTTCGGCGTTGCGACTCCCACAGAGTCCTCTGCTGTAGGTGGTATTGGTGCCGTCATCTTAGCGGGGATGTACCGGCAATTATCGGTGAAGATGGTTTGGAACAGTGCTCTGGAAACCGTCAAGATTACGTCAATGGTTTTTGCTATTCTGGTCGGTGCCACCGCTTTTTCTATGGTTTTTACCTACACCGGTGGTGATTACCTGGTAGAAGACTTTATGATGGGGTTGCCTGCAGGAAAATGGGGCTTTCTGATCCTGTCGATGCTGGTCATCATGGTTCTTGGGTTCTTCATTGACTTTGTTGAAATTTCCTACATCATCGTGCCGATCCTGGCACCGATTGCTGCTAACCTGGGGATTAATCCGATCTGGTATGCAATCCTTGTGGCAATGAACCTGCAGACCTCATTTTTGACACCGCCTTTCGGGTTCAGTCTCTTTTATTTAAAAGGAGTTTCTCCTCCTGAGGTTAAGACGACAGATATTTATAAAGGGGTCGTTCCCTTTATCGCCATTCAGGTTTTTGTGTTGGCGGTTTTAATTGTTTTCCCTGGGTTCTTTGGTATAAGCCACACATATTAATGGAATATTTTCTCGATGCACAAAAGGCCGTACTGTTGGAGTACGGCCTTTTGTGGTTCAATCTTTGCGGCACATTTGAGTCAGAGGTGCCCGGCTCTATCTATGCCTCAGTCGGAATTGGGACAAAAACCCGTTTTGCCAGTTCCTGATCAATCATCATCAAGCCACGGCCATCCTCCTGGACTCTCTTCAATTTAGCAATAATATGGCTGGCATTCGCTTCTTCTTCAACCTGTTCAGTTACAAACCACTGGAGAAATATTTGTGCGGCATGGTTTTTTTCCTGTTGTGCCAGGTCCATCAGGTCGTTGATTCGGGAAGTAACGATCTGCTCATGTCGCAGCGCTTCTTCAAATACATGCAAGGGAGAATTATAATCGTTGTGCGGAGTCTCCATTGACTGCATCAGAACGCGACCACCTGTCTCACAGACGAATTGGAACATTTTTTCGGCATGTGACATCTCTTCCTGAAATTGGATGTCCATCCAATTCGCCATGCCGGGGAGATCTTCAGCTTCGAAGTATGCCTGCATCGCTTTGTAAATAAAAGCGGAGTAGTACTCATACTGGATTTGGTCATTGATTGCATCGACAAGTTTTTGAGTCAGCATTTTTCTCTCCTTTAGGGATAAATTTAGTGATTGAAATTTAACTATTGTAGTAATAATTGTGTGATATTGTAAAGCTAAATACGATCATCGACCTGTAGGTGGGGGAATCTGCCATCATGGATATATTTGCAGCATGAGCAGCTCGCTTGATAGTTGCCAACCTGTTTTGCATAGGCTATTCTCCACTGATTAAAATAGATAACTATGATTTATGGATGAATAATGAAAATATCTTCTGCTGAATTTATTAAAAGTGCCACCCGTCCAGGGAATTACCCCCCTAACGAGTTGCCAGAGATTGCCTTTGCCGGTCGAAGTAATGTTGGTAAAAGTTCACTGATCAATGTTCTGGTTAACAGAAAAAGTCTGGTGAGAACTTCATCAACTCCAGGACGGACGCAGTTGATTAATTTTTTCAATATCAATAACCGATTTTCTTTGGTCGATTTGCCTGGCTACGGTTTTGCGAAAGTTCCGTTGGCGGTTAAAAAAGCCTGGGGACCGATGATCCGAACCTACCTTGAAATCCGAGAGTCGTTGCACGGAGTGATCTTCATTTTTGACATCCGTCGAGTCCCTCGGGAAGAAGATATCCGTATGCTTGATTGGCTGGAGGAGTTCGGGGTGCCAACGATACCGGTTATTACCAAGATCGATAAAATCAAGCGCTCTCAACTGGAGAAACAGATCAAACCTATTGTCGCAGAAACAGGGTTGCCACGCGATGCCTTTACCCTGTTCTCGGCTACGAGCCGAGAAGGGAAAGATGAAATCTGGGAGCGGATTGAAGCTGCTCTTGAAGGAGAAAATTCTTTGAATGGTGGGGATATATGAAAGCGACACGCATGCACTTACTCCGCCATGGGCAGGTCGATGGGTTTGAGGAGAAGCGTTACAATGGTCAAAGTGATGTCCATTTGACGGCTCATGGCCGACAGCAGTCAGCCGCTTTTGCCGGGCGATTACAGCACCTTAAACTTGGGGGTATTTACTCAAGCGACCTATATCGCTGTCGGGTGGCAGCTGATCAAATTGCACTGTTACAAAAAGTTCAACCGGTTTATAAAGAAGAGTTGCGGGAGTTACATGCTGGCGATTGGCAAGGTCAAACCTGGAAACAGTTGCAGCGCAATTATCCGGAGCTTTGGCAAGCACGAATTGATGATATTGTCCATGTCGCACCCCCTTCGGGAGAAAGTTTACTGCAGCTGGCATCGCGGGTGCGCCCGGCCATTAAGCAGATTGTTTCAGATCATATTGGGGGAGAGATTGTTGTTGTTGCCCATGGTGGGGTGAACCGGGTTATTTTGCTTGATGCCATCGGGGCTCCGCTGGAAAAACTGTTTCATATCGAACAGGATTTTGGTTGTCACAATATTATTGATTTTTTCGCAGATGGCTATACCGTAGTACAGAAATTAAACGGTTGATGGTTTGACGTTATTTTGATCGTCTAACAGGGAGGAATTCATGAAGTCAATTCATGTTATCGGCGCCGGAATTGCGGGGCAAGAAGGTTTTACACCGCAGGCACTTGAACTGATAAATCAGAGTGAGCTTCTTTTTGGGGCGCAGCGTTTGCTTGGATTATTTCCTGATTTTTCCGGCGAGACCTTTGCTCTTGATGATCGTAATCTGGCTGAAATGGTTTCCCGTTTGCAGGACTGTGATTGCCGCGTTGTCGTTCTTGCCTCAGGGGACCCCCTGTTTTTCGGCCTGGGACGCTTTCTGCTACGTAATCTTGCGGATGAATTGATTGAGTTCCTTCCCAATGTCACTTCGGTCCAATATGCTTTCGCTAAAATTCGTGAACCCTGGGATGATTCGGTTTTTATTTCAGCGCATGATCGGGCGTTGAAAGATGTTGTTAACCGTATTGTTGCCAATGACAAAGCAGCTGTCCTGACTGACGATAATATTTCCCCAGGAGCTATTGCTCGCGAATTGTTGAGTCGGCGTCGGGGAGGTTATAAGGCTTATCTCTGTGAAAATCTTGGTACCGAAGTCGAGAAAATTCGGGTCACGGATGTTAAGGGGCTACTGGAACTGGATGTTGCCCGACTCAATGTTCTTATTCTGATCAAGGAATATGAGGATAGTTCGCAGGGATATGTGCCAACCTTTGGTATTCCGGATGATGAATTTGTCAGTATAAAAAAACTGATAACCAAAGAAGAGGTGCGAGTCGTGACCCTGGCTAAACTGAAGTTGCGCCACGATATGTGTCTTTGGGACATTGGCGCGGGTTCCGGGTCTATCTGTATTGAGGCGGATCATCTCCTCCCCAATGGGCGGATCTTTGCGATCGAACGTAACGAGGAATGTCGGCAGTTTATCAAGGAAAATTTACAGAAATTCAATACCCGCAATGTTGTCTTAATTGAAGGTGATGCCCCGGATTGCCTGGAAGAATTGCCTGACCCCGATTGTGTTTTTATCGGCGGAAGTGGTGGGCGGCTCTGGGATATCCTTGATGCAGTTGACCAACGGTTAGCCGTGGGTGGTCGAATTGTCTTGAATGCGAGTACCTTGGATACCCTGACTTCTGCGAATGAATATTTCGGGAATGCTGGATACCAAGTTGAGGTGGTCACAGTTAACATTGCCAGGACTCGTCCCCATTCAAACTACAAATTATTTGAGGCGTACGATCCTGTTTATATTCTTACCGCTGTGAAGTAACACCTGCAGTTACAAAAAGCCCGATGATATACCATCGGGCTTTTAACTTATGTACAAAGATCAAGCCGTCCGCTTCACAGCGAATTTCACAACGGCTGATATTAAAACAAAACTCAACCCTTTCTTCGATGGTGTTATAGATTTCTTCTGAGCTGCCCGGCATGTTTTCCTGATGGCTGACAGTAGACAATCCATTGCCGTATTTCCACCACCAATAACAACCACTCGTTTGAAATTGCATTTGTACCTTTTTAGCAAATAACAGCTGCGGCTTCTCAGTCAGATATTCCATTGCAAGAAAAACGTCCGGTAGCTCCTCGCCTTTGATACCCGCTTATTAGAATCTCCGAAAGTTTGAGTCAGTATGGCTGGTCGGATAACAATATCGCTCTTTAGTTCTGGCCTGAGCTCAAAACTATCGTTTTAACCTCTAAATTTCAGAGTATTATGTTCATCAAATATTCAATTCCAATAAACTAAAACAATAGTTGTCTTTGTGTTTAAGAGTGCCTGCATATTTTTGGGCGTGATCATCCGGAAATATGCCAGTTTCAACCAGGATAACGACGGTGTTGCCGATCATCCGCAATGCTCCCTACAACGACAGCCAAAGCCCCAGAGATTGATTTATGGCTTGGGAGTTTCATGCTGTGCTATAAAAATACACAATTTTAGATTTAGAATGTCCTTGCTCCATTTTGCTGATCTCCCTGAGTCAGGAGAATTCTCCATGAACTTATCTGAGCGGGTTTCAACGGGTTATGATGAACTCGATAATATTCTTGATGGTTTACGCATCGGAGATAATGTTGTTCTCAAAGTAGAATCTATTGAGAATTATCGTTATTTTGTCGGTCCTTTTGTTGATCAAGCTTTGCGGGATGGAAGGCAGATCAATTATATGCGTTTTGGTGATCACCTCCCTTTGCTCGGTGAAACTCCACAAATCAAAATTCATCAGCTCGACCCGCGCTTGGGTTTCGAATTTTTTGCCAGTAGTGTTTACAATATCGCGACCGAGCAAGGTCCTGGTGCTTTCTATGTTTTTGACTGCCTGTCCGACCTTCTATCAGCTTGGACAACTGACCATATGGTCGGCAATTTTTTTCGGGTCACCTGTCCCTACCTGTTTGAGTTGGATACGGTTGCTTATTTCGCTCTGATCAGGGATCACCATTCATTTAAGACGGTTGAGAAAATTCGTGATACCACACAGATACTGATTGATGTTTTTACTCACGAAGACCATTTTCATATTCAACCATTGAAAGTCTGGCAACGCCGCTCTCCCACTATGTTTTTGCCACATCATAAAGAGGGGAATAAATTTATTCCGCTGACCAACAGCTTCGAGTCGACGCGCCTCTATAATTCCCTTGCTGCACGCACTAAGGATTCATCTCGAAGGCAGATTGATCATTGGCACCGACTTTTTATTGATGCTGAAGATCTATGTAAAGAAACCTCAACGGAAGTTGAGCGTGCTGATATGGTGCGCCATATCTGTCGACATATGATTGCTCGTGAAGAGAGAATGCTGACCCTTACACGACAATACTTTTCTTTGCAGGAATTACTCGAAATTAAATCCCGAGTTATCGGGACTGGATTTATAGGTGGTAAGGCTGTGGGGATGTTGCTGGCGCACAATATTTTGCAGCAGGATGAGTCTTTTGATTGGGATAGTCATCTCGAACACCATGACTCCCATTATGTCGGATCCAATGTCTATTATTCATACATTGTCCATAACGATCTGTGGCGCTTGTTTATGCGGCAAAAGACTCAGGAAGAATATTTTACTGCCGCCGCAGAATTAAGGGAAAAAATGCTGGCCGGGTCTTTTCCGGATAAAATCCGTGAAGGGTTTCAGCACCTGCTGGAGTATTATGGACAGTATCCAATTATTGTACGCTCCAGTTCATTGTTGGAGGATGGTTTTGGGAATGCTTTTGCCGGTAAGTATGACAGCTTTTTTTGCGTAAACCAGGGGAGTCCGGAAGAGCGATTGGAGCAATTGGAGGTAGCTATTCGTAAGATTTTTGCCAGTGCTATGAGTGAAGATGCGCTGACATATCGTTTGCAGCGAGGGCTTTCTCAGAAAGATGAGCAAATGGCGCTGCTGGTACAGCGAGTTTCAGGAGCGTATCGGGATCACTATTATCTTCCAGAGCTTTCAGGGGTTGGTGTCTCTTATAATACTTTTGTGTGGGACAAGGAGATGGATCCACAGGCTGGAATGTTGCGACTTGTGGTCGGGTTGGGTACTCGAGCGGTTGACCGGGCTGAAGTTGATTATCCCCGGGTTATCGCCCTTGATTCACCCAAGAAACGTCAACACAAGGGGTTTGAGGATGTTCGCAAGTTTTCCCAACATGATGTTGATCTCCTGAATGTGAATACCAATAGTTTAGAAACCGTTTCTTTGCTGAAGTTGGCCCAGGAAAATGTCAATATTCCCTGGCCGCTTTATGCTGTCAAAGATTATGAGACAATGGAGCTTCTTGCTCAGCGCGGAAGTAAAAAACAGGATGTCTGGCGATTGACCTTTGATGATTTCCTTGGGAAGACAAATTTCACAACAATAATGAAGCGGTTGCTGAAGACAATTGAAGCAGCTTACGAGTATCCGGTCGATGTTGAGTTTACAGCCAATTTTACCGCGGACAGGAGGGTTAAGGTTGATGTTGTCCAATGTCGACCATTGCAAACCAAGGGTTCTGAAGTGCAGATCGAAATCCCGCGAAATATTCCTGAGGGGAAAGTCGTTTTCCGTTCTGCGGGGAATTTTATGGGTGGCAATATCTCTCAGGATCTTGAATGGATCATCTGGGTTGAGCCTTCTGAATATCTTCTTTTGCCCCTGGTCGAGAAATATGAAATAGCGCGTGTCGTGGGATTATTAAATAAACAAATTGCTGACAAAGAAAACAGTCAGACGATGCTTATGGGGCCGGGTCGTTGGGGGACGACGACGCCATCCTTGGGGGTGCCCATCAGCTTTTCTGAGATCAATAACTTGACTGTTCTGGTCGAAGTTGCATTCACTTCGGGTGATCTTATGCCGGAACTTTCTTTTGGTTCACATTTCTTTCAAGATCTGGTCGAGGCAGATATTTTTTATCTGGCACTGTTTCCAGAAAATAAGAATTGCTTTCTTGATGATGCTTGGTTTCAATCTCGTTACAATTCTCTAGGCGGACTCCTTCCTTCATACAATCGTTATGAGAAGGTGGTTAAGGTTTATCGTGCATCCGAAGCTGGGGTGCGGCTGATGGCAGATGTTGTATCCCAAGAATTGATCTGCTGCATAAAATAAGATGATTTTGACAGAATGCTATAGAATCAAAAGCCCCCGGCTAATAGTCGGGGGCTTTTGATTGTCATTGAGCCTTTTGCCTAGACAACACCCATGGCGAGCATGGCACGAGAAACTTTAATGAATCCGGCGATGTTAGCACCGACGACATAGTTGCCCGGTGAACCGTATTCTTCTGCTGTTTCGTAGCAATCTTTGTGGATATTTTTCATGATTTTATGCAAGCGATCTTCGGTGTATTCGAAATCCCAAGAATCGCGACAGGCGTTCTGCTGCATCTCAAGGGCGCTGGTGGCAACACCGCCGGCGTTTGCCGCTTTGCCCGGTCCATATGCAATCTTGGCGTCGAGAAAGACCTGAACACCTTCGGGAGTTGTTGGCATGTTCGCCCCTTCACCAACAGCAATACAACCGTTCTTGACGAGCAGGGCGGCATCTTTGCCATTAATTTCATTCTGTGTCGCTGAAGGCATGGCAACCTGGCAGGGGATTTCCCATATGTTGCCACCTGCTACATATTTGGCATGTTTGTGTTTTTCAGCGTAAACGCTGATCCGGCGCCTCTCAATTTCTTTGATTTGCTGAACTAATTCCAGATCAATCCCTTTTTCATCATAAATATATCCACCTGAATCGGAACAGGCGACAACTTTACCACCGAGTTGGTGGATCTTTTCGATAGTGTATATGGCAACATTGCCTGAGCCCGAAACCACGCAGGTTTTGCCTTCGAAGGATTCGTTGCGAACTTTAAGCATTTCATCCACAAAGTAGGTTGCTCCGTAACCTGTTGCTTCGGTACGGACCAGTGAACCGCCCCAGTTGATTCCTTTTCCGGTGAGCACGCCTGCTTCCCATCGGTTAGTAATGCGCTTGTATTGACCGAACATGAAGCCGATTTCGCGACCACCAACACCAATATCTCCAGCGGGGGTGTCTGTATGTTCACCAATGTGACGGTAGAGTTCGGTCATGAAACTTTGGCAGAAACGCATGATATCGCCGTCAGTTTTTCCCTTGGGGTCAAAATCTGAACCCCCTTTGCCACCACCAATTGGAAGCCCTGTCAGCGCGTTTTTGAATATCTGCTCAAAGCCAAGAAACTTAATGATGCCAAGGTAGACTGATGGGTGGAAACGCAAACCGCCTTTATAAGGACCAAGAGCGCTATTAAATTCGACGCGGAAACCTCGGTTAATCTGAACTCTACCGTGAGTATCAACCCAAGGGACTCGAAAGATGATTTGCCGCTCAGGCTCGCAAATACGTTCAATAAGTTTATAGTGTGCAAACTCGGGGTTTTTAACCAGAACAGGACCAAGTGATTCCAAAACTTCCCTGACTGCCTGATGGAATTCGATTTCTCCGGGATTGCGCGCGAGGACTTCTTGATAAATTGGCTCAATTTTTTCATCCATAGGTGTCGTCATAATCGTTTCTCCTGAAGTTAGAGTGAGTATTTGCCTAAAAAAAAGGCATAAAGAGGTGTGTTTAATTTTAAATTGTCTTTGGACGCACCTTTTTATGCAAGAGAGGCGCCATTCGTCTAAAAAATAACCTTTTCCTGTGGTGACCCGAAAGAATGGGGCTAAAAAATAGGCATAGTACTTTTTGTGAGAGATGGTCATGTCGTTTTGTTGTTTTATGAGCTATAAATTACACATAAATATCAAAATTGAGTAAGATACTGCTTGACAGCATATTGTTGAACCAGGGAAGGAGAATGTGATAGTGTCCCGCCAGCTTATCTCTTACTTGGGTTAAGGATCTCTATGTTAATGCAAGGAACATTGGTCAATATTGCAGCTGTTATTGTCGGCAGCTTGATCGGCCGCTGGAGCGGCCGGTTTTTGTCTGCGCGAATGCGTCAAACTTTGATGTTTGGGCTTGGATTGGCCGTTTTGCTAATTGGATTGCAGTTAGCATTGAAGAGTCAGCAACTGATGGTCGTTATCGGTAGTTTGATTTTTGGGGGGCTGATTGGTGAATTATTGGGGATTGAGAAGCGTCTGGAGATGTTTGGTCTTGGTTTACAGAAACGGTTTTCCGGGCTAGGGTCGGTCGCTGAAGGTTTTGTCACTTCCAGCTTATTGTTCTGTGTTGGAGCGATGGCAATTATGGGTGCGCTACAGGATGGTCTGGGAGGAAGTCCAACGATCCTCTATGCAAAATCAGCTTTGGATGGTGTTGCCGCTATCGCACTAACCTCAACACTGGGTATTGGTGTCCTTTTTTCTGTCATCCCTCTATTGTTATATCAGGGGAGTATCACTCTGGTTGCAGAGCTGGCCACAACAATTTTAACTGAACCGGTGATTATTGAGATGAATGCTGTCGGCGGTCTGTTAATTGTCGCCATTTCATTTGATTTGCTGGGTATAAAGCGACTGCCGGTCGGGAATCTACTCCCTTCTATTTTTGTAGCCATTGCTCTTCTCTGGGGCTTTGGACTCGCTTGAAAATATCTATGTTCGCCTGTCTCAGGGTTGCAATAATCTTTGAATTGCTATTTGTAACTCATTGAGCATATAAGGCTTTTTCAAGAATCCAGCCAGCCCTTTGCCGACAAATTTTTGTGAAACTTCCTGCTCATTATAGCCACTGCAGATAATGACTTTGACCTTTGGATCAATTTTTCGGAACTCTCGAAAAGCTTCTTCACCATCCATGTTGGGCATGGTCAGATCCATCAGGACAAAACGGATTTGACTGTGTTGTTGCTCGAATATTTTTAATCCCTCCGCTCCATCTTTTGCTGTCACAACGTCAAAGCCAAATTCAGCCAACATTTCTTTGCCGATATTAAGGACGGTCTCTTCATCATCGATGAGCAGAGCCAATCCTTGCTCCTTGAGTGGGGTGCTTTCGTTTATAACTTTTACTTTTGTGGCGGGAACGGTTGATGCTGGAATGAGAACTTTCAAGGTACTTCCTTTGCCGAGTTCAGTATAAATTTTGATTGCACCTTTATGTCCACGAACGATTCCCAGAACTGCGGCCATCCCAAGTCCACGCCCTGTAAATTTGGTTGAATAAAAAGGTTCAAAAATACGATTCAGTGTTTCCTCAGACATTCCGCTTCCGGTATCAGCAACTTCGATAAAAACGTAATAGCCTTCTTCCAGATTTTCATCAAGCCAGGTGCTCTGCAGGTAATCACGGGTGCATTCCATTGATCCGGTAGAAATTGCAATAACGCCTGTATTATTGCCTATGGCATCTGATGCATTGATGACCAGATTCATAACGATCTGCCTTATTTGAGTTGCATCAGCCTCTACACTCGGAAGGTCTGGGCTCAGGTCATATCGCAAAGTGGCCTTCTTGCTGCTGGAAACAGTTAAAATCTGCTCCATCTCTTCAATGATCAGGGAAAGATCCAAAGGTTCGACAACAAACTTTCCTTTTCCTGAGTAGGCAAGCATTTGATTGGACAGATCTGCTGCTTTGTTGGTTGCCAGTTTGATCTGACGCAGATTTTCCATAGCTGGAGAAGTCGCTTTCAAACGCCGCTGGGCCAGATCACAGTTGCCAATGACAGCCATCAATATATTATTAAAGTCGTGGGCAATCCCTCCCGCGAGAACTCCAAGGCTTTCCAATTTCTGTACTTGCAGCATTTGCAGCTCAAGGTTTTGTTGTTGCTCCTGTAATTTTAATCGCTCTGTGATGTCTCGTGTTATCATTAAAATACAGGTTTCATGATTTATCTCCATAATTCGTGCTGATAATAAGCCACTGATATTTTGGCCATTTTTTCCTCGAAACTTTGCTTCCAGTCCGGTAATCTCACCATTTTCCTTGAGCGCCTGAACCATCCGCTCTCGATCCTTTGGATCACACCAGATATCCAGATCCCCGGGAAGAGAACTGTGTCCAACGACCTCCTCGTAAGACCGGCCGAGAATTTCCAGAAAGGTATTATTCACATCAAGATAGAGGCCATCTTCCATTCGTGTCAGGGTAATGGCATCCGGACTGAGTTTAAAAATCTGGGAAAATTTTTCCTCAGAAGCACGTACAGCTTCATCGGCCTGTTTGCGCTCAGTGATATCACGAGCAAAAGTGTGAAATGAGCCATCAGGCAGCATTCTGCTATTCATTTCAATGGGAACAGTTGTTCCATCTTTGCTGCTGAGAAGGCGTTCAGATTTGACGATCTCTCCCTGTTTGAGAAGATCGTATCGCAGTGGTGCCTTGAGTTGTTCTGCTTCGGAAAACAACTGGCTGAGATTCATGTCACTTAGTTCCGCATAACTGTAACCAGTTAAGTGGATTGCTCTTTGATTGGCCCCGATGATGTTTCCACAGTTGTTACCGATAAAGATTGCATCGGCTGCAAATTCAACTAAATTTTCATAAAGATCTGAATTTTTTTTAGCTGATTGTAGCGATTCTTTCAGTTGGTGGTTTTCTTCCTGCAGGATTGAAATTTGTTGCATCAATGCTTCCGATGACAGTGACTTTCCCCTCATGTTTTTCCCTCCATACTGCATAGCAATCATCTAGGCAGGTATTACCGCTTTAAAGTCTAACTTTAATAGCTTAAAAATACAATTTTTATGCTGAATGTTTTATTTGATTCGCTGGCAGAACAGCCCGGCAACAATAAGAATCAGGCCGATAAATGTGGCGGTCAGAATCTGTTCTCCAAGAAGGAAATGGATGAAAAATAGGGAGAGAAATGGAGACAGGAAGATAAGGTTGCTGATTCTGGCGGTACTGTCGGTCAGTTTCATCGCCATCAACCAGAGGACAAAGCACAGACCCATTTCAAACGTTCCTACATAAGCTGCTCCTAAAAGCCCATTTAGTGGTGGCATCCTCAGTTCTGTTGTGAGCAGGTAGTAGCCGAGTACAAAAGGGAAGCTGCAGAGGAAATTGACAAATAATCCGACTACGGGATCGCGTTTGTCGCGGGTGTTGAAAATCCAGTAAAGAGCCCAGACAATAGTGCTGAGAAGGGCGAGGGTTACACCAAGTGGATCGGTAAAATGGAGACTGAATGGTCTCCCTTCAGTTGAAATTACGATGACACCACAATAGCTTACCAACAGAGCCAGCCATTGCTGCCAACCAATTTTTTGTTTTAATAGTGGTACGGCAAGCAATGACAGGGTAATCGCCCAGGTGTAATTGAGAGGTTGGGCCTGTTGTGCTGGCAGTAGGTCATAAGCCTTGAACAGAATCAGGTAGTAGAGGAATGGGCTGAGGAGTCCAAGAAAGATTGACAGCAGGTATTCATTTCGACTGCACTGGAAAACCAGATGAAATTTTCCCTGATAGCGTAAAATTGCCCCCAATAGCAGAGTTGAGAAAGAGCCAGAATAAAGGAGTAGTTCTATGGGGGTGAAATGTTCCAGCGATAATTTAAAGGCTGTAGCGACCGTTGACCAGAGAAGGACTGCGCTGAGGCCGTAAAAGAGGGCTTTAGTCTGATGAGTCACTCTTGAACCTCATAGGGCTTACGGCGACCTTTCAGTATCAGGACCAGTAGCCCGGCAAAGATGAAGCTTATACCCAACAGCGCCTGGGAATTGAGCTGTTCCCCAAGAACCAGAATCCCCAATGTGGCTGCTGTCATCGGTTCAGCCAAAGTAAGGGTGACAGCCGTCGCCACCTGTACGGTTTGTAGGCCTCTAGAAAACAACCAGTAAGAGAGGGCGCAGGTGGCCAAACCAATGTGTAGCACAACACCAATGGCGCGTGGTTGCAGCAGCCAATCAAAATCGATAGTGAAGAACACTGGAGCAAGGATCAAGGCGCCCATACAGAAGACAATTGCCATAATTGCGTTGGGGGTGTGGTTGTCCAATAACCCTTTGATCATCAGCGTGTAGGCGGCATAGGAAAGACCTGCTCCCAGGGCCAGCAGAATGCCAACTGGATCAATGGCAACATCGCCGCCACTTAAGCTCAGTAATGCGCAGCCAACAATTGCCAGAATTGTTGCCAATAGCCAGCGTTTTCCCGGACGTTCACCACGAAAGATTATTCCCAGCAGGCCGCCAGCAATCGGAGCACTTCCTATCCCGATGATGGTCCCAACGGCAACACCGGTTTTGGCGACTGCAGCAAAAAAACAAAGCTGGTAACTGGAAGTAAATGCGGCAGCAAGCAATAGCGGCAGTAGTTTCCAGTCACTGAAATGACCGAGTTCATTCCGTTTGATGGCTAGAAGCAGCAGGGCTATTCCACCAATCAGCAGGCGTAAAGCTCCGATGACCATTGGATCGAATCCAGCCGGAGCAAAGGCTTGGGCCGTTCCGGTGGTGCCCCATAGAATGGCAGCACCAATAACGAACCAATGGCCGCCGAGGGGTTGAGTCAGTTTTAGTTGTTGATTTTTCATCAGCTCAGGAATTCTTTCTGGGAGCAAGCTGGTGTAGTTGTGCTGTCAGAGGACGTTGGAGCGCCACTATTGCTAACAGACGACCAATGACGTAAGCGAGCGTTGCAGCAACAATACCCGAAAACGAAAAGTATAGCATTGCCAGCAGTAAAATTGAAAAGATTCCAAAGGCTTCAATTGCAGTAGAAATTGAAATTGGATTGGTGACCCTGGTAACAATCAGAATCGAGCGCTGGAAACAAATCAACACCGTTAATGCAGGAAAAATAGCCATGATTTGTAATGGCAAGGCAGCAAAAATAGTCAGTTGGTCATTGAGTCCTGAAAGGTTCTGGAACCAGAACCGACTCAGGGGGGTAAAGGCAATCAGAGAGAGTGACGCTGAGGTGATTATTCCCAAAGCTACAGCAAAGTTTTTGACTTTTCTGTAATTGTTCTGATTCTCACCGACCAGAGCGATGGCGACTTCCTGATAAGAGAGACCCACAGCACGAAAAATAAACGTCAGACCATAAATGACAGGCATAACGGCCAGAGATTCCAGGGCATCACGACTTTTACCGAGGAAAAATGTCACCAATGGGTGAACTGACAAACCGATGATGGGGGTCAGGGCTAATGGAAGGTAATAGTTCCAGATTTCACGATAGTTCAATTTTTGTTCTGAAGTCGCTTCAGTTTGCAGTATGTCACTGATGGCTTGCCGCGCCAGGTAACGAGTCAACAGCGCTTCGGCAACGACTCCACCAGAGAGAGAGATGGCTCCGATAATGGCACCTGACAGAGAGCTGAAAAGGTAGAGCAGTAGGGCGCTGCTTGCCATGGTGCAGAGACGCAACAGGGTAGAGACGGCTATCCGCCTTGTTTGATGCCCGGCAATCAAAACCCCTTGATAAAAGCGGCGGATACCGATGGCTCCCGGCCAGGGGAGCAGGCAAAGCAATGCCGTATGGGTCAGAACTGCAACTTCAGATGGCAAGCCGATCAATTTTATGATGATGCTATTGAAGATTGGTGGCAGCAGGAAGAAACCTAACAGCAAGGTGACGGTCAAACTGAGCAGAAAGGAAAAGTTACGTAGCTGGCGGTAGCTTTTCTGGTCACGGCAGAGAGCAGTACTGGCACTCATCAACATAATCACCGGTGATTCGGCAATCAAAGCAAAAGCATACGCAACACCATACGCGGCGAGGTTCATTTTCTCAGCAGCCAGCCGGGCAATAATCGCAGCCAGAAAAGGTCCTTCTACCGCCATCATGAACCATGTTGCTGCCAATGGTAGCCAGAACCGGAATATTTGTCCGTAACTGAGCTCTGTAGGATTTTTATGCATGTAAACAGTTTTCCGCAGACAGGTGTAAAAAGTTCAGCCGCCGACAGTGGCGAGCAAATCATGGGCTAAAAAGAGATCGATGGCCTGTTGCAGGTCAACTTTATCAGGTTCATCCAGATTGTCTTGCAGATAACGTCCGCCCAGTTTCTGATATTTGTGAGCGGCTGTTGCATGGTAGGGAAGCAGATTGACAGACTTTTTTGCTCCCGGCAACCCGGCAATAAAAGCAGCTGTTGCCGTAAGGTTTTCCGCATCGGCATTAACCCCTTTGATCAGCGGAATGCGGATCTGAATGTCTGCTCCACTTGCAGCCAAGGCGACAAGGTTGGAAAGGATTGGCTCATTGTCAACACCTGTGTAGGCCTTATGTTTTTCAGTGTCCATCAGCTTCAGGTCGTAAAGAAACAGGTCGGTTCTTTTGGCAACATCGAGCAGGGTTTTCTGCTTAACAAATCCACAGGTGTCGATGGTGCGGTGAATCTGGCTGTGACCGCATTGTTCAAGGATCTCATTCAGGTAGTCTGGATGCAGGAGCGGTTCCCCACCTGAAAAAGTCACCCCGCCTCCAGACTGGTCAAACAGGGTCCGTTCTTTTTCGATGATTTTGAGCAGCTCGGGAACGGTTTTATAATAACCAGATATCTCTGTGGCCAGGGTGGGGCAGACTTCGCCACATCGGCCACTCAAATCGCATTGCTTTGGATCGGTAACGATTCCATCCGGGGTTAATGTGCAGGCATGATTCGGACAGGCTTTTACGCATGCGCCACAGCCGATACATTTACTCTTTGTGTACAATTTTTGCGGCCGAGCCGAAATGCTTTCCGGGTTGTGACACCAGATGCAGGTGAGGGGACAACCTTTGAAAAATATGGCGATGCGGATGCCGGGACCGTCGTTTATGGCGTAGCGTTTGATGTCGAAAATCAAGGGTTGCTGCATGATGGTATGACCTGAAAATCTATGTTAGCCACCAAGGCGCCGAGGGCACCAAGAAGAGCCGGATCAAAAATACTTTAACGCTGAGGCGCTGAGACGCTGAGAAAGTCAAAGACGATTTTTAAGGTTTTAACATCAAACCAAAGAGCTTCCCAGTTTTTCTCTCCGCTCTCTCCGTCTCTGCGTTAAAATTGCCTTTCTTGGTGGCCTCCATGGTTTTAGTCAGATAGCTTCGTTCTCCGTCCGCTCAATCACCTCTTGCTGTAGATCGGCATTCATGTCGTTGAAATAATCACTGTACCCGGCCATACGCACCAGCAGATCTTTGTAGTCTTCGGGTTTATCCTGCGCAGCATACAGGGTCGCAGTATCGACAATATTGAACTGAATATGGTGCCCACCCAGGGTGAAATAACTGCGCACCAATTGTCCGAGTTTGGCAATATCTTCATCCCGTTTCAGCAAGCTGGGGAGGAAGCGTTGGTTGAGCAGGGTGCCACCGGACATGGTGTGGTCGAGTTTGGTCATTGAACGAATAACTGCTGATGGTCCGTGCGTATCAGCGCCATGTGAAGGAGAGGTTCCGTCAGAAATCGATTTTCCGGCAAAACGACCATTGGGGGTCGCACCCATCACTTTTCCAAAATAGATGTGGCAGGTGGTTGAGAGCATATTCAGGTGGAATGTTTCCCCTTTAACGTTGGGCTTGCCATCAATTGCAGCAAGAAGATCCTGATAAACCTGCAGAGCAATATCATCGGCAAAATCATCGTCATTACCAAAAAACGGCGTCTTGTTGATGATTGTCTGGCGCAGAAACTCCTCGTCTGTAAAATCCTTGGCAACTGCGGTAAGCAGATGCTCCATGCTGAAGGTTTGATCTTCAAAAACATGCTTTTTCAAGGTTGCCAGGCTGTCAGTGATGGTCCCCAAACCAGTACATTGAATGTAATTGGTGTTGTAGCGTGGACCAGCATCGTAATAGTCTTTACCCTTGCTGATACAGTCTTCAATGACGACGGAAAGGAAGGGCGCCGGGGCATATTTAGCGAACATCCGGTCAATGTAATTACTGACCCGTATCTTGGTATCGACAATAAAGTTCAGCTGTTTGAGGAAGGCGGAATATAGTTCCGCATAATTTTTGAATTCAAGGGGATTCCCGGTCTGGATTCCAGCCATCTTTCCGGTCACTGGATCAAGGCCGTTATTCAGAGTGATTTCCAGAATTTTCGGGACATTGAGGTAGCCGGTTAAAACAAAGGCCTCTTTGCCAAAGGCACCAACTTCAATGCATCCGCTACAGCCCCCTTCGCGGGCATCCTGCAGCGATTTCCCCTGCCGCATCAGTTCAACAACATAGGTGTCCGGGTTGAAGATAGAAGGATAACCATGTCCCTGCCGAATGACCTTACATGCTGCATTTAAAAACCGGTCCGGAGTTTTGCTGCTGATATGGACGGAATTGCCAGGTTGGAGGATATGCAGTTCTTCCACCACTTCCAGCATAATGTAGGAGACGTCACTGACGCCATCCTTACCATCGCTGGTGATGCCACCAATGTTGATATTGGTGAAATCGTTGTAGGTGCCGCTCTCGCGTGCGGTAATCCCAACCTTTGGAGGGGCCGGATGGTTGTTGACCTTGATCCAGAAGCAGCAGAGCAATTCCTTGGCCTGTTCCCGGGTCAGGGTTCCTGCAGCAATTTCAGCTGCGTAAAACGGTGCCAGGTGCTGATCAAAATGTCCTGGATTCATCGCGTCCCAACCATTCAGTTCCGTAATCGTTCCTAAATGGACGAACCAGTACATCTGGATGGCCTCGCAAAACGTACGTGGGGCATGAGCAGGTACCCAACGACAAACCTCTGCAATTTCTTTGAGTTCAATAATCCGCTGGGGGTCGCTCTCTGTTTCCGCCAATTCTTCAGCCAGCGCTGCATGGCGCTCAGCAAAAACAATCACGGCATCACAGGAGATATCCATGGCCTTTAATTCTTCGGCTTTATCCGTCGCTTCGGGATCGTGCAGATAATCCAGAGCAGCAATCTCTGCTGCAATCTGCTTTTTAAAATCGAGCATTCCTGTACGATAAATTTTGCCGTCAAGAGCTGTGTGACCAGGAGCCCGCTGTTCCATGAATTCGGTAAATAGACCCGCCTCATAGGCCGCCTGCCACTCGGTCGGGACATGACTGAAGATTCTTTCGCGGATTGTTTTTCCCTGCCAGTAGGGGATAACTTCTCTGGCATATGTTTCGATGTCTGCTTCACTGATGGTGTAGCGTTGTTGATCGCGAGTGTTGAGAACATGAAAATCCTCTACGCTGTGACACGTCAGTTCTGGAAATGTTGGTACGGCTTTTGGTTGTGGACCGCGCTCACCAACAATCAGCTCATCATCCCCCAGATAGAGAGTCTTTTTCTGGCAATGGTCGAGGAAGTTCAGTGCCCGCAGCATGGGGATTGAATGCTTACCGTAATTTTCTTTATAGAAGGCGGTTTCATGAAGGGCGCGTTCGATGGAGAGAGTGTGCTCAGCCTCAACACTCAGTTTACGCAGACGCTGAATGCGTGCATTCATCCCCGGATCTGTTGCGTTGCTGATCTTTGGATAAAAATTCCCCTCACAAGCAGGTCCGCGTTCGGGAATTGAGTTGTTTTTACTCTCAGCCTTCATGATTTTCTCCTTTAATCTTCTTGTTTATCAACGCCTAAGTTTACTCCGTCTGGTCTTAATGACGCAAGGTTAGCAACTTGGATTTTTTGACAGAGAAAAGGAAAATAGTGGCGCTAACGTGGGTGTAGCTTCCTAGCCGTTTCGGGTGCAGGATTTTTTGACAGCAAACCAGTTGATAAAAAGAATCAAGGCCAATCCCAGTAAGCCCCCAATCGCCGAGATCCCTCCAGAAAACCCTTCTCTGATGGTGTCCATGATGAAGACCCCGAAGAAGCAGGCGGCAATCACCATATCCGCTTTGGGTGCCCAAACGGCTTGACTACGCCAGGCCCAACTCAGGATGTAAATATTGAACAGACCATATCCGCCAGCGACATAAGAAAATGTTTTCAGCCATTGCGAAGCATCGCTACTAAAATTGACGGTGACTGTGTAAAAGACAAATAAAAATGAGGTGATAACGCTGAACGTTGCAAATCCATAAAGTAGAAGTTTTTCTGATGTTTTCATCTTATGACCTTGTGTTTGAAAGTTGCACTCCTATTAAAATGAAGATTAACAAAAAAACAGTCTAAAAGCCATGGCGCGGTTGACTGCTGGGTTGAGAAGATTTTAAGCGCACATGCCCCTTGATATGTCTCACAATCGTGCTTTAATTTTTATAGGAGGCATGATGAGATTTATTCATTATAACATCTGTTATGCAACGGGTCCGAAGGTGCATAATTCGATGCGATCTTCAACCAGAAATCTGGCGCGGATCTCGGCGTTTCTGCGTGAACTTGAACCGGATTTGGTTGGCCTGATTGAGGTTGATCATGGGTCATATCGCACAGGTGGAAAGAATCAGTCTGAATTGCTGGCTGATGCACTGGGCCATTATCACTCCCATTCGATCAAATATGCTGAAAAGTCATTCTGGCGACATGTTCCGGTGCTGAGGAAGCAGGGAAATGCTTTTTTGACGCGGGGCCGAATTCGCAATGAGACCTTTCATTTTTTTGAGCATGGCATGAAGCGTCTGGTGATCGAGCTTGAGCTTGAGCATTTGGTTGTGTATCTGGTGCATCTGGCGCTTGGATCGCGGGTGCGCCATCGACAGTTGGGAGAACTCTATAATCTGGTAAAAACAACGCAAAAACCTTGTCTGGTCGCCGGTGATTTTAATGCTCTTTGGGGTGAGCATGAGATCAACCTGTTTCTCGCTGCCACTGGACTGAAAAATGCTAACAGTGGAAGGTTACCGACCTATCCAAGTAATGATCCGCGTCGACACCTCGATTTTATTCTTCACAGTAAGGAGATTGAAGTTCGCGATTTTCAGGTTCCACCGGTGCAACTTTCAGATCATCTGCCGCTAGTGGTTGATTTTGATGTCCAGGTTGAAACGGATTTACGCAAAACTTCTCGACCACCCCATTGTTATTGTCATCACCTCAAGGATATTGGCCTGATTGCAGTTGGTAGTAACTAAAGCTGTATTCCTCCATATTGGGTTGATTGTTATCAGCTCTATCAGAATTTATATTTGTATATGGGCAGGCTGTCAGGGTGACTGGATATGTTGTTACCCCGTTGTCTCTCCGTCATCTTAGAACGCATAGCTGAAAGTTATCGAGGAAAAGCCGTGATGGTGAGGTTGTTGATCAAATTCACGGGTTCGTTGTGTATTCGCAAGACTCAGAGAGAAGCGTCGATATCTTGCGGTTATCCCGGTTGATAGATCGGCAACCAGTGTCTTTTTGTTGACATGATGGCTGTCACGAAAAGTGTTGCCATCGAGAAAAATATCCCGTAACACAACTCGTCCGTTGACGGCAGTAAACAGATAAATGCTGAGGGCAGGATCTGGAGTACTCCAGGTGCTTCCAGCTGGGCGTATCAGTGAAACAGCAAAACTTCTGGGGATATTCCAGCCAGCCCGAACTTCTATTCCGGCATTGAGGTAAGTCATGACATTCCCCAAGGTTGCACCGGTGTGGGTAATGGCGTCAGCACAAAAACGTCGTTGGTGGGTTGGATGATAGAGCCATTTGCGCTCAAAGGCCAGTACGATACCGAGTTCATCTTTTAACTGATGATCCCAGCCGTTAGGACGTTGCAAGTTACGAATACGATGAACAAATTTCTGGGCATCTTCGGCAAGCGATGATGGGCCGACAATGCCGATCTGCACCTCTGCTGTATCCATCTGGCCCCAGATTTTTCCCTCGTCATTTTTTTGATGATAGGATATCCCCAGATAGCTGTACCCGGCATAAGGGCGATCGTCTTTTATCAGGTCATATCGGCTGATGTCGCGAGGGGTGTAAATCGCTTGTCCAAGGGCCAACTCAACTTTATGTCCGGTTTCTTCTGGCGCCTCTTTGATGAGTGGGATACTGCGGAACAGTTCAAGCGCTCTTCGCGGAATTTCAGCGCTTGGGTGCAAAGGTATCTGTGGGGTCAAATCGGGAGAGATGATAGAGTATTTGACTCCGTTGGTGTAGTCGCTGTCGGTGCCAATAAACATGTCGTTTTCAAAGTAGAGAGTGTTGGTCCAGGGTGTCTCCATGCAGTTAGCAGAAACGGGAGCAGCCAATAGTAGTAATATGAAAAAAATACGAAGCATGAGTTTCTCTACTGAATTCGGATCAGTGTATGGTTGTCTTCAGGTTTTTCGTGAGTGATACTGCCGTACTTCTGGAAGTTATCCAGCGGGATCTGCATCAAAAGCATACCAACAGAAGTTACGGTAAGCAGTGCTAGAAAAGCCAAGCCCATACCGATGCGCTTTCCTGGAGTGACAGTATAGTAGCGGGATTTCTCTGTTGCCGATTGCTTTGATGAAGAATAAATTTGAAAACTGCCCATGATAATAATCAGAGCAATTATTGGCGACCAGGTGTAATAGAACAGAACGATTGCACCGAGCAAGCCAACAATCCATAACTTAGGGCTGATCACGCCGATAATACGTCCACCATCCAATGGAGAAATTGGTAGCAGGTTGAATAGATTCAAGAGAAAACCTGACATTGCCAACGCGTACCAGAAAGGGTTTCCGGTCAGTAACCCTATCCCGGCACAGACCATTGCCCCGAGGGTGCCAAGCAGTGGGCCACCATAAGCCATTACCGCCTCGGAAAAGGCATTATCCGGCATTTGTTTCATGCCGATAACAGCTCCCATAAAAGGGATGAACATGGGGGCTGTCGCCTTGATACCCATCATCCGCAGGGCGGCAACATGTCCCATTTCGTGAGTAAACAGCAATGCGACAAACCCGACAGCAAATGGCCATCCCCAGAACATGGCGTAGGCCCAGATACTGATCAGCATGGTGATAAAGGTTTTGAACTTGCCAATCTGCAGAATTATTCCCAGATATTTAATTTTGCTGAACAGGTAAAAAAGGAGTAGCCCAATGGGGCCAAATTTCCGTAGCAGTCCCTTCTTGGGTGGGGGCTGATATGTCGTTGGTTCATGGTTTTGGCTTGGTTCATTCTCAGGATCAGGCTGGGGGGTGTTCATTGTTTTTATCCAAAGGGCAAGAATGCCCTGCTAGTTTTTTGAGTATCTATGAGATGTCATATTATCATACTTGAACGATGGCTTGATATCCACCTCTTGGAGATGAATAAGCAGAAAATAGGGCAATGTATAAATTGGTAAATACTTAAATCAGGATTTTAAGTATGTTATATCTGCTGTCGATTCTCTTTCCATCTGTTTAACAAATACATTATTATCGCCGCCTGCTGAAATTATAAATCTTTAAAGGGAGAAATTGCCAAGGTGGACTCAACTGTACTGCGTTCTGTAGCATTTGTCATTGTGACTCTTCTTTTAACTGTTATTTCCCGGCGTCCTTTACGGAATCCACGTTCTCACGGTTTCTATCGCTATTTTGCCTTTGTCGGGATTGCTAGTCTGGTGCTGTATAATCAGCCTGTCTGGTTTGATCAGCCTTTTTCGGGACTGCACTGTCTGTCATGGCTGCTGTTGCTTATTTCTGTTGTTTTGGTTTTGTATGGGGTGGGGCTTCTCAGGCAGTTAGGGGGGCGGAGTCAGCGAAAATTGTCTCCAGAAAATTTATCTTTTGAAAATACCCAGCATTTGGTTGTGGACGGTTTGTATCGCTATATTCGTCACCCGATGTATACCTCCTTGCTTTTGCTTGCGTGGGGAGCTTTTCTGAAACGGATAGACCCATTGACTCTTGTTGTTGTTTGTCTGGTTACCCTGGCCCTTTTCTTGACCGCAAAGGTGGAAGAGTCAGAAAATATTGTGTTTTGGGGAGGGGACTATCAGGAGTATATGCGCCAGTCAAAAATGTTTATCCCTTTTATTCTCTAAGTCCTGCGTAGCTCCCGGAAAAGTCCAACCATGCTTATCCAGATTAATCCGTCCTTTTTGGTCAAATTGAACCCCCTCGGCTCTGAGAAGATCACATTGTAGGATATTGCCATCCCCAGCGGTGCGTTGACTAACTCTCCCCAAACTATTGATGACTCGTTGCCACGGCACGTCGTTACCCGCCGGCAGTGCTGCCATAGCAAACCCAACGGTGCGTGCGGTGCAACCAACCAACCGGGCGATTTGACCGTAGGTGGTTACGTAGCCAGAAGGAACCTTGCGTACCAGTTCATAGATGGATGAATAGAGCGGGCTGATTTGTTTGCTACCCATATCAGGTTCTTTCGCCTAATTTCATTGGGAGACATATTCGTAAAAAAGCAGTTTTTTAGGAGGATTGCTGCCACATTCAGAAATTGTACAGATATCATTGCTAAAATCAACTGAGTTTTAAAAATGCGACTAAACCAGAGGGGGTTGAATTGCTATACGCCAGTCAAAAAAAAATTATTTATCTGCTGTTCCTCAGCCTATGCCTATCGTTTGGGCAGACTTGCGCTGCTGCACCGATGTTACCCAAAGTCTATTCCGAGCAGGTTGATATCCGTGGCTGGCTAATGAGTGAAAAGCTCGATGGAGTGCGCGGTTATTGGGATGGGCATAAATTATTTTCAAAAAATGGACATCTTTTAAATCCACCGCCAGAATTTATCTGTGATCTGCCAAAAATTCCACTTGAGGGGGAGATTTGGGGCGGACGCAACACTTTTGAGAAGACAGCATCTATTGTCAAACGCAAGAAACCACACAAGGATTGGCTGCAACTGAAATTTGCTATATTCGATGTTCCAGATGCACCTGGTGGATTTATGCAACGGATAAAAGTCGTCCAGGGCTGGTTTGCTGGTCATCCCTCTGTATATGCGTTTGTGATTCCGCAGCATCCGGTTGAGGATAAAGATCATCTACAGCAGGAATTACAACGTATTGAACGTCTTGGCGGTGAGGGACTGATTGTGCGTAAGCCAGATGCTGTCTATGTCACAGGGCGGAGTATGGAAATCCTCAAGGTGAAAAGCTATCAAGACGCTGAGGCAACCGTTATCGCTTATATCCCAGGTAAGGGCAAAAACGCAGGGCGTCTTGGGTCCATGCAGGTAGAACTTGATGATGGAACTCAGTTTCGGATTGGCACCGGATTCAGTGACGAAGAGCGTAGACACCCCCCATTGATTGGTGAGGTGATTACTTTCAAATTCTATGGGAAATACCGGTCGGGTATTCCAAAATTCCCATCCTTTTTGAGGGTCAGAGAGGATCAAAAATTGTAGTGCTACCCGAGTTTGGACCCGTTTTTTACCTGTCGCTCCGGAACCGCAAGGACTACGGAGCGATCCTCCTGGTAAAAACCACAAATCAGGCATTCAGAACGAAAAGGTCCGATCTGCTTTGCTGGAAAGTTGACAACACCTATAATCTGGCGTTCAAGCAAGTCTTCTTTTGTGTATAGATCGGTGATCTGCGCGCTCGATTTTTTGATCCCTATCTCCGATCCAAAATCGACTTTGACTTTGTAAGCTGGAACACGTGCCTCTGGAAAGTCTTCGACTTCAATAATGGTCCCAGTACGCAGTTCAATTTGATCGAATTGTTGCCAGGTAATTTCTTTCAAAAAATTCTCTCTTTTTTATCCGTGGGACATGAGCACAGGGGCGGTCATATATTTGAGTATATGTCGCCCTGTTTCGCCCAGAGTCTGGTAGCCACGGCGTGATTGGGAAGTTGCTCCCATGACCAGCAGGTCTGAACAAAAATCAGTACACCCATTCAGCAGCATATCTCCAACACTCAGGGGACCACTGATCTGTTTCTCGCAAGATACCGGCAACTGGTAACGAGCCATATGTTTGCAGATATCGGCTTCATGGGATTGATACGCTTCATCACCTTCCCGTCCTTGAACAGTGATAACTTTTACCTGTTTAACTGTGCGCAAGATTGGCATTGCATCGTGCAGGGCGCGGGATGATTCCGGTCCACCTCGCCACGCCATCAAGATTCGCTTGAATTCATGGTTGAACTTTCCAGCATAGGGGACAACCAATACGGGTCGGCCAGAGCCAAGGATCGCTTTTTCAGGCAAGTCATTGGGAATGGTCCGATCCGGAGCCTCTTCATCCGTCTGGCTGATGACCAGAAGATCACGGTAGTGAGCGTGAATGTTCAGAGCGGTCGGGACGTTCAGTTCACTTTTTTGACTGTCGATACAGATCCAGTCGGAAGTGAGTCCGGCGGCATCGGTCGCTTTTTTAAAGCGCTGTTCTGCTTTATCAGCAAGTTCCTTCCTGTTTTGTTGATGCGCAACGAAGTGGGGGTGGGGGATGATATAAATGCCGGTGAGCTGCGCTTTTTGTTGCTTAGCCAGGGCGATAGCAACCTCCAGTCGGGAGTTACAGGTTTGGCGATTGTCAATATGAACGAGGATGTCTTTGAGATTCATTCTATTGCCTCTATAGGAAATTAACTTTTTTTGCCAAGATAAGCTTCTTGAATTTTTTCAGATGCCAACAGCTCTGCGGAGGTTCCAGACAGGGCAATTTTGCCGACATCAAGTACGTAGCCCCGATCGGCAAGTTTGAGTGCAGCCTTGGCGTTTTGTTCGACCAGTAGAACCGTCACTCCTTTGCTGGCAATGATCTTGATTTGTTCAAAGATTGCTTTGACAAGGATTGGGGCAATACCGAGGGATGGCTCATCAAGTAGCAACATTTCAGGATCGCTCATGAGTGCTCGACCGATAGCGAGCATCTGCTGTTCACCGCCTGAAAGAGTCCCCGCCAGTTGTTTGCGCCGTTCCTTCAGGCGTGGAAAGAGCTGATAAACCCATTCCAGGGTCTCTTTGTTCATTGTGCTTTTCACAAAAGCACCCAACATCAGGTTCTCTTCGACGGTAAGGATGCCGAATACCCGGCGCCCCTCTGGAGATTGACTGATTCCTAGCTTGACAATTTTATGTGCCGGGAGCTGGGTGAGCTCTTCCCCTTTGAACGTAATGGAG
Organism: Desulfuromusa sp.; assembly: GCA_036351455.1. Lineage (GTDB taxonomy): Bacteria > Desulfobacterota > Desulfuromonadia > Desulfuromonadales > Geopsychrobacteraceae > Desulfuromusa. The sequence continues at coordinate 66,802 of JAZBPC010000115.1, forward strand.
CCTGATTTAGCTTTGATCAGCTGACTGATGGTACGCATTGTTGTCGTTTTTCCCGCACCATTGGCACCGAGAATTGTGACAATTTCGCCTTTATGGACTTCAAGTGAGATTCCCTTGATTGCGCTGATGCTGCCGTAGGATACCTCAAGATCTTTTATTTGAAACAGGGCATCGTTACTCATCATCATCCTCACTTCCCAGATAAGCTTCTACAACGGCAGGATCTTTCTGGATTTCGGACGGGGTCCCTTCCGCAATTTTTTTGCCAAAGTTAATAACCGTCAGGTAATCGGTCACTTCCATGACCATATCCATATCGTGCTCAATCAACAGCACAGTAACCCCTTTGTCGCGAATTTTGTAAATAGTCTCAAGTAAGCCCAAGGTCTCTTTATCGTTCAGCCCAGCTGCAGGTTCATCCAGAATTAATAACGTTGGGTCAGTTGCCATGGCACGAGCCATTTCGACTCGGCGCTGAATGCCGTAAGGGAGTGACCCCGTTGGCGTCGCAGCAAATTCACTGAGTTGAAAAAAATCGAGTTGTTCTTCGACCCTGCACCAGTTATCCAGTTCGTCACGCCTGGATGCGGGTGTATGTAAGATTCCGTGCCATAACTTCTGTTTGCTTTTGATATGGCGGCCGCTCATGATATTTTCAGCCACGGACATCTGGCTGAATAAACGGATGGTTTGGAAGGTGCGAACGATGCCGCGATCGACAATCTGGTAGGGTGTTAATCCACGGATTTCTTCGCCGCGCCAGTTGACCGAACCTTCTTCAGATTTATAGATACCGGTGATGCAGTTAAACACAGTCGTTTTACCTGCACCGTTTGGACCAATAACACCGTAAATCTGCCCCTCTTTGACCTTGAAAGAGAGATCATCAACAGCTGTCAGTCCACCGAAGCGTTTAGTGACATTTGTCAGGGTCAGCTCATTATGCGCCATGGTTCGATTCCTTGATTAAAAACTTGGGGATTTTTCCAAAAGTGGCTGGCCAGATACCGCGTGGACGGAGGATCATTGCCAAAACCATTGCAAAACCAAAAATGAAAAACCGCCAGGTTGCAAATTCTCTAAATATTTCCGGAAGGACAAACATGATAAAAACCCCAATCAAAACCCCGGGAATTGAAGATCCACCGACCAGAACAATACTGAAGAAAAGGACCGACTGAATAAATTCAAAAGCTTCTGGGCTGACAGCAGCATACTGAGCCGCAAAAACAGTTCCAGCCAAACCGGCAATTCCTGCCCCCAAACCGAAGGCAAAAATTTTGTAGATACGGGTATTGATACCAATGCTTTCCGCAGCAAGTTGATCTTCGCGCAAATAGTGTAGAGCACGTCCCGCTTTGCTCTTTGCCAGATTGCGCATAATTCCCAAGGTGATTAGCAGTACGGCAAAGGCAAAGTAGTAAACCGATAGCTGATCGGTCAATTGTTTGCCAAACAAGCTTATGGAGTCGAGGCCGAAGATTCCGTTTGGCCCCCCGGTAATTCCACCAAGATTGTTTTGCACAACCTGCACAAAAACGATGTTAAAACCGATAGTGACAACCAGCAGATAGTCGCCTCGCAGATGGACAATAGGACCAGACAGAATCACCCCGAACAGTGCAGGAAGGATGATGGCTACCGGAATTGTTGCAAGGATCGGCCAGCCAAACTGGGAGTTAAGAATCGCAGTAATATAGGCTCCCATACCAAAAAACAGTGCCTGCCCCATATTGAACATCCCCGCTTTACCAAGAATAATATCTTGCGACAAGGCAACCACGGTAAAAATCAAAAAAGTGATGGCAACCGCTTGCCAGCGTGAATTAAGGATGTTCGGCAGAATCGCCATAGCAATAATGAAGGCCGGAAAGCCCAAACGTTCTAGATTTTTCATCAGACTTTCTCCGCAACCCGCTCACCCAGAAGTCCAGTGGGACGGACGATCAGGATCAGGATCAAAAGAATAAAGGTAAAGGCATCAGCCCAGGTGCTGGAGACATAGCCGGCGATAAAGGCCTGGAATAGCCCAAGGAGCATCCCTCCGAGCATAGCGCCCGGGATATTGCCGATACCGCCAAGAATAGCCGCGATAAATGCATAAAGGCCATATTGCCAACCCATATTAAAAGTAATGCCACGATAATAAAGACCGATAAACAGACCACCAACGGCCCCCAACGAAGAGCCGATAATAAAGATCAGAGCAATAACACTGTTGACGTTGACTCCCATCAGTCTGGCCGCATCCTGGTCGATAGCGCTAGCGCGGATAGCGGCACCCATCCGGGTTTTTTCCACGAACAGGTAGAGTGCCACCATCAGAATAAGTGAAATAAAGAGAATGAGAACCTGGATCAGGCTGATAACAACGCCACCAAGATCCCAGTAGACTTGTGGCACCAGTTCCGGGAAAATTCGCATCTGTGGTCCCCAGATCAGCATGATACCGTTCTGGATGATCAGGCTGGCTCCAAGGGCAGAAACCACAGCAGAAAGGCGTGGTGCTTCGCGGAGTGGCCGGTATGCAAGGCGTTCAAGCAGGATACCGACGCAGGCCATAACCAGAGCTGATAGAAGGAAAATGGCAATAACCGCGATGAATGAGGTTGCCTGCCCCAGCACCTGAGTATAAATTGTCAGGCCTACAAATGCTGAAGCTGCAACCATGTCGCCATGGGCAAAGTTGATCAACTTCATTACCCCATAGACCATGGTGTAGCCAAGAGCTACCAGAGCAAACATGCTGCCGATGGTCAGGCCGTTTGCCAACTGTTGCAGAAAAATATCCATGGAAACGTGCTCCTGTTATTTGGATGGCCGAGCCATCACAGTCTTTCTTTGCAAGACGATCTGTCGTTTGTTGAACTGCTGTTCACACGTCAGAAAAGGAGTCGAGCTTTCCTTCTCTCACATCTAAATGGCAGACAAAGGGCGGGAAGCTTTCTAGCGGTACTTCCCGCCCCTTTATTTTACTGCTGTACGATTCTTGTTATTGAGCGTGAACAACTTTGTAGCTGTTGTCTGCCTGAATTTCAAAAGTCATATAGCTGCTGCCGATGCGGTTGCCATCTTTGGCGAATTGCAGTGGTCCTGTAATCCCCGGGATTGGCTTTTCCATACTCCTCAAGTACTCGGAAACTTTTTTGGTGTCAAAGCTTTTGGTTTGCTCCATGCCATGAATGATGGCACGCATACCGTCAGCATTCATCAGGGTCCAGATGGATGGTGGTAGCTTGCCGTAGGTTGCCTTGTAGTTTTTCAGGAAGTCTTTGGCAACATCATAGGGGAGCATTTCTGGAGTTGGAACGTTGATGATGTAAGCACCCTTGGCAGCAGAACCAGCTAGCTTGGCGAAGTCAGGGTTGTCGTTGGCATCACCACCGATGAAGTCGGCTTTGATTCCAAGGGCAACTTGCTGAGCACGCAGCTGACCACCGTCGCTGTAGTAACCGGCGAAGAAAATGACATCAGGATTCTTTGATTTGACGTTGGTTAGAACCGGGGTGAAGTTCTGGGAATCTGCTTTGATTTTTGCGTAAGTAACAACATTACCACCCGCTTTTTTAACTTCTGCAACAACGGCTTCTGCAAGGCCAGTGGCATAGCTGGAAAAGTCAGAAACGACAGCAATGTTTTTGTACGCTTTGACGTTAACCATGTAGTTCGCTGCAAAAACAGCCTCGGCACTATTGGGGAAAGAGTTGCGCAGGAATGTCCAGTAGCCATGTTGGGTCAGACCGTCGGCAGTACCGTCGGAAGTTTGCAGGACACCAGCGTTGAAATAGGTTTTTTGGGCGGCTTCAGCACAGGTAGAAGTGTAGGAGCCGATAACCATGGAAACGCCTTTGTTGACCAGGTCTTTTGCACAGATAGCTGCGGCCATGGCAGTTCCCTGATCATCACATGGGATGACTTCGATCTGCTTGCCCATAACACCACCGGCAGCGTTAATTTGAGCAGCCAGTAGGCGAACGGAATCTTCAATGCCCTGGCCTTCGTTGGCATAGCTGCCAGTAATTGGTGCCTGAACTCCAACCTTAAGGGTGTCGGCCCATGAAAGGCCGGCCATCAGGGTGACGGCACAGAGAGTTAACAGGATGTTGCGGATTGTTCTTTTCATGTGTTCCTCCTCGTTTGATGGTTAAAAACAGTGTTATATGAAAGATACCTTCTCCGCTCTTGATCGGTCAAATGTTTTGCTCCGTCGCGATACGGCATTTTAATAAGATAGCAGAAAATGACTGTTAGTGCTTGTTTAAACCAAGCAATTGCTTTAACGCGTGTTGGGCGATTGTTGGGTTCTCTTTGAGACGGCGCTTTGAATAGGGGAGCCAGTCTACGCCATAAGGAACATAAATGCGTAATCTATGGCCAGCAGCAAGAATAATTTCGCGCAATTCTTCATCAACCCCTAAAAGCATCTGGAACTCATATTGCTCTGGTTTCAGATCCATCTGACGGATCAGGTTCATGGCCTCAAAAACCAGCAGTTCGTCATGCGTAGCGATACCCACATAGGCTCCTTGCTTGAAAAGTTGCTCAAGGCTGAGTATGTAGTTGCGGTTAATTGCTTGTGGGTTCTTCCATGCATCTTTTCGAGACTCAATATAGATTCCCTTGCAGAGGCGGTAGTTCTGATAACCGTCAGCGAGGTCAACGACATCCTGTGGTGTGCGTCTCAGGTAGCCTTGAAATGCAGTGCCGACGTGACCAGGAAACTCATCCCGTAACCTGCGGAAAAATTCAAAGGTGTCATCCGTGACGGGAACATCCTCAATGTCAATACGGACAAAATTATTCAGTTTTTTGGCTTCGGCTACCATTTCGTGAATAATATCAAAGCATTGCTCTTTATCAAGAAGTAGACCCATCTGTGTCGGTTTAATCGACAGGTTCGCATCCAGCTTTTCTCGATCAATGGTGCGTAAAATGTTCAGGCCATCATTTTTAAAACCGACAGCCTGGTCCATAGTGGTAATAAACTCACCAAGGACGTCAATCGTTGTCATCATCCCCTGCTGATTCAGATCTTTTGTAACCTGAACGGCATCTGCCAATGTTGATCCGGCGATATATCCTTTGGCAAAGTAGCTGACGATTGGTTTGGGAACGTGCATGATCGTTTTTGATACAGCATAATTAAAGAGTGACATCGTTTTGTCCTGCTGGTCAAAGTGGTTCAGTGATAAGGGACCCCGCCTGGCACCTTTACCAGGCGGGGTAGATCAATTTATTTTTTATCTAAAAATGGATATTCAAAGCTTTGAGGAGGAACAAAATTTTCTTTGATGGCGCGGACTGAGGCCCAGCGCATCAGGTTTTGCTTGCTTCCAGCTTTGTCATTGGTGCCGGAAGCCCGTCCACCGCCGAAAGGCTGTTGCCCGACTACGGCGCCGGTTGGTTTGTCGTTGATATAGAAGTTGCCGGAGGCATTTTCCAACTTAGCAAGAGCCAGGTTCACTGCTAAACGGTCTTGGGCGAAGATAGCACCCGTCAAGCTGTAGGGTGATGTTTGGTCACAGAGTTCCAGAGTTGCCTCGTACTCAGCATCTTTGTAGCAGTACATGGTCATCACCGGGCCAAAGATCTCTTCTTCCATAGTTTTGAAGTGGGGATCTGTGGTGGTAATAACTGTTGGCTCAATAAAGAAGCCTTTGCTGTCATCATAGCCACCACCAACAACGATTTCGGCATTATCAGCAGCAGCTGCATAGTCGATATATTGAGTGATGGTGCTGAAGGCAGACTTGTCGATGACCGCATTTATGAAATTACCAAAATCAGAAACATCTCCCATTTTCATTCGGACCATTTGCGATTTCATTTCTGCAATAACTGGTTCCCAGAGTGATTCGGGAATATAGGCGCGAGATGCAGCTGAACATTTTTGCCCCTGATATTCAAACGCGCCACGGACAATGCCAGTTGCAAGAGCTTTGACATCTGCAGAGGAATGGGCAAAGACAAAGTCTTTACCGCCAGTTTCGCCCACGATGCGTGGATAGGTTTTGTATCTGTCCTCAGCGATATTGCTCCCGATCTGTTTCCACATACTCTGGAAGACTGCGGTACTTCCCGTGAAGTGAATGCCGTTAAAATCGGGACTGTCAAGGCAGACATCGCCGACATCGCTACCAGAACCAGGGACGAAGTTGATGACACCGTCGGGTAGTCCGGCTTCTTGTAACAATTTCATGAAATGGTATGGGGCATAAACGGCAGATGATGCTGGTTTCCAGACAACTGTGTTGCCCATAATTGCTGGTGCTGTGGGCAGATTTCCGGAAATGGCAGTAAAGTTAAAAGGAGCAACAGCAAAGACAAAACCTTCCAAAGGCCGATGCTGTACATAATTCCAGATTGGTGAAGGTGAATGCAGGGGCTGATCCGCATAGATTTCCTGAGCGAAATAGACGTTGAAACGGAGGAAGTCAATCAGTTCGCAGGCGGCATCGATCTCAGCTTGAAAAGGATTTTTGCTGATATTCAGCATTGTGGCGGCATTGATCAGAAAGCGGTACGGGCCGGCCAACAAGTCAGCAGCTTTAAGGAAAATAGCGGCCCGCTCTTCCCAGCGTAAGCTCTGCCATGCTGGTTTTGCTTCCATGGCAGCATCTATAGCCATCTGCACTTCCTTTTGCCCTGCTTTATGATAAGAGCCAAGTTCTATGGAGTGATCATGGGGGCTGGCTATTTTTGCCAGGTTCCCAGTTCGCACTTCCTTGCCACCAATAATCAGTGGAACCTCAATTTTTTTCGATTTCAGCTCCTCTAGCGCATCCTTTATTTTTTGACGTTCAGGTGTTCCCGGGGCATAGGACAAGACCGGTTCATTTTGAGGGAAGGGGATTTTAATTCCAGCATTGTTTAAAACAGACATTGAGACTCTCCTTGTTTGGGATGCATAGAGATTAGTAGATTTTTTTCGTTGACCTACAAATATTACCTTAGAATCGGTAATGCGCAACACGAGCCCTCTCTTAGATTCTAAAATAGATTAAAATCCAAGATGTGGGGTGGTTTCTGCACTGTCTATTACTGATAAGCAATGAGGATGCCAAACTATGTTTTGGAGGATAGAACGTCTAGGGTGGTTTGTTTAAGTAGCTGTTTTTAAATGTTAATAATAATATTAGAGGGGTTTAGATTTAGGGCGAAGTGGACTGTTGGCGGCTTCATTAAGGTCTATCTTGAATAGATTTATGCGTTTATGCATAAAGCCACAATTCAACGGAGTCCATGTTTTTTTAATTTTCTAGCGACTGTGGATTGGTTGACTTTAAGTGCCGCTGCTATGTCAGTCTGGTTCTTGTGCTGCTGGAGAGTTTTTTCCAGAAGTTCTTTTTCAACTTGATCAAGGACCTGCTGCAGAGAAGTCCCGAGGCCAATTTTGTTGTAAGAAAAATGTTGATCCGAAGGGGCGGATGTAATCTGCATTGGCAGGTCGGTCAGGTCGATGAGTTCAGTATCTGACATGACGACCAGGCGTTCACAGATATTCATCAGTTCGCGTACGTTTCCAGGGTAGGGGTAGCTAGCCAGAGCATCTAATGCTGCCCGGGTTAAGCGTTTTTGCGTGGAAGATTGGTCACTGAATTTTTCGAGATAGTGCCTGATCAGCGGTAAAATACAGTCAGGGCGTTCGCGCACTGCCGGAATCTGAATGGGTATGACATTGAGTCGATAATAAAGATCGAGGCGAAATTTTCCCTGTTCGACCATTTCTCCGAGGTTCTGATGGGTTGCGGCAAGAACACGGACGTCAGCTGTTCGGGCTTTTGTATCCCCTAGCCGGGTGATTTGACCATCTTCAAGAAAGCGGAGCAGTTTGACCTGTGAAGAGAGAGGCAGTTCAGCGATCTCGTCGAGAAACAGGGTTCCACCATCAGCCAACTCAAAATGCCCCGGTTTGCCACTGGTTTGAGCTCCGGTAAAAGCTCCCTTTTCATAACCAAACAGCTCCGCTTCAATTAGAGACTCTGGTATGGCACCACAATTTATTTTGATTAAAGGTTGTTCTGAACGGCGTGAATTTTTGTGAATCAGGTCTGCTATCAACCCTTTACCAACCCCCGATTCTCCGAGTAAGAGCACTGAAGAATTTGCATTTGCGACCTTGATTGATTGTTGCAGGGCACGAATCATGGCTGGGCTGCGGGCAATGATGGGTTGTGAATCGAGTTCGACTTGCTGCATTGCCAGTATTTGGTCACGGAGGCTGTCCTTAAGTGCTTGTTGTTCTTCCAGTTCGTGTTGCAGATTGTCAATTTCAGTGATATTGCGTTCGCTGACAACAATTCTGATGAGTTCATTCTGTTCACCAAAAACAGGCGTTGCGATAGAAATCAGTTTGTGGCCATCCTTGTTTTGGAGCAGGCTGACCCGTTTTTTACTGATGCTGGCCTCCAGGGCGGCCGAACGATCAATAAATCCAGCCTCGATGAGTTCACGCATATTGCGACCGACAATCTCTGCAGCTGGGCGGTTATGAATTTTTTCAGATGCGGGATTCATGAGGATCACATTAGCATTGGCGTCGCAGACGAAAAGCCCATCGGAGGAGGAGTCAATAATTGTATCGAGTTGGCGTGAAAGCGCCTGAAATGAGGGAAGGCTGCGTGCCATGGTGTCGAGCTGAGTGCTGTCAACGAGAATGCAGGCAGCACCGCTGGTGATGTTATTTTCTATGATTGGATTGATGCCAGCGAGATATTCCTGACCCTGAATTTGCAAAGGGACATCACAGCTTACCTGTAAATTCTTAAGGATTCCGGTTACGTATGACCAGAGTTCCGGAAGCTCGTCTTCAAGGAGGTCTCCTGGAGAAATGTTGAGACGTTCTCGGGCAAGGCTGCTGACTAAGGATATGGCCCCGCTCTGGTCCACTGTAATCATTATACGTGCGGTAGCATCGACCAGTGCCTGGGGGGGGATATTGGATATAAGTTTGTGCATAACGCCTATTATGCACAAATGCATTTAATATGCAAGAATGAATAATTTTGTTTGGATCTGTTGTTTATAATGTTTCCCAGAACTCAGCAGCTTCTTTCCAACGAAATGCTTCATCCATATCCTGCGGGACTCCCTTACCGGTTGAGTACATGACTCCAAGGCAGTATTGGGCTTTGGTGTGCCCTTGATCTGCTGCGTGGGTCAGCCATCTTTTTCCTTCCAGAAAATCTCTTTTAACCCCTTTTCCGTTAAGGTGCATAATCCCCAGATTGTACTGGGCATCAGCGCTTCCCGCATTGGCTGCTTCCAGCCACCAATGGTAGGCCAGCTGCAGATCTTGGGCAGTGCCAACCCCTTTGATAAAGTGGTGACCCAGCATGACCTGTGCTCGTTGATGACCACGTGTAGCGGCTTGTTTTAGCAAGGCAACTGCAGAAGTAGGATCGCGTACCTCTTCACTCCCGGAACTGAGAAGTTTACCCAGGTTATAGATGGCATCCAGATAATTCTGTTCAGCTGCCTTCTGTAGCCAATTGCGGGCCTCAGTGTAGCTTTGTAAAACTCCTGTTCCTTTGGCGTACATCATTCCCAGATGATATTGAGCCGTTGGTAGGCCCTGGTCCGCAGCTTGCCGCAACCATTGACGTGCTTTTGAATAATTTTTTTTGACCCCTTTTCCGACCAGATACATGTGTCCAAGGGTAAACTGAACTTTGGGGTTTCCCTGCTCGGCAGCCATCCCCCACCAGCGTTTGGCTTCGATGAAGTCTTTTGGAACTCCGTGTCCTTTGGCATACATCAAGCCGAGATTGTATTGTGCATCAGAAAAGTTTTGATCAGCAGCCTTGCGAAACCAGTGCAGTGCTTGATCGTAGTCCGCTGAAACTCCACGACCTTTGATGTAGTTTTGGCCGAGGATGTTTTGCGCTCGTGAATATCCCAGTTCAGCTGCCTGATGATAGTACTTTGAGGCCTCTGCAGGATTTTCTGTAGTTCCCATTCCTTTGTCGTACATCCTGCCGAGCATAAAAATAGCTCTTGCGTGTCGATGTTGAGCGGCAAGCCGGAACCACTTCAGCGCTTCGGAAAAAGACTTTTCGACTCCTTTTCCCTGAAAGTAGTTCATCCCCAACTGATAATGTGATTGTGCCATGTCTGTCATGAAGCCCCCCAGACGGACTGTAAGTTAAATTTAATGACATATTATACACAAAAAGATTTTTTTTGTAGAGAAAAATATGTGATAAACATTGACACAATATGATTAAGGTGATCAAATAATCATATTGTGTCAATATAAACCCAATGAAAGGTCGACCGATGAGTGAGTATCAGAAACAGGAGATTCTTCTTGAAACTGGGACCAATGAAATGGAAATCATTGAATTCTATCTCGGGACTCAGCCCTTTGGCATCAATGTGCATAAATTGAAAGAGATTATTACTTTTGATCAGGATGCATTGACGGTTGTTCCTGGGAGCGGGGAAGGAATGCTTGGGACACTGTTGCTACGGGGGACGACTATTCCCCTGATTGATCTGAAGGCTCACATGGGTCAGCAGAATGAAGATCTTGAGGACGATATCCGCCAAGTTGTTTTGGTCTGTGAATTTAATGACCGAGTCAATGGTTTTAAGGTTGACGGGGTGAATCAGATCCACCGGGTCTCCTGGGAAGATGTACAACCGATGGCCAGCTTTATTGATCAATATCGGCCTCGGTTTACCGGGAGTGTCAATATTGAGGGCCGGGAAATTCTGATTGTCGATCTGGAACATATTGTTGCTGAGTTTGATTCGGAAGCTAACCTTGATTACGAAGCGGATCTTCACTCTGAAGAAATGTTGGAAAAACTGCCCCACACGAGGGAAAAAATGAAATTGATGATGGCTGAGGATTCGGCTTTGATTCGCAATGGCATTGAAAAAGTTTTAAAAGGTTCAAATTATACGGACTTGCAAGTTTTTGTCGATGGTCAGAAATGTTACGATAAAATCATGGAGATAAGACAGCGAGTCGTTGAAGGAGAGCAGTTGAGTGATTTGCTGCATCTGTTGATTTCCGATATTGAAATGCCGAAAATGGATGGTTTGACTTTGTGTAAAAAAATTAAGGATGATCCTGTGTTGCGAGATATAAAAGTTGTTATGTTCTCATCACTGATCAATGAGCAGATGGCAGCTAAATGTGATCAGGTTGGTGCTGATGGCTATGCCACCAAACCTCAGATTCCCTACCTGGTTGAAATGATGGATAAATTTCTCGAGATCGACAGGTTGGTATAAGGCTTCAGATCTATGAGGCTGGTTGGTTTTTACCAGCCTCAAACTACCCAATATTTTTTTCCAGTCTTTGACAGACCTTTTCTGCGTCACGCCGTGCAGTTTCTATCTGTGCCGGCGACATTTTGTTTTCCAAAGATTCAAGAGCTTTTTTTGCATCTTCATGCCCTTTTTCGGCAGGAAGACTCAACCAGATATAGGCCTTGATGTGATCTTTTGGGACCCCTCTTCCCAAAGCATACATTCCGCCGAGGTTATATTGTGCATCGGTATACCCTTGTTCAACTGCTTTGTTCCACCATTTAACCGCTTCGGTATCACTTTTCACAACACCATATCCAAAGACATACAAAACCCCGAGATTGTACTGGGCCGCAGCATTTCCTTGCTCAGCTGCCAAGGTCCACCAATAACGAGCCTCATCGTAATCCTGGGGGATGTCTTTGCCATTGATATACATGCTGCCAAGATTGTACTGAGCGTCAATATCTCCTTGTTCTGCAGCTAGTTTGTACCAGTGGACAGCAGCAAAAGGGTCACATTCAACCCCTTCACCTTTGGCATACATGAAACCGAGATTATGTTGAGCATCGACATGGCCCTGCTCCGCTGCCATCCGGCACCATTTAGCGGCTTGAACGGCATCTCTTTCGACCCCTTGGCCGAAGGCGTACATGACTCCCAGATTGAACTGTGAATCTGCATTTCCCTGTTGAGCGGCAAGCCGATACCATTTAACGGCCTCTTGTTCATTTTGTTCCAGTCCTTCTCCTGTGGCGTACATCATACCCAAGGTATATTGGGCCTCAACGTGATTTTGTTCGGCAGCTTTTTGACACCACATCTGCGCTTTATTGTTGTCTGCAACAACGCCCTGACCGAAGGCAAACATAACACCAAGACTGTATTGAGCATCCGCATCACCCTGATTTGCAGCTTTCTGGTACCAGTAGACAGCTTTGGAATGGTCCTGTTGAATTCCATTTCCATGCTCATAGAGATAACCCAGAGCGAGTTGCGCCCGAATATTTCCTTGTGCAGCAGCTTTGCTGTACCATTTTGCTGCTTCAGCGTAATCCTGAACAGCTCCATTGCCTCTTTCACACATGCGTGCCCAATTATATTGGGCTTCAGCGTTTCCTTGTTCAGCTGCCAATTGATAGCGTGTTTCAGCAATAAAGTCCTTGTTGCTCATGATTCCTCCAGATCAAAGTTTATATATAGGTTTGATCAGCGTGAGATAGGGTAGCAGAAGGATACGCTGTCTGCAAATATTCACTGTGAATTTGTTGTATACTGACGGGAGGGGTTGCTGTTTTTTTAAAACCCAGTTTAGATGACTTTTCCCATTTTGAGGAAAATTCAAAGCCTGAGAAGTGAAGGGAGCAGAATAGTTATGAATAAAGACAAAATTTTTACAGAGTTTAAACTGAAAAATCTCAAATTAAACAATCGTATAGGTGTTGCCGCAATGACCCGGATGTCGGCTGGAGTTGATGGTATTCCGCGTCAGGATGTGCTTGATTTTCTGGTTCGTCGCGCGAAAAATAATGTAAGCGTAATCCATACAGAGGCAATTGTTACCGATTATGAAAGTGCTCAGGGGTATCCCGGGCAGGCGCGATTATTGACTCAACCTCAAATAGACGCCTGGAAACCCGTCGTTGAAAAGATTCATAACGAAGGTGCTGTTGCCATCATGCAGATGTTCCATTGTGGACGCATGGCTTGGCCAGAGGTGAATCCGGCAAATCGTACTATTGCGCCCAGCCCCATAACTCCAACACAGAAGAATCCTCTGACCGGCGCCCCTTACACTGTCCCAGAGAGCATGAGTTCGTTCGATATTGAACATGTGGTTACAGGTTTTGTTGAGACTGCCAAAGGAGCAGTGGAAGCCGGTTTTGATGGCATTGAAATTCATGGGGCACACGGTTATCTGATCAGCCAATACTTGTCCTCTTACTCCAATAAACGTAATGACCAATATGGTGGATCGGTGGAAAATCGCTACCGTTTTGCCCATGAGGTGATTCAGGCGGTTAAAAAGGCTATTCCAGCTGATCGTTTGTTGACGTTCAGGATTTCCAACTGGGGAATCGCAGATATGGAAGTCTCCCTTTTTGGTTCTTCGGCAGAGTATCAGGAGATTATCAAGCTTCTTTCGCAAGAGCCAATTGATGCTATCTCGGTATCAACTTATGACTTCAGTCAAAAGGCTTTTGACACCGACAAGAATATGACCCAGTTGACTCGCGAGGTTACAGGACTTCCACTGATGATTTGTGGAGGGATTTTTGACCGTGTCACAGCTGATCAAGCACTGGAAGATGCTGATATTGTCCTCAGTGGTAAGTCGCTGCTTTTGAATCCCAACTGGGTTGAAGATATTCGGGCCAATAAGCCGATGGAGCGGTATCTTTCAGAAGCTGCGAATATCGCTTATACAACTGATCCACTTCTGTAGAGTTGAAAGCCGTAGAGTGCAACATAAACACTAACTAAAAGGAGATTCACATGGCGCAGAAAAAAATACTGATGTTCGTTGGTGATTTTGTTGAAGATTACGAAGCAATGGTGCCGTTTCAGATGCTCACCATGGTCGGTCATCAGGTTGATGCCGTTTGTCCCGGAAAAAAAGCTGGTGACACGGTCAAAACAGCAATACACGATTTTGAAGGTGACCAGACCTACAGTGAAAAAGTCGGGCATAATTTTCACATCAATGCAGACTTTGAAACCGTAAAATCTTCAGATTATGATGCCCTGATTATCCCCGGGGGACGTGCTCCAGAGTATTTACGTTTGGATGCGAAAATTCTGGAACTGACTCGGGAATTTTTCCGTGACAACAAACCCGTTGCTGCTGTTTGCCACGGTCCGCAGATTCTCGCTGCAGCCGGCGTGATCAACGGAAGATCCTGCTCCGCTTATCCAGCCGTCGGACCCGATGTAGAACAGGCCGGTGGTAGCTGGCTCGCCAATAATGAAACCTTCAGTGATGCCCACATCGACGGAAATCTGGTGACAGCCCCTGCCTGGCCGGCACATCCCGAATGGATCAGAAAGTTTCTGCAGGTGCTCGGCAGCACGATTGAACCCTGAATAACTCTTATAAACAGACAGATATTTATTACAAAGCAGGCCGCCCCCGGGTGGCCTGCTTTATTTCGTGAGATTTTACAGCTCAATTCACCTGCTGCATAATATGGGTCATTGCTGCTTCTGGAAACAAACCTGTCTACTTTTGCACCACTTTTATTGTACGATCCAAGATTGAAGACAGGTGTAAAAGGTTTATGTCAATATGAAGAGAAAAATTCTGGATCATCAAGCAGATAAAGCTGTTTTTGGCTGGTGTCTTTACGACTGGGCAAACTCGGCTTTTGCAACCGTTATCCTTGCAGCGGTGTTGCCGGTTTATTTTGTTTCTCTGGTTCCTGAGGGTGGCGTCAGTCTTCCTTTTTTCGGTAAACATCTGTTTTCTGCCTCCAGCCTTTGGGGATACAGCGTCTCTGCATCAATGCTGATACTCGCTTTTGCTGCTCCGGTTCTTGGTGCGGTAGCTGATCGCAATGCCTGGCATAAAAGTTTGATGCTGATTTTCTGGCTCTGTGGATGTGGTTCGACCGCGTTACTTGCGTTGACCGGTGTCGGGGATTACTTGATGGCTGCAGGGCTGTTTATCCTTGGCAATCTGGCTTTCGCAGGAGCGAATATTTTTTATAATGCTTATCTCCCTATCCTTGTCCCCAGCAGTAGAACCGACCAGCTCTCAGCACGAGGATTTGCCTATGGATACATTGGCGGAGGCCTGCTGCTGGCCCTGGTTTTTCTTGTCATCCTTAAGTTTTCCAGCTTTGGTTTCGCTGATCGAAGCGCGGCAACGCGCTTTGGTTTTTTTCTGACGGCGTGCTGGTGGTTTGTCTTTGCCATCCCAACATTCATCTACTTACCCAAAACAGAAAAGCGCCCACAGAGCAAATTTCAGTTCAATCTGAAATCCTACCTCAATCAATTCAGGCAGCTTTCACGCTATCCTGATCTCCTGATCTTTCTGCTCGCTTTTCTCTGTTACAACGACGGTATTCAGACAATTATCAGTGTTTCTGCCATCTATGCGCGAGAAGAACTGCAACTCAGCCAAGGAGTCATTATTGGTTGTTTCCTCATGATTCAGTTTATGGCCATGCCGGGTTCTCTGCTGTTTGCCCGTCTGAGTGCAAAAATAGGGACACGGAACGCCATCTTCTGCAGCCTTGCCATGTTTTTACTCGTCTGTGTTTTTGCTTATAGAATGACCAGTTCTGTGGAGTTCTGGATCCTCGGCGGGGTGATTGCTATTATCCTTGGTGGTAGTCAGGCTCTGAGTCGCTCACTTTTCGCCAGCATGGTGCCAAAACAGCAAGCGGCTGAATTTTTTGGATTTTTCACCATCAGCTCACGGTTTGCAGCCATTTTTGGGCCACTCCTTTTTGCCTTGGTAGCCGATTTCAGCGGTAGTTCACGCAATTCAATTCTGGCCCTTGGCAGTTTTTTTATTGTTGGTGGTGGCTTGTTACTGCTGGTGAATGTTCAGCGGGGCAGGGGACGGGCGGCAAACAAAGAGTGATCTTACAGTTGTAAGCATAGACCTGTTTTCTAATTGGTTATATAGATAGCAAAAAAGGGACTTGCACAAATGCAAGTCCCTGAATTTTTTTGGTTGCGGGAGAGGGATTTGAACCCCCGACCTTCGGGTTATGAGCCCGACGAGCTACCAGACTGCTCCATCCCGCGACAACGGGTGCAGACCATATCGGACTTAAGCGGTTTGGTCAACCTGTTTCTTTTTCTTTTTTGCATTCTCTTGTGTCAGCATGGTCATTAGTGTAGTTTTCATCCGGAAACGGCCCTTTTTGGCAATCTCTGTGTCAATCTAAATATTTATTTGTGTGGGGTATAGTTTTACGCCTCCGCTCAAATACTTGATATTCCTGACATTGCGAAAAATTGCTCGTTTCCCATATGAAAGCTATTTCGTGTTACCCCTAGTTTCCGAATGGACACTAGAATAGAAAATACTTTGAGCATTTGAATAGGTATTGGAATTATAGATGCAGGAAACGATCGAGCTAGAAAAAGCTTTAGAACAGCGGCGCAATGGTGCCTTGATCATAGATGTAAGAACTCCGGCCGAGTTTGCCGAGTCTACCATTCCCGGGGCAGTAAATGTCCCTATCTTCAGCAACGAAGAACGTGTTCGGGTTGGCACTCTGTTTAAACAACAGGGAAAAAGGGATGCACGAAAACTGGGGGTGGAGCTGGTTGCGCCGAAGATTCCCATGCTGATGGAGCAGGTTGAAGGTTTTCGTTCTGGTCATCCCGGCCCGGTGATTGTTTTTTGCTGGCGGGGAGGGATGCGCTCTCTGGCGATGACGTCATTTATGAATTTGGCTGGAATACCTGCTCGTCAGCTGCTTGGAGGGCATAAAGGATTTCGCCGCAAAGTTCTTGATTATTTTGAACAGCAGCAATGGCCGCCGGTTTTTGTTCTGCGAGGGCTGACCGGGGTGGGGAAAACTCGGATCTTGAATCATTTGCAGCAGATGGACTATCCGGTTATTGATCTGGAAGGGTTGGCCAACCACCGGGGAAGCGCCTTTGGAGCCCTGGGTCTTGAGCCACAACCTTCACAAAAACAGTTTGAAGCGTTGCTTTGGGATCGTTTGGAGCAGTTGCGGCATAGACCTTACTTGGTAACAGAAGGGGAGAGCCTTCATATCGGTCGGGTGATGGTGCCAAAATTATTTCATCAAGCGATGCAGACTCAGACCAGCCTTTGGATTACAGCCTCACTGGATGTTCGCACCCAAATCATTCTGGAAGATTATCCTGCCCTGGA
This sequence comes from Desulfuromusa sp., assembly GCA_036351455.1. Classification (GTDB taxonomy): domain Bacteria; phylum Desulfobacterota; class Desulfuromonadia; order Desulfuromonadales; family Geopsychrobacteraceae; genus Desulfuromusa. The sequence goes on from JAZBPC010000115.1 coordinate 83,927, forward strand.
TCAGTTGCGAGATCAGTTTAAAAGGCCCATCAATGCTTTAAAAGAGCGTTTGGGGGGCAAGGTAGTTGCGGAGTTCCTGGAATTGTTAAATTCCGGGCAATGGGATAAATTGGTGCGTGAATTGATGGTTCGCTACTATGATCCGCTCTATATGCATACATTGCCGGAACAGAGGGTTGAAGTTGAACTGGAAACAATTGCAGCAGCAACTCAGAAAGTTGCTGCTGCAATCGACAAATTAACAGGAGATAAGGGTAAAATATTATGAAAATAACAGTCAAAAAAGGGAATGCTCTGGAGCAGAAAACAGCTTGTCTGGTTCTGGGAGTTTTTGCCGGGAAATACAAAGAAGAAGCGCTGCTTCAGCTTGATCAACAACTGGAAGGGGTTTTCAGTCGCGCAACTAAAAGCAAAGAGTTTACTGCGGGTAAGGGATCGTTTCTTCTTTTGCATGGTGGTGCTCAGACTGCTGCTGAACGGATTTTACTCGTCGGGTTAGGCAAGGAATCAGACTTTACGCTTCGCTCTCTACGTCAGGTCAGCAGTAGTGCCGTTAAGTTTTTAGCTGAAAAACAATTGGGAAATTTTGTTTTTGCACTGCCTCAGATACCGATCAAAAAAGCTGCCTTCGGTGATAAAATTCAGGCTATGAGTGAAGGGGCTCTGCTGGCCGATTACCGTTATGACCGCTATTTACCAAAAGAGAAAGAGGGCAGACCCGTTGCCTTGGATCATCTCACTTTGTTGCTTCCTGCCAGTGAAAGTACTGCCATGGCTGAAGCTGCTGTTACTACGGCTGAATCCATCTGTACCGGAGTTTGTTTTGCCCGCGACCTGGTGAACGCTCCGGGCAATCTGAAATCACCAGAATACCTGGCAATGCAAGCTGTTGCCATGGCTGAGCAATTCGGAATCAATGCCAAATTGTTGGATCAGCGGGAGTTGGAACGGCAAGGTTTTGGTGCCATGCTTGGTGTCGCCCAGGGGAGCATACGTGAGCCATATCTGATTGTTCTGGAGTACCTGGGTGGAGAGAAAACGGATAAACCTATCGCGTTGGTTGGTAAGGGGGTGGTTTTTGATGCTGGTGGCATCTCCCTGAAACCGGCGGAAAAAATGGACGAGATGAAGATGGATATGGGGGGCGCCGCTGCTGTCCTTGGAACCATCGTGGCTGCTGCCAGGATGAAGTTGCCGATCAATCTGGTTGCGGTGGTGCCGGCAGTGGAAAATATGCCTTCCGGGTCAGCGATCCGTCCGGGTGATATCCTCACCTCACTGTCGGGCAAAACCATTGAAGTTTTGAATACTGACGCTGAGGGCAGGCTTATTCTGGCTGATGCTCTGACCTATGTCGGCCTCTATGAACCACGTGTTGTCATTGATGTCGCTACTTTGACCGGGGCGGTTATTGTTGGGCTGGGGAATTGTGCTGCCGGTGTTCTGGGCAATCATGATGGGCTGATACAGCAATTACTCAAAGCTGGCGAGTCCAGTGGGGAAAGGCTCTGGCAGTTGCCACTCTGGGAAGAATACTCTGAATTGATCAAAAGTGATTTTGCCGACGTGAAAAACACTGGCGGGCGAGCCGCTGGGACCATTACTGCGGCGGCGTTTCTGCAAAAATTTGCCGATGACTATCGCTGGGCACATCTCGATATTGCCGGGATGGCGTGGGAAGGAAGTGGTAACGCTGGGCAGCCCAAGGGGGGGACTGGCTTTGGTGTGCGGGTTCTGGTTGAATATCTGCGCGGGGTCTGATTGGGCCCAAACTTCTTTTAAATAGCCTTCTATCGAATGAGGCTGATTTCTCTCGGCGTATCTGTGCGGTTGGAA